>JAEUIR010000181.1 GCA_016795025.1 Phycisphaerales bacterium
CCGATACGCCCCGATCATCCTGATGGCCAAGCTGGCCACGGATTCGTCAACGCTCGGCCAATACACGTACTGCATGGCGCTCATCTCGCCGATCGTGCTATTCTTCACGATGGGCGCACGTTCTGCGCTGGTGGCGGATGCCGCGGGAGATTTCACGTACGGCGTATACTCACGTCTGCGCGAGGTGTGCCTGGTCGGCGCAGCGCTGACGCTGCTCGGCGTGCTGGCATACGTCGCCACCCATGAACCGCGCACCGCATTCGTTTTGATTTTCATTGCGATCGCCTTTGAACGCATCTTCGGCGGCATGGCGGAACTGGTCTGGGGCGTCTACCAGAAGCGCGAGCGGGTGGATCAACTCGCATGGGCTCAGGCGCTTCAAGGAATCGGTACGGCCACACCGTTCTTGATTCTGCTCCCGGTCTGTTATCTGCTTTACAACGGCACGCCATACTACGACTCTCAATTCCCATGGTTTGTCGCGATCTCCACATTGCTCGGAGCGACGGCCTGGGGCGGGTTGTACTGGTTCAAAGATCGGCCGCGGACGATTCGTGCAGAAGATTGTGACTGGACGACCACCTGGCCGGAAGTCGCACGTCTGTTCATTCGCGTGCTGCCGCTCGGCATCACGCTGATGATGATCAACCTGTGCGACGCCATTCCGCGCATCGTGCTGAAGCATCAGCCGGGAGGCGTCGAGGCGCTGGGTTTTTTCGGCGCGCTGGCATATTTCACGATGGCCGCGAATTTGCTGCTCATTCAGGCCGGCACGGCCGCGTCAAACCGCCTCGCACGCTATTTTCACGAAAACTACCCCGCGTTCATCCGCCTGGCGATGAAAATGATCATCGGCACGGTGATCGTCGGCGTCGTGACGTACGCCGTCGCTTATTTGGTCGGCAAGCCGGTGCTCCGCATCCTCTATAGCCGGGCTTATTCCGCGCATTTTCCGGAATTCATGATCCTGGTACTCGGCCAATGCGTCGGGTTGATGGCGAGCATGCTGGGTATCGTCGTAACGCTGGCCGGCCGATTCTGGGTTCAGGTCGTGATTCACGCCGGAATTCTGGCTACCGCCGCGCTCTTGTCATTCTGGTGGATTCCTGGAGCCGACAATCTGCTGCGGGCCGCGGCGTGGACGATCGTCATCCGCAATCTCGTCCACACAGGGTTGTACGGCGTCGCGTTTGTGCATACGGTTATTGAGCGCGCCAAGGCCGCTCGCGCGGCGGGCGCGACATGACCGACACAGTTTGCATCAGGCGAAACGGCACGTAAATGAGCAGCATCAGCGCCCGACAGATTCACGCCTTGCCGCGAGTCGCGCCGCGCGCCGAACAGCCGGAAAGCGGCGTGCAACTGGTCGCCGGCGGCTCCGGCGAAAGCATGGCCATCGCGCTGCTGGCCACGATGCTGATCACGCTTGGTTTTCTGATTTCGTATGAAAACTGCCGCCAGTGGTACGTCATTCCGGCGACGGTTTGCGGGATGCTCGCGGGAACAGACATCGTCCAATGGATGCGCCGCCGGCTCGATACATTCGATCCAAAGGCCATTCTGGCAATGATGATGTTTCATAATACGTACATATCCCCGCTTCTCCACGAAGCCTGGGCCACGCACACCAAAGAGTGGTCCGAAGTCGTCGAATGGGGACCGTGGTACGGCACGTACTGCATCTGGTCGGCGATCGGCCTGGTTTGTTACCAGTTCGGCCATCGGCTCACGTTCAAAGCCGCAAAGCCAGCGCGCACGCATTGGGTCATCAATCCGAATCGCTTCGCCACGATCATTATGTGGGCGCTGGCCATCAGTTCGATCGCTGCGGCAGTGGTATTACTGAAATTCGGCGGTCTGAAAAAGGCCGGCAAGAGCGAATTGCTGGCCACCGGCGAGGGCTTGCAGCACACGAGTTGGCTGCTGATGCTCGGCGACACGCTGCCGATGCTCATCGCCATCGCAATAATTAACGCGCTGACCGACAAACGACGCAAACGCTCGTTCGGCGCGCAAATGGGCATTCTCGCGGCGCTGGCCGTGGGACAGTTTATGCTGCTCGGGCTGCGCGGCAGCCGCAGCGCCGTGATGAGCGTGCTGTTCATCACCACTGGCATGGCCCACTATCGCCTGCGACGCATTCATCCCGGCTGGGCGATCAGCGGCATGATCGTGCTTTTCGTATTCGCATACTTCTATGGCTTTTACAAGCGCGCGGGCATGGCCGGGTTTGCCGCGCTTCAAAGCGCCGATGCGCGCCACCATCTCGAACGTACCACGGGCAACACGATGGCCACGACGATATTGGGCGACCTGTCACGCTGCGAAATGCAATCGTTCATCATGTATCGCCTGACGAACTTTCCGGATCGCTACGACTTTCGATTGGGAAAAACTTACTTTCGCGCGGCCGTGTCGTTCATTCCGCGCGCCATCTGGTACAACAAGCCACCGGGCAAAAACGAAGCTGGAACCGCGATTCAATATGGCGAGGGCCGGTGGAAAGGCCGCGATTTCGAATCGACGCGCGTCTATGGCCTGGCCGGCGAAGCGATGCTGAATTTCGGCTTTTTCGGAATTCCGCCCGCCTTCTTCATATACGGCTGTTTTCTCGGTTTGTATCGTAAGAAATGGAGCACGTGGCGCTCGGACGACTCGCGCTACTTCATTGCGCCGATTCTGGTGCTGTTTTTCCTGACGGGGTATTTCGGCGATTCCGACAATGCCATGTTCGAAATCCTGAAGAACGGGTCGCTGCCGATTCTTGTCATCATGGTGTCATCCTCCCGGTTCCGGCTGCCTGAGCCGCTCGCGCCAAATGTCGCTCGCGCGCTGGCGATGTCGTCCAAAACCGCGTAATCGAGCAAAGCCGCGCCGTCCTGGGTAGCACCGGCATCCTGCCGGTGCGTTTTGCCCGATCAATCGAGCCGCGCTCGCGAGTATGCGGTCGCCTGGATGCTCATCGGGGGAATTCGCCAACACCCCACTTGCAACGTAACACCGCCAACAAAATACCGCGCCAGCCTCGTCAATTGCTCCTACGGTGCTTCGCCGCGGGCGATGACTTCGATCTCAGCCAGACTCGCAAGCTGAATCCCGTAGAACGCGCCGCTCACGTCATCCAACCGCACGCGCACCGCGCGAGCTTGCGTCTCCACAAATGGCACGGCCGTTCCAAACGGCTCAATTTCATTTGCGAATGCCCGGGCCACCTCATTCGTGCCTGCCGCGTCGGCATATAACATGACCGTCGCCTGATGCACCTGAATCGTCGAATTCGCCTCGTCGCCGAAGCGCGGGTTGTAAAGCACCACCGACCGCACCGTGACAGGCACGTCAAACACCAGCAGCGCCCATTCGCCGTCCTGTTGGCCCGGTGCGCTATTCCAATAGCGCCATTGTTCGCCCAGCGCCACCCGCCGATCGATCAACCCGCCGATGTAATTCGGGTCCCGTGCGGATGACGCCGAAACGTGCGCGCCGGGCGCGAGGTTGCTGAACCGCGCCTCCGTGCGATCTGCCGGATCGACCATTGCCGAGTGCCCCGCGTGACAGCCGACGCACCGCGCAACGACTCCCGCAGGCGCAAAGTTCATGCCCGTCACATGCCCCGCTCCATCCGCATACGGCCCACCCGTGTGCGGCACGCGAAAATCCGGCGCCGAGCCGCGCAACTGCTCAAACAATGACACATTCGCCGGTGCGGCCGGTTCGGTCACTTCACCCGCGGGCGAAATGGTCCGCTCGCCGAGCAGGATCGGCCAGTCATTCACCGGAAACGAGCCGGGATTCGTTCGCTGATGATCGATGAAAAAGCGAATCGTCGCGGCCGAACCAACCGCCGGGGCGGACGTGATGCGCGAGTCCACCGGCGCATTTGCGTAGACATTGAGACAATCGAATACAAACGTGCCATCGATGTCGTAAGGCCCATTCGCGGTCGGCGGCAGCTCGCTGGGGAACGGCCGCTCAGGATCGTCACGATACACATCCGGCAACACCGGAGGCCGCTGGCGCGGCGCAAGCACGCGCGCCCGCAACTCGCTCGTGCCGAGGCGGTCATACAACGGCACGCGGTTGGCGCCGTCACCGTCGAGGATGTAAAGACCGTAGTCCTGCATTACATCCGCGGCCCAACTGATGACCACTCGGCCATCGGGCAGCGGCTCGGCCTCACCAGCGTAATTACCGTTGTACACGCCAAATGATGTAGGATTACTCGGATGAACATAGTCCAGCGTCGGGTACGTAATGCCCGCGATCGGCAGCCAGTCATGCTGACCATGGAATCGAAATCGAATTCCGCCGAATCCGGCTGCCTCGCTCATGTTCAACATCGGAAAATAATTCGCATAGAAAACACCGCCGAACGTGAAGCCGCCGCCATAAACGGCGTTGTCGTCCTGGTTTCTCTCGATGCCGCCCCACATGGCCAGCTCACTGCCATCCGAAAGGATGCGGGCCGCCTGCCAGGCGTTGCGATCCGTCGCGACGCCGGCCGCCGCGCCCGCGTCAACCGTCAGCCCCTGGTGCTGTGTGTACGATCGCCCCTCATAGCCATACGCCTCCGGCGGCGGCGTGATCTCCACTGTCTGCATGCTGTCCAACGGAAATCGGTAATTTCGCCACCAACGCGCGTATACGATCTTACCAGTGGACGGATCGATCAACGGCCGATCCGCGCCATTGCGCTCGGATGTGATGCGATGCAGCCGGAAACCGTCCAGATTCACCACATAAAGATTCGAGCCGCGCTGACCGCTGTATTGCGCAATGACAGGATAGCGCGTCGAGGCGAAGACGATTCGGCCGTCGGGCAAAAAGCACGGATCAAAGTCGTCGTATGACCGAAGAATGTTCGCGGTCGCGCCGAATTGAGAATAGTCCATGCCGCCGCGATCCGAAAATGTGACCTGCCGCAGATTTCGACCGTCCGCGCCGATCGCATACAGCCGCCAACCCCCGACGCTCGCGCCGGGTTCATCGTTCCAATCCCCCTGTGGCAACCCCGCGAATACGATCGTTTTTCCGTCGTATGACACCGCCGGCCCGTTCACATCAATCAGAAAGAGCGACTCGGCACGCGGGCTCGCGCCGTCGATCAGCGTGCGAATTCGCCCCGTTGATTCGCGAACGAGCAGCTTTCCCGGTTCCGCCGGTCGCACACGCGAATATGGTCCCACACCGGGCATGGCGTTCGGTACATCCCAATAGACCGTGCCGCGATCTGGAATCTGCCGCGAGACGAATACCAGCGCGGGCACGCGCGGTTGCTCGACCGGTTGGGCCGATTCCAAAGGCAGCGGCCGTTGCGTTTGCGCGGCGGCTTCAATCGCAAAGATAGATGAGGTAACGCCCAGCAGAAGCAGCCGATTACGAAAGTGAATCCCATTGCGCATTAGTCACCTCGTGAGTTGCACCCATTTTATCAAAATGTACCTCTCAACCGCTAGAAAATCGCGCAATTCTCAGCCTGCGGTCCAGCAAAAGGCGGGGATCTCGAAAAATTGGGCGAGGTGCCGAGAGTTGTCAGTTGCTCTTTGCGGGTTGCGGCGGCGCAGCGTGTTGCAAATTCCGCAACATCCAGCTTGCCGCAACAATGCCCACCGTGATGATCTCAATCGGCAGCGGCCGGGAAAGTGCGCTTGGCGGAATGATATTGATTTGAGCGAATGGCTGTGGCAGCGCCGGATTCATCGTTGCCAGGATGACGCCCACGATGCCGAGCACCACCGGTGGAAGCGCGTACCAGATCGGGGCTGCCCGCCCGAGCGTGCTTCGGGCCGCGTAAGTTCCGATCGCGAATCCCGCGAAAATCGAGAAATAAACCTGGCCTTGATGCGTATGCGCGACGCGCGGCCCCATGAAAACCAACATCGCCAGCGCCGCGACGGCGCAGATAACGAATACTGTCAATACGCCGGATGCTGCTTTTTCATTCCTGTCCAGCGGCGGCCAATGAGCGGTGACCCGCTCGCGCCAAGTTGTTCCCGGGGGGCCAACCGATCCAATCGCGATCACAATGCCGAAAAGGCCGGCGGCGAATGCCGCGATCTGCACCGCGTATTCGAGCATCAACGCCGAATATGGTGCGCGGCTGGCGCCCGTGGCGCTGCGATGAAACCGCGCGAGCCAGTCATCCATTGTCCCGCCCAGCAGCGCCCACGCTGCCACGCCGACGCACAAGACTTCGAGGCTCGCCAAATAGTCACGCGCGCCCAGGATCTTTGTCGCTGCGAACCCGCACATCCCAACCAGAACCACGTAAACCGGTACGGCCAGCCCGACCATCGGCGCGCCGATCACAACAGCCGGCCGATCCAGCCCGCGCGGCGTCAACCAGGTCGTCAGCACAAAATAGAACGCGGCGAACACCACGCCTGCGGCGACGTACCAGCGTGAGCCGGCGAGCGTCGAGCCCAGCGCGGATTGCGTGTCGGATAAAGCCACGGTCGTCACGTCGCCAACGTATCAACAGCCGCGATTTCGGTCAAATATCCATCGAGCGCCTTACGATGTTCTCCCCGGCCGTTCGACCGGCTACGATTCCGGTGGCTCATCGCCCCCGGCTGCGCCGAGGTTCGCGATGCGCCGGGCACTCTGAAAAAGGCACAGCATGCACGACAACAGCGCCGTGCGCGATTCGAGCGCAGTTCGCGTCGAGAAATCTGACCAGTCGAACCCGGTTGGCGACATGCCCACCGAACTGCTTCGCGAGACCATGCATCGCGTCGCCGATATTTCGGCGGATTTTCTCGCGCAGGTCGGCAAGATGCGCGTGTCGCCGAACATACGCCCTGGCGACATTCGCGCCGCGCTTCCGCCAACTCCGCCGCAATCGGGCGAACCGCCCGAGGCGCTACTGCGCGATTTCGAGCAGATCATCGTCCCGAACACCACACACTGGAACCACCCCGCGTTCATGGCGTACTTCGCCAGCACCGGATCCGCGCCCGGGATCGTCGGCGAGGCCCTGGCCGCGACGATCAACAATAACGCGATGCTCTGGCGCACGGGACCGGCGCAGACGGAGCTTGAGGAGCACGTCTGCGATTGGCTGCGGCAGATGATGGGCCTGCCTGCCGAATTCCGCGGACACATCAACGACACCGCATCGATCGGATCGCTCATTTCGCTGGCGGCCGCTCGCGAATGTCAGACCGATTTGCAAATTCGTCAAAAAGGCATGTGCGGGCGGAGCGATCTGCCGCGTCTCACTGTGTATGCGTCAGAACAGGCGCACTCGTCGATCGACAAAGCGGTGTTGACGCTTGGCATCGGGCTGGAGAACCTGCGCCGGATTCCGACTGACGCGCAATTTCGCATGATCCCGGCGGCGCTGGAGCACGCCGTCAGCGCGGATCGAGCGGCCGGAGCACGGCCGATCGCCGTAGTGGCGACGGTCGGCACGACCTCGACGACCAGCGTCGACCCGCCTCGGGCGATCGGCGAGATTGCCCGCCGGCACAAGATGTGGTTCCACATCGACGCTGCTCATGCGGGTTCGGCGGCGATCTGTCCGGAGTACCGCGCGCAGATGGATGGACTCGAACTCGGCGACTCGCTGGTGGTGAATCCGCACAAGTGGCTGTTCACGCCGAAAGACTGCTCCGTGCTGCTTGTGCGCGATCCACACGCGCTGCGCGCGGCGTTTTCTCTCGTGCCGGAGTATTTGCGAACAAGCGAAACCGACGCGACAAACTTGATGGACTATGGCGTTCAGCTTGGCCGACGCTTTCGCTCGCTCAAGCTGTGGTTTGTGATCCGCACGTTCGGCGTCGCGGGTTTGCAGGAACGAATTCGATTCCACTGTGACCTGGCCCGCCAGTTTGAGAACTGGGTGCGTGGAGATTCGCGCTTCGAGCTTTGCGCGCCAGTGCCGTTCAGCACTGTGTGCTTCCGTGCGGTTCCACCGAT
>JAEUIR010000182.1 GCA_016795025.1 Phycisphaerales bacterium
CAGCAGATTTGACAGGTTGAATCGTGTGAAAGCGTTGCGAAGTGCTTCTTTCGAACCGAATTGGGCGGATGACAGATCCCTGCGAAATCAGAGGCGCGAAGCGCACCCGGTCCGGTGGCATTCCGACCCAGTGCAAGGTGCGAGAAGGGATTCACGCAACACTGTTTCGCGGTCGGCCCACCCGGCCGGATCGGGCGGCGGGCTACGTGCCGTCAATAATTCGTTGCAGCACAGCGAAATCGTGCAAGTCCACGTCATAGTCCACGCAGTACGGCATGTCCATGTCGGCGCGGAAGTGGAAATCGTCCGGGTCGCAGCCCGGCGGCGGCGTCAAAATGTCCGGGCCTGCCATACAGGGAGCCCAACGATCGAAATCATCGAAGTCGTGGTCGCCATCCCGATCGACATCGCCCGGCGACGTCACTGCCGGATTCGGCCGAATCAGAGCAATCACCGCGGTTGAGGAATAGACCAGCACGATCGTGTACTGATCGCAAACCGGCGTATGGATGACGCTCGACATCGTTCCCGTCCTGCCGCCGGTTGCGTTCACCAGGATCGCCTGCTCGCCCAGCGACGGGAGATAACCCGGCGCGAGCGTCAGGCGGACTGTGCCGCCGAACGCGGCCGTTCCGCTGACGTTGATGCGGTCGGTGTTTGCCGGGCCGTTAAGCTCGATCTGTATCTCAGACGTGGGATTCAACGTCAGCGATCCATTAATGCTAATGTTGACCGGGGCGTTGCCGGGGTCGGTCGGCTGAATGATGCCGGAGTTGACGACATTGCCGCTGAGTGTGCCCTTGCCGCGAATCGCTCCGCCGTTCTGATTGCCGATGCCCGTGGTGCATGACAGGGTTCCGCCGTTGATGCTGGTTTGTCCGCCGAGAACGGCCTGGTTGCTGTCGACGAGCGTGACGAATTGCGAGCCGATGTTCAGTGCGCCGAGATAAAAGAAGCCGCTGGTGGTGGCCGCGCCGATGCTGAGCGGTCCGGTGGCGTTGATGGATGATGCGGGATCGCCGCTGATATCCGCCTGGCAGGTTCCGGAGCCGCTGTAACTGCCGGCCGGGCCGAAAGTGATCCGATTGCCGATGATGTTATTGGTGCTGTTCGTGAGTTGGCCGTTGAGCGTCAGGCCCGTTCCACCGGCGGGTTGAATGTTTCCTGAGTTGTCCACTGCGGCATTGATCGTGCCGTTGCCGCTGATTGTCGATCCGGAAAGGACCGTGACGGCGCCGGTCCCGTTTAGCGTTCCTCCGCCCAGATCGATGTGCCCGATGCCGCCATTGGGATCACCGAGCAACGTTACGCCGCCGACCGTGGTCTGGCCGCCCGTGTTGATGTTCAGCGTGCCGTTGCCGGCGGCGGTCGCGCTGGAGTTGCGTCCGATCAGGAGATCGCCGCCGACGAGCAAGCGTGCGTCCAGCAAGCCGGCGGTGTGAACGGTAACCGAACTTGTTGATGCCGAGCCGTTGGCGATGATGACATCGCCGGCGAAGCTGGCAAGGGCACCGGAACTGACGGTCATCGTGGCGTCTCCGCCCTGACCAATGCGCGACTCGCCGGTGCCGAGTACTCTCAAATTCGACGTGCCGGGCGGCGCAATCGAAAACCCCGAGACAATAACGGTGGGTACCGATGAAGCATTCGACCCCACGATCAACTGATCGCCGACCTGCACGCTTCCGGCGGCGGTGATGTTCAATGACGCCGTTCCATTCCTGCCGATGGTGAGGTCTGCACCGCTTCCGACGACGAAATCGGCATCGTCGTCGTTGACATTCAGCGTTCCGGTGCTCCCGGTTCCGTCTCCCAACATGACGTTGGCGTCCGAAGTCAATGTTCCGGTGGTGAGTATGACGGTGGCGTTATCCGGACTGACGCTCCCGATCGTCATTCCGGTTGAGACGGTGTGCGGGTTGATCATGTTCAGCGTCACCGTTCCTCGTCTGAATGTTTGCGAACGGCTGACGGCAACCGTGGAGTTGAACGATGTCGTGTAGGTCGCAGCGAGGTCGAACGTGAGATCGTCGCCTGCGGTCGGAACCTGAACAGGCAGCCAGTTCGTCGCCGTGGCCGCCGAGCCGCCGGCAGGGTTGTTCCAGGACAGCACCGCGGCTGCGACGCTTCCGCTGATCTTGATTGTCAGTGCAAACATGACGGCAAACGATGAATAACGCACGTGGCCGGGGACGACACGGAAACACATGTTGACTTCCCTCAAAAAATGGCTTGCCGAACTGACATTCCACGGTAGCAAGTCGAGTCGGAGGATACAAGGCAAAAACAGCGATGGAAGGCGCTGCGCGTTGTACGAGTGGGTTGGAGCATTCTGACCGCGAGACTCTCACTACGTCCGGAAAGCGGCCGGAACAGATTCGAGAAGAGCGTCGCTGGGGCCGGTCGGGCTTTGACGGCGCTGCACAAATCGTTTGTGGGTAGCATCGGCTTCCAGCCGGTGCGAACAGAATTCTTATCGAGCGCGATCAATGTTTTCGCACCGCCGAGACGGCGATGCTCCCCATACCCACAAACTTGACGCCGACCCGGTTCAAGGCGACCCCGTCCCACCTGGTTTGACCTCGGCCGCTTGCGCAGCCACAATCGCCGTTCGACACACTGGAGGCGCGGATCAGCCAATGGCCGGGTATCGATACCACATTTTCGTATGCGAGAATCAGCGCGAAGCCGGGCATCCGCGCGGATGCTGTGCGGCGCGCGGGGCGGAGATGGTTCGCGAGGCGTTGAAGTCCGAGATCAAGAAAAACGGCGCGGCGTCGGGGGTGCGAGTGAACAAGGCGGGTTGCCTGGATCAGTGTGAACACGGCGTGACACTGGTGGTCTATCCGGACGCAGTGTGGTACGGTTTCGTGCAGCCTGCGGATGTCGCCGAGATCGTCCAAAGTCACATTATTGGCGGACGCCCCGTGGAACGGCTGCGGCTGAAGCCTGAGTGCATCGCGTCCCAGACCTGCTCGCACCGCGGAAACAACAACGCGAGTTGACAGCCTGCCGGTCTGCTCGCCTGGAACATCAGGATGACGACTACGATTGCGGCTTCACAACGCAGTGACGCGGCCATTTTCGGAAATCTCCCCGCGACGCTCGATTGGATGGGAGATTTCGACGGCGAGCTGTTGCTGTTAGATCAGACCATTCTGCCGAACGAAGTGGCGCATTTACGCTGCAACGATGTCGAGACGGTGTGGGAAGCGATCAAGGTGCTGCGCGTCCGCGGGGCCCCCGCCATCGGCGTGGCGGCGGCATATGGAGTGTTCCTGGGCATTCGCGGCGATTGGCGACTTGAAGCCGAGCAATTCGTTTTGAAATTGGAAAAGGTCGCGCAATATCTGTCTGACGCGCGCCCGACGGCCGTGAATTTGGCGTGGGCTGTGCGAGGAGTGCGGTCGGCGGCGTTGGCGGCCCGCGATGGTGGCTCGCGCGCGATGGCGGAGGCCGCGCTGGCGGCGGCCCGCGAGATTCACCGCGAGGATATCGAGATGTGCCGTCGCATCGGCGAGGTAGGCGCGCACTTGGTGCCGGATGGCGGCGGAGTCTTGACGCATTGCAACGCCGGAGCGCTGGCGACCAGCGCGTACGGCACAGCGCTGTCGCCGCTGTACGTCGCGCACCGCTCGGGCCGACGATTTCGCGTGTTTGCATCGGAAACGCGGCCGTTGTTGCAGGGAGCGCGGCTCACAGCGTTTGAGTTGGCGTCGGCCGGCATCGACGTGACGGTCATCTGCGACGGGGCCGTGGCGAGCTTGATGCATGCGGGTGAGATTCAAATGGCGATCGTCGGCGCGGATCGAATTGCGGCTAATGGTGACACGGCGAACAAGATCGGCACGTACTCGCATGCGCTGGCGGCCAAGCACCACGAGGTTCCTTTTTATGTGGCGGCGCCACACAGCACGTTTGATCTCAGCTTAGGTTCTGCAAGCGAGATACCGATAGAGCAACGATCGGAAACGGAAGTCCGTGAGCTTGGCGGTAGGCGTTGGATTACGTCGTTGGCGCGGTGTCGAAATCCGGCGTTTGATGTGACTCCTGCGGGTTTGATTCGTGGAATCGTGACGGATAGAGGGCTTTCGGAACCGGTCACGATCGAAAAAATCCAAGAAATTTTGTCGAATGGGGCTTGGCGCGGGCCGGGATAACCATAAACTTTTCTCCCTGATTCGCGGCGCGGTCGAATCTGGGTCAATTGGCAACTAATCTGACCCTCTCTACAGATTGTGAGCCGCCCGTCGGAAGCACGTAGTCTGAATGCGATCGGCGTGTGCCGGTCGTACCCGAATGCAGTTTGATTCGGGGAGCGGCAATGAGTTTCTCAATTGGAGGCTCGCGATGACGAAGAAGATTTGGTGGAAGAGCGCACTGATGCTCGTGTCGGCTGGCACGGCGCTGTCGCTCGGTTTCGGCAGCGGCTGCCTGGCCGCCGCGATGCAGCGCATTCTGGTCGCTGTGAACTTTGACTAATTACGGTTTTTATACCGGCAAATCGAAAACGATTTGGGAGCAATTCGAATGACACTGCGTAAGAAGATCATGTTTTGGGCGGTCTCGGCGACCGCGGTGACTTTCCACCTGGCGATCGGCGGCTGCGGCGCCGGTCAGCTCACGGCGCTCATCGGCGACCTGCTCGGTGATGCCCTGTGGCTGCGTGGCATTGACTAATTAGACGATGAACGATTCGCCGCAATTTGCGGTGGGTTCAGTCCGGTCGAGGACCAATCGTCCGGACTTTACTAGGAGACTGGAATGCTCAAGAAGGTGAAGTTTGCGTTGTTGACCGCCATCACAACCGGTACGCTGTTCCACACCGGTGGCTGCCTGGGCGGCTTCTGGAACGGTTTCTTCAACGACGGTTTCCCGACGAACAATCGTTGGATCAACGTCGCTCTCGATGTCCTGAACGAAGAACTGTTTGGCTAAGAAACCCGGGTAGAGCGGTCGATTTCGCCTGTGAGCCGCGTACAAGGCGTGCATTACTCAGCGTCGCCTGCACGATGTTCCGGCGAGTGGAAGCCGTGGAATTCTGTCTAGTACAGCGCTCCGGGCTATTGATCGATCGCCAGCGTGTCTGAAAACGTCTCGCTCAATTGGAGAGTAACGAAATGTCCAAGAACAAGCTCGCGGCTTTCGCCGTGCTGGCCAGCGGTTTCACGATGGCTCTCGGCCTGAACTGCCTGCCGAACATCGGTGCCGTGACCAGCCTCAGCGGCATCCTGAACGCCCTGACCGGCGGTCTGTTTGGCACCAACTAAGACGGTTTAACGGGCGTCTCGCCCGTTCATTTCCGGTTTACACCATGAAAAATGGGGTGTGCTGCATCGGCGGCCCACCCCGTTTTCGTGCGCCACTCGCGACTTTGAGCGCCAGCGCTGGTTCCGATCTCTTGTCGGACGCTCCGCCTCCTTTTATACTTCTACGATCGATCGACGAAGATTCGAAGGAGCTCGCATGAGGAATTCCCGTATCAGGTGGTTCTGGCTGACCGCGGCATGCGTCGGCGGAACGCTGTTTCAGGCTTTGCCGACAGGCTGCTCGCAGTTCTTCGCATATCAGGCGATTTCATCGCTTGATTTCTGCGCTGTTCTGAACTGCGGCGGCGGCGCATTCTTTAATTTCTGCAGCCCCGTTCAAATTCTGCTCGATTGCCCCGCTTAGGCGGCGACGCGCTTCATTTGGGAGAACAAGCTCATGCGTGGGTACTACCGCTCCATCAAAATACTTGCGACGATGGTCTCGGCCGGCGTCGCGTTTCAAACCGCCACCTGCCAGCCGCGGGCGCTCGTGAACTTTGGTCGAAACTTCAACCCTTGCGGCACGATTCTGAATTGCGATCCTGTCGAATACAACTTTCTGACATCGGGCTACCAGGGGCCGGGCGTAGACCTGGACACGACGTTGTTCTGCACGTTCCCGCCGCTCTGTCCGAATGATCCGCTGCTTGGCGCTGTGAATCCCTGAGCCGACGATTTTTCTTCAAAATCACAAAGACTCGCGCGCTGGCTCACGCCGGCGTGCGAGTCTTTTTCTTGGGATTGTCAGCATGCGCAAAATCGGCGCAACAAGACACTGTGCGCGAATTCGTCCGATACAATTAGTTTGAACTCCCCTTCGGCGACGTTCGCAACCTCCGCGAGCGCTGAGGGGGATCATCGCTCACTCAGTCGGCTCTCAAAGAGGAAGCGCATTGCCAGATCGGCTGAAATCGCAGCAGTCGCCGTCGCGGTTTGCATGCGCGATGACGCTCGTCGCGCTCTGCGGGATGAATGCGTGCGTCAAACCGGCCCACGCTCAGATTCAACGTGCGGTTCCGGCTACGGCGACGCTTCCCGAGAACAACGAGGCCGCGATTCTGTCCAGCGGCGTGCGAGAGGCAATTCAGGCCGGCGACATTCGCTTGGCCATCCGTCGAATCGAACAGGTCATGCAGCTTTCCGGTGAGCTGGTCGCGAGCGCGGATGGTCGCACATATCAGCCCGTGTGGCGGCATGCACGGCGACTGTTCGCGATGCTTCCTCCCGCCGGGGTGGAGACGTATCGCACGATGTATGACGCTGAGGTTTCGGCCCGATTCCGCGACGCTCAGCGTCAAATGGACATCGCGGGCCTGCGAGACTTGTTTCAGCACTATCCGCTGGCGAGCACCGCGCCTGAGATCGGACGCGATCTCGCGACGTTGCTGGTCGATCAGGGTGCATATGGCGAATCGCTCGAAATACTGCGCGAAATGGAGCAATCTGGATTTGCCCCGACAGCCGCCGACCGAGCGCTGCGGCTCGTGGCGCTGACCGGCATCGGCGCCTGGCCCTCGGTGCAGCGCGAGATCGATTTGGCGGGAGGCGCGGACGCTCAGCGCATTGATCGTCGCCTCGCCCCGATCCTCGAATGGGTCGCTCGAAAGCGGGCGTTTGCCGGAGAGCCAAACGATCCGTCGGCGGTGACGCCGCTGCTGCGTGCTTCGCGCCGTTGGGATGAGCCGCTGACCGCTCCCTCATCGAGCGGAGTCGAAGACGACGAAGCGCTCTCGTCGGCCGCCGCGCAAAAAGGTCGCTGGCCTTTGCACCAAATTCTCGTTTCGGATGATTTGCTTCTAGTGCGTTGCCGCGGCGCGATCTGGGCGATGGACGAGCTGACGCTCGCGGTTCGATGGAAGGCGACTGAAGCGGGGGCGGCAGCGATCCTGCGGCAATCTCAGTCGCGCGATGTCAGGCAAATCCGCCTGCTCGGCGCTGCGGGCATCCAGATTCTGGACGCCGGCGATGCGCCGGAAGCGGACATTTCAGGCGATGCGCGGTGGCTGCTGTTTTCGCACGCGGGCAATTCGCTCTCGACAGACTCGCGGCGGGTGTACAGCATCGAATCGGCCGGCGGCCAGGCTTCTGAATCTGGCGGCGGAGACGGTCGAAACGAGCTGGTTGCCCGCGATCGGCAGAGCGGCAGCATCGTGTGGCGCATCGGCGCTGACCCGACTGGTGAACTGTACGGCGCGGCGTTTCAGGATGTGCCGATCACGGTCGGCGGCGTTCTGGCGGCGGCGGTGCTCTATCAAAACGAGCTTCGCGTCGCGCTGCTCGATCCGCGCGATGGGCGCGTATTGCGCGCCACCACCGTCGTGGGGCGGCCGTTGTATCTGCCGATGGAAGGTGGCGCCTGTCGTCTAACGAGCGACGAAACGACGTTGTACGTATCCACGGGCAACGGCGTGGTGGCTGCATTCAGCGCGGACACGCTGCACTGGAAATGGGCGAGCTTGTATCCGAGCACGGCCGGGTCTCGATTCAGCGACTCCTGGCCTGCCTCAATCGAGGTCGAAGATCATAACTC
>JAEUIR010000183.1 GCA_016795025.1 Phycisphaerales bacterium
CGACGTTGCCGTCAAATTCCTGCTGAACGTTGCGCCGGGAGACGAATCGCGACTCGATGACGTTCTCGCGGGCGTTCGCGCCACCGCCGCGCTGACGCACCCAAATCTGAACGCGGTTTTTCACGCCGATCAGGTCGCCGGCGTTCCCTACCTTGTGATGGAATTCGTCAACGGGCCGACACTCTCGCAGGTGATCAAACGCAGCGGCCCGCTGCCATCGGCCACCGCGCTCGTCGCATTACGCGAAATCGCCGCCGCGATCATCGCATTGCACGAACGGGGGATCGTCCATCGCGACATCAAGCCCGCCAATGTGCTCATCGAACGCGATGGCCGCACGCAGGTGACGGACTTCGGCCTGGCTTGCAAGCGACAACTGATCGGATTGCGGGATCAGCCGGTCGAATTCGCCGGAACGCCGGCGTATATGGCGCCGGAGATGTTCGACGGCCAAATTTCGCCGAAATCAGATGTCTATGCGCTTGGCATCACGTTGTTTGAGATACTCACCGGCGCGCTGCCTTTCACAGGCGCGCTCGACGAGATCGCCCAACATCAGCGCTCAACGCCGTTGCCCGTCGAGCGGCTGAAACAACACGGATGCCCTGACGCGTTGATCGACGTCATCGAGCGCGCCACGCACAAGAACCACATCTTCCGGCTGAAATCGGCCGCCCACCTGCTCAACGCGCTTGAAAACGCCGAGTTGATGCCGCCGCGGGGGCAGACCGCCAGCGGTTTGCTTTCGCGCTATCTCGCCGAAGCCGGCCCCGGTGACGCGCGCGGAGATCAAGACCACGGCTCAGGCACTCCACCGACGGCTTACTATGACACGCTCGCTTCGGCCGCGGCCAAGAAGCGCGCTCACCGCCCGTCGATTCCCCCGCCGCCGCCGCTGGAGCCGTAGGCGACCGCTATTGGCCGATCAGCCGCGCAACAAACGGATCAATGTCGAAATTGTCCACCACGCCATCGCCGTTGATATCAGCGCGATCGCGATCGCAATTCGGATATGCGGTCGCGTAACCGGCCGGATCGATTAACGCAAATACAAATGGATCGATGTCAAAGTTGTCCAAAGCGCCGTCGCAGTTCAGGTCGCCCGAGCAGTCGCGGAGGATCCAGGTGTCGTTGAGCACAGTCGTGCCTTCGTTCGGCGTGCCGCCGAAGAGCACGAGGCGATTCCTCGCCGAGTCAAACACAAGCGAGTGCCCGTACCGACCGACGGGAGCTGCAGCGAGCATCCGGTGGGTCCACGTGTTCGCCGCCGAGTCAAACTCCCACGTGTCGCCAAGATTTTGCCCGTCGTACCCACCGAAGAGCACCACGCGATGCCGCACTGCGTCGTAGGCCATCGCGTGCCCGTTTCGCGGGCTAGGCGAGTTGATCGGCGATCGCTGGGTCCAGTCCGTACCGTTCCATTCCCAGGTATCGCCGAGTCGCGTGGCCCCCTCGCGTCCGCCGAAGAGCACGATGACGCCGCGATCGGAGTCGTACGCCATGGCGTGGCCGTCGCGTACATGCGGCGACGTGCCGGGGCTTCGCGGCGTCCATTGCGAGCCGTCCCAGACCCAGGTATCGCCCAGCGCGGCACCGTTGTGGTTACCGCCGAATACCACCGTCTCGCTGCGCAGCGGATCGAACACCATCGCGTGACTGTGCCTGTGCGAACCATTGGCGCCAGGCGTCCATTGATTCCCATCCCACGTCCACGTTTCCGGGTGTCCTTGATTGTCCCCCACGTCTTCTCCGCCGAAAAACACGGTTCGCTGGCGCAAAACGTCGTATGCGAGCGTGATGTGCGCCCGCTGGAGCCCGGTGGTCGATCGCAGCGCCCACGAGATGCCGTCCCACTCCCACGTGTCAGAAAGCGAGGTCGTTGTGGCGTCAAACCCGCCGTAGAGGACGACGCGATCACGGGCGATGTCATAAGCCATCCCGAACGCGCGCCGTGGGGACGGTCCCACGTTCGACGCGAGCGCCCACGCCGCGCATTCCTGCTCGACCGTCAGGCCTGCGCTGCTGCTGATCGCCTCGCCGCAGACGTTCGTGACGACCGCGTCGTATACGCCAGCGTCGGTCGGGATGACCGGGCTGATCGTGAGCACCGCGGTGTCGGCCCCGCTCATCCGGCCGTCGTTGGACAGATCGATCCCGCCGCGCCGCCAGCGGTACGTCAGCGGCGCAGCGCCGTCGGCGGCGACCGCGAACATCGCCACGCCCCCCGCGCCAACCGCCTGGCTCGCCGGGTTCGTGGTGATGGAGGGAGGCGCCAGAACGGTGAGCGTCGCGGGGGAGCTGGTGACGCTGCCGCAGTCGTTGGTGACGACGCAGTCATAGGATCCGGCGTCGGCGGGGGCGGCGGCGGGGATCACAAAGTTGTTGTTTGTGGCGCCGTTGATCGGCACGCTCTCGTGACGCCATTGGTACGAGAGCGGCGGTGTGCCAGCGGCGGTGAGGGTAAGTGCGACGGGGTTGCCGATGCAGGCGCTTTGGCTGCTCGGGGGGGTGGCGATGGAGGGGGACGAGTTCATTACGGTCAGTACAGCGGTGTTGCTGGCTGTAAAGCCGCACTCGTTGCTGACCATGCAGTCGTAGATCCCGCTGTCGTTGGCTGACGGTGACGCGATCATGAGCGTCGCGGTGGTGGCACCCGCGATGGGGGTTCCGTCATGCCGCCATTGATACGCAACGACGCCTTGACCGCTTGCCACGACGCTCATCGACACGGCCTGCCCGATGCACACCTGCTGATTCATGGGGTGCTGGCTCACCGTTGGGGGTTCGGCGACCACCGTCAGCACGGCGCCCTGGCTCGTGCTTGAGCCGCATGTGTTTGACGCAACGCAGTCGTAGGTGCCAGCATCCGTTGGTACCACCGGCGTTAGCGTGAACGTGCTGGAAGTTGCTCCAGGAATCGGCGCTCCATCCCGGTGCCATTGCAGCGTGGGCACCGGATCACCGGAACTGCTCACCATAAAGGTGGCGCTCTGACCGACACAGCGCTCGAGCCCTGTCGGATTCTGGCTGAACGAGGGTGACGTTTGGATCACCAACGACGCCGCCGAGCTTGTCGAAGACCCGCAGGGGTTCGTTGCCACGGCGTCGTACGAACCAGCGTCCGACGGCGAAGCCGACTGAAGGGTGAGCATTGGCCCGGTTGCGCCGGCGATCGGCGAGCCGTTGCGCCGCCACTGGTACGTCGGGGCCGGCGAACCCGAGGCAGATACCGTAAAGGACACGGGTTGCCCGGCGCACGCGGTCTGGCTCGCGGGGTTCATCGTCACCGACGGCGGAGTGCAGGACGGCGCTACGGCGAACACTTGTACCTGATTGAAGTTCGAGCCAATCGAGACAGCCCCCATCGAGTTCGGACTGATGACGATGGAATCGCTGGTCTCGATCGTCGGGCTTCCAGTTGCCCCAAACATGCCAATGCTCGCTCCCGTCGTCAGCGAATGGAACGTCGTGGCCTGCGTGGAGTTCGCCTCGGCCCGCACGGCGACGAACGAGTTGTTCGGCGCTATCTCAACATCATGCGGCACCGTGTTGATAGCGATCTGGGGCACGAGCAGCGTCGGCGCCATCGAACTCGTGTCGTAGATCCTGAGCGAGCCCGACGCGGCGCTGGGAGTCCCGAGCGCCACGGCGTACTGGCTGTTGGGGCTGAACAAGACGGTGTCTGCGGCAAACCGGATTGAACCGCTCGTCACAACGATCGGAAACGTCGCCGACGGCAACCCGGTAGCCATGCTGAAGAACACATGGGCACCGCTGGGGCCGCCTACAAACGGTTCGATCGTCTGCACCACCGCAAGCCGCCCGTCAGGGGAAATCGCAACGTCGAATGGATCCTGCGGAAGGGACACGGACGCAAGCGGCACCAGCGGTGGTTGAGTGGGCGATAACATGTTCAACGTCACGACGGTGTCCGTCGCCCCCGCTCTCCCAAGAATCACCGCCGAGTTTTCTGTCGGGCTGATAGCCAGGTAATCCGAGTTCGCCGAGAGTGGCGCAATCGCCGAGGTTGCTCCGATTGCTGTTCCAGTGCCAGCCGCGATTGGAATCAGGGCGACCCCATCCGGGGACGCGGCACAGCGAACGAGCGCAAAGGCGCTGCTGGGCGTGATCTCGACATCGTGAGCGGGCGTGTGCAGGAAGCGGATGCCGAGGAGCTGCGGAGCACCGCTTGTATCGAACACAAGTGCCCCGTGGTTTCCGGCGCCACCGATGGCCACCACACGAGCGCTGTTGGGGCTGACGGCAATGCTGTCCGAAGTGTAGTAACTGTTCGTCGCCGGGCACGTCGGCGTTGGGGTCGTCAGCACGGGGGCAGGTGGCGACATGGTGAAGAACACGACGTGACCATTCAGGCCATCCGCAGTTGCAGTCCGCACAACCGCGTAGTTGCCGTTCGGCGTGATCGCGAGGTCATGCGGATCCGTCGCCAGCATGAACGTGCCATTCGGGACCGGCGTTGGGCCGGAAGTGTTGAAGAACCGAATATTCCGCCCGTGAGCCACGACCGTCGTCGCACTGTCTGGGCTGATCGCTACGGAGTCCGCGGCCCCCGGCATCGGCCCCGCCGACTGCGGCGACGTGAATGCGATAATCTGAGCGCCTGTCGCCATGGAGTAGAACGTGATGGCATCGGCGCTGTCCCCGGCGCACACCACCGCGAATCGGCTGTCCGGCGAGATCGCCACATCGTGTGGGGGACTCCCCAGGTTGGTTGTGCTGAGCAGTGACACCGACTGCGCCGCGCATGGTTCGATCGCCACCGAGACAACAAGTGCCCCCCCCCAAAAAAAGATCGGCGCGCGACTCGATCGTAATTGTGAAGAGCGCGCTTTGATCCATGCAGCGACCTTGGAAGGCGTTTGCAAGCCAAAGAACGCACCAAGAAAGCTGGGAGGGCTGGAAGTTCGACGCGAGAACATTGTTAACTCCTGAGCGGACGAGCGCCACGCAATGCATGCCGGATCAGACAAGGTGATTCAGGGGAAAGCGCTATTCCATATGCAAGCGGGCTCGCTACAACCCTCGAAACGAGATGCGCGGGGTCCGAGCCTTGATCGCGAAGAATTATAACAGCAATTCACCGGTGAGGTGGCGCAAGCCAATCGCCAGGATCCCGACGAAGCGCGCGGAGATCAGGACCACGGCTCAGGCATTCCACCGACGGCTTACTATGACACGCTCGCTTCTGCGGCGCCCAAGAAGCGCGCTCATCGCCCATCGATTCCCCCCGCCGCCACCGCTCGATCCGTAGCCGCCGCTACTCTCCCGCCAGCAGCATCACGAAGGGGTCGATGTCGAAGTTATTCAAAACCCCGTCCTCGTTGATGTCGCCGATAATGATGGCCGCGTCTTCGGGGATGTTGTACGCGGCCGCGTAGTCGGGCAGGTTGCTGAGCGCGAAGACGAATGCGTCGATGTCGAAGTTGTTGATGGCCCTATCGTTGTTCATGTCACCGCGCAGCAGCGGCTTTAGAACGGCGAGGTGCGCCTGTCGGGGAAATGTAGAATTGTCCCAGGTAAACCACGCATCCCCATTGTCGGCGATCAGACCGGGCGATGACTGGATCGTCCCGAAGTCGTCCTGTGGGCTGGTGGGATAAAGGGGAAGGTAGAACTGCTCGCTAGGAGATTCCCAGTCAGGTTCCAATACTCGACCGGCAACGAAGAGGTCGTTTTCGACTCGATATGGCAGTGCAACAACACCATTGCGCTCGATATGCGATCGATAGATCAAACCAGCCGAATCCAGATCGATCGGCTCATCGCGCGGTGCGCCGGCGAGATCATAGCGATTGATCGTAGTACTTTCGGATTCGTCGAGGGTCTTGATGATCAAACCAATTTCATCACCTTCAAGCACGCCGAAGCCGTGACACCATGCTGATGTGTAATTGACTTGGATCGGAACTCCCACGGCGTAGCTGGAGGAAACTATCGAAAAAAAGACGTAGGATGGATCGGGGTTGCCTGACCCGCGCGAGAAGTTCACGGCGAACCCGCCGTCGGAAAGCCAGTCGGCACAACCATACTGACGCGGCGTGCCGGCGGCGCTGACAGCGACAGGAATTAGAGCGGTGATCGGCATCCCGTCATAGCCGAATACCCGCACAAAGATACCTACCTGTCCCGCGATTCTGGCGCTTAGCGTGAATACGATGCGATTAGAATCCATCAATATGTGCGGAATCGTATACGTGTTTTGTACATTATCAGTCACAACAAAAGGTTCCGTCACTGGCGCGCCGCTGCCGTCAAACACTCTCGCGCGCGTCGCTCCACTCTTGTTCCAAGTCACGCACGCATATTCGCCGAAACTGCCGACTGACGGTCGGGCTGCAAACTCAGATGTGGTGGGATCGACATCCAGCGGCGCGATTGTGGGCTGATTCCATTCATCGTACTGGCGAAATTCGATGCGCCAATGAACGTCTCCCGGCGGACCAAATATCGCACGATAGGCTATCGACAGACGACCAGCGGCCTCCGAAATCGTACGGGAAGAATCATCGATTTCCGGAATCGCGATTCGTTCGCATTGCAGATACTCGCGTCCGCCAAGAACGCGCACGCCGACCAGCGGGTCGTCTGCCAACAGCGCCTGCGCGAACAGGCTGATCATGATGGATGCAGAGATACATACTGGATTTCGGAGAATCATCTTTCGGCTCCCGGCAACGCACGGCCACCGAACGGCGCTTTGTTTGTCCTACCCTGTCCGATGATGGCCTACCTACATGCCAAAATAGTTTCGAAGCGCATCCAGCGAGTCATAAAAATGCTGCCAGGTTGATTCCTGCGAAGGTCCGGAAAATCCGGCGTCTTCTCCGGGACACTCTTGTTCTTCGTATCCCTCGGAACACTCCACAGGCGCTTCTGCTCGCGCTTCGAAGCAGTCTATGTCAAAACTATTGCATAAACCGTCGTTATTGCAATCGCAGACACCAAGCCGGTTCACAGCGCCAAATCCGGACCCGAATGTTTCGTCATACTCTTGCGGATCAACAAGCGCGACAACAAAAGCGTCAATGTCGCATGGGTTGACGCAGCCATCACCGTTCAAATCGCCCAGTAAAGGACGCAGCGCCATGACGTATCCGCGGTTTGCACAGATTAACGTGCCGTCTGCGTCCATCGCAACCGCGGCCTCGAAATCCTGCTTCAGAACGTAGATAACTTCACCAATCGTGAACGTCGGCGGATCATAGGCATTTCCGTTCCAGGCGGGAATAATGACGTTTTGTCCGTCAACATCGTTCCTAAACGCTAATACTCGCTGACCATGTTCATCATCGCCCGTGCCGACGGTATTGACATAGAAACGCCCGGCAACATCCAGCGCTGGCGCACCCCATTCCCAGCCCTTGCCGGTATCCAGCCCGTACGTACCCTGCAACGTCTGCGAATTGCCGGAATCCAAGATCCGATGCAATACGCCGTCTTCATTCCAGAAAATAGCGCGGCGATCGGGAAATAGCCCGGCGGTCGATGAGATATATGCATCCGTATCGGTGGGGGTGGAATCCCGGTACGGCAAAGTATTGCCCGAGCCGAATACATTATCAAACGAATAGAATCCAAAATCATCTGACGTCACCACACAATCGCCGTTGTCCGAATGAACGCTCGCGGACGCATGCGTTCCGTACGCGGCACGCAGCGTATCGATCGCGGCATTCTGAACCGGCGGCACTCCGGTGATGTCCGCGACAACGGCATTGATCTCGGAATCGCCGCCGCCATAAAGCGGGCAATACACAAAATTCCGTTGAGTTGAATCTCCCGAAATCGGACCCACCG
>JAEUIR010000184.1 GCA_016795025.1 Phycisphaerales bacterium
AGAATCACCATTTGTTTGAGCGCGAGCGTATACGCGATTTGCAGTAAAAAATATGCCGCCATGCACGCGAAAAAGCCACGATCCAGCGCGAAACTGCCCCACATTCCGAGCGCCAGCAGCGCCGCGGCCAGCAGCGTGGCCACAGCCACCGACGCCTGCCCGGATGCGATCGGGCGGTCTTTTTTCCGCGGATGCAGCCGATCTTCTTCACGATCGCGAATGTCGTTCATCACGTATACGCTGCTGCTGATCAGGCAAAGCAGCGCGAACCCCTCCAGCGACGCGATCACCGCTGCTGCATCGTCCAGTTTGCGGCCGAACACCAACCCGGCGAAGACAAAGATGTTCTTCACCCATTGATGCGGTCGAAGTAATCGGAGATAAGGCATCTAGTTCGCGCCGTTCTGAGTCGCTGGAGCGATCGGCCGACGCGGCAACCAGGTCAGCCGCTCCACTCGCGGTATCACGATGGGGTCCAATTCGCGCCCGTCGATCACCAGAATAATCTCATCGGCCGATCCGCCTGAACCTCCGAATCGGCGACGAACGGCGAATTCGCTGTTCGAGGCCGCCGCGGCGTGCAGTGTCAGCTCGCGCTGCGGATAGCTGCGGCCGCGTGGGCCGGTCGCGCTGTCTCCGCGGAGCGTGAAGTAACGGCGAAATCCGCGAGCGTCGACAGGTGTGGTTGCGGATTGAATGCGCAGATTGTGCAATTGGTCTTCGGGCAGATACGGCTGTGGCGAGGCGCGGCTCAAGCTGGCCTGTGGATGGGAGATTCGCGCGAGCGGCTTTCTGGCCGGCACGTCGTAAATCATGGTTGCATAACGCCCGCTGATGGGCGTTTGATCGGCCCAATCGGTGACCTGAGTAACGACGAACGCGAGATGCGTCGTGGAGAGAGCGGTGGGTGAGAGCAGGGGCGGCGCATCCGAATCCGCACGATTGCTCACGTACGCGTCTTCAGGCAGCAGCGACGTGAACGAGCCGCTGCGGCGATCCCAGATATCCAGGCGATGCAGCTTGCACGACGCACCGGAGGCCTGAGAGGCCACGCAAGCCCACGCGCCGTTTGGCGCAACCGCGATGCCGGATATCCAACGATCCGGCTCGAAT
The DNA here is from genome assembly GCA_016795025.1 of Phycisphaerales bacterium. GTDB lineage: Bacteria > Planctomycetota > Phycisphaerae > UBA1845 > Fen-1342 > JAEUIR01. The sequence continues at coordinate 1,114 of JAEUIR010000184.1, forward strand.
TCGGCCACGATCTGCTCAGCGCCGTTGCCGATCGAGCATATGGAAAGCGACGCCGGCTGCGCCCGGGCCACCAGCCACACGCCCGGCTCGACGCGGCAAACCGGGAACACATCGCGAAAAACGGCAACTTGCTCGCGCGAATCGATGTCATACACGCTGATCGTTACATATTCGCGTTGCGCGGCTGTGATTCGGCCATTCTCGATTTTGACGTGACTGCGAGGCTGTGGCGCGCGATCGACAATCGCGACCCGCGTTTCGACGGTTTCAAGCAATTGGGCACAGGGAATCGTTCGCGCGGTTGTTTCGGAGGATTGTTGGCCGCCGATCCAGCGCAACTCGGATTTGCCTTCACCGAGCGGCGCGAGCGCAACCACAGAGCCATCGCCGGCAATCGCGGCCGGCAACGGCGGCTCGCTGACATTCGGCACATGGCGCGGAGGCGAGGCGCGAAGCCTGTCGTGATCCGGTTGAATCACGCGGAATTCGAATCCTTCTCGCGGATCAGGTCGCTGCGATGTGACGACGAGTAATTCGGACGGCGGTCCCGCGTTGGCGACGCATCCGGCGACCATCAGCGGCAGCGAGATGAGCATGAGACCGTGGAGGTATTCGAAAACGCGCCCCGAATACCGCGATTCCAGGGGCCGGCCTTCAGTGCATTTCGACGACTCGCCGTGACACGGTTTTTTTTCGCCCTTGATCATCGCGCGACTCCCGCCACATCGGCCGCGAAGTCCTTCGCTGCTTGCCGAATGCACATTTTCCAGTCGTCCCCAAAGCGCTCGGAATACCTCTTCGCTTCGTGGGAGAAAATCACCGATCGCGAGGCGTTGATGAACGCGCCGCGCCCGTCGGACAAGAAGCAAGGACGACACGCCTCCGCGCTGGCCCCTTGCGCGCCATAACCCGGCACCAGAAAAATCGAGCGTGGCATCAGTTGGCGAACACGCGTGGTAGACTCGGGGTCTTTCGGGGCCACCACTGCGCCCACGCACGACAAACCGCACTTGCCGATCAGATGCGATGCCGAACCCCAACTGGCGACCAATCCGGCCAAATGCTCGTAAAGCTTCGATTTCTCGCCGAACTCATGCACAACGTCCGCGGTCGGATCGGATGGTCGCACCAGCACGAATACGCCGCGCCCGCTTGCCGCCGCAGCGTCGACGAATTGGCGCACGCCGCTTTCGCCGAGATAGCCGGCCAGTGTCACTGCGTCCGGCACTGCGGCGTCGTCCAGGCCGGACAACGTCGGCCTCGCGATGTGACCCTCTGCGTAGAGCCGGGATGTCGAGCCGATGTCGCCGCGTTTCACATCGCCGATCACGATCAACCCGCGGTCGCGCGCGTAGCGAACCAGTTCGAAATAGGTTCGAACACCGTCGTCGCGAAACGCTTCAAAGAAAGCCGAGTTGATCTTCACCGCCGGCACGACCCCGGCAACCGCGTCAATCACCGCGCGAGAAAACTCGCTTGTGGCCCGCACGGCCTGGTCAAGTTTTGCGAATCCGGTGTTCGGCACGAGCGCTGGTGGCAGGCGGTCCAATTGCGGATCGATCCCGACCACCGCGGGCGTCCCGCAGCGTTTGACCGCACTTGAGACGCGATCCGCAAAGTTTTCGACGACATCGGCCATTTGTGTTCTCTAAGAAAAGCGGCGGTCTATTTTGGCGCCGCGAATTCGGCTGGGGCAAGCGGCCAGAATGCCCGCCCCGCCAAACTCGCAAACGGATACGAAATGGCACAGCCTTTGTGCGGCTGTGCCATCGAAAACGGTCCCGCATTTTCAGCGATATCTGTGATCGTAACCGTCGCCGACGGTGAACTCTTGGAGCGATTCAGAGCACGCCCCGTTGTCTTGCGTGTAACCACTTCGTTATCGGAGCGGCTATGTATGGACAGCCGTTGTCAAGGTACCCACGGCGATTTCAAATTGAGCGGCTCGCTGGTTTGAGGCCTGTCGGCTTTTGCTCTGACGCTTCGAATTGGCGGATGCATCCTGGCTTCGCACCGGCGCGACGCCGATGCTCCCCGACAAAACAAGGCTGACAGAGCACTAGCCGGATCGGCTTATTCGTCGTCCCAGCCGCCGGACTCTTCGCCATCGTCATCGCCGAATGGGTCATCGCCTCGGCCGCCGTCGTCGTCGCCCTGGTCCTCAGGGCTGAGCGGCGGGAGAAAATTGGCCGGCGTCGTCTGCGGCGGGCCGGAAGGACCGCCGGTCGTGATCCCCGGAATCGACGGGCGCGGCGGCGCGGCGGGCTTCGGGGCTGCCACAGCCTTCATCGCGCTTGGCTTCTCCACCGGAGCGGGCTTCGGCTTGGCGATCTTCGGCGCAACCACCTTCGCGGCCGGCTTGGCGGCGGCTCGGGCCGATTTCGCGGGCTTAGCCGCCTTCACGGGCTTAGTGGCCTTCGCCGATTTGGCGGGCTTTCGCGACTTGGTCGCTTTCTTCGGCTTGGATGCCTTGCTGGGTTTTGCGGCCGGCTTTTTTGTAGCCTTCTTGGCTTTCGCGGACTTTTTTGCGGCTTTTTTCTTCGCCATGTCGAATCCTCATCATGCGCGGAAAATGCGAGAAGCGTTGGAAACGGTACTCGCGGCGCGCGGCCGCGAACTCGTCGTGAACGGTGAACGTCGGTTCGGCGGAAAACGCCGAGAGTGCCTGAAAAATGCGCTGCCAATCGATGGATCAGATATTGATCGCATGTGCAATCGCGTGAAAATTGAGGCCCTCGGCTAATGCCGACGACCGTGTCATCGCGCATTCCATCGCGCGATGTCGAGGGTCATTATGGCGTACGCGCGTGGTCGGTCAAGCGGCATTTGACCGCGCGCGAAAAAAAGATGAGCAATTCATCGCGATGAACGGAAATTCAAGGCCGCATGCGCGTACGGTGCGACGCGATCCGGCTGGGCGGGCCGTAGCCAACGTAGTTGCCCATCGGCTGGCCGACGAACAATTCTGGCGTGGACCAGGGGGAGGGTTTCGCGGTGGTGACGGGATAAGGTGAGACGGCGGCGGGCGGACCCGCGTATACATTCGCAGCGAAAGCCGCGCTAGTGGCCGGGCCAAGGCCGAATTTCGCGCCGCTGCCATATGAGCCGAACGTTGCGCCGCCCGTCTGGGGGCTGACGCCATGCTTCACGCCGCGCTCTGGTTTGTACAGCGCCAGAAAATCAAACTGCTTGACGCGCGGGGCCATCGCGGCTTCTTCCTCCAGCGTCAACGGCTCTGGCTCGAAGCTTGGCGTGAGCAGTCCCACTGGCGCGGCCGATTGCCGCCCTTGCACTTCGACGATGGCGGGCAGCGTGGGTTCGACGAACTTCATCTGTGGAAGCTCAAACGGGGCGGGATCAATGCGCGTGGCTGCCTGTTTTGACGCGCAACCGCCGGTGGCGGCGAGCATTAGGATGAGCAGGCAGGCTTGCGCAGCAATTCGCATGGTCTATCTGTAATCCACGGCGAGAGAATTCGCAAGCAGAAGGGGCGCGCCAAGCTGCGAATTTCCACGGGAAGGCCGGTGGCAAGTGTTCAAGCCCGTTCATCAGCTCGCGGGTGATTGCACGGCGAGGAAATTCATGAGCAGCCGGTGTCCCTCCAGTGTCAGAAAGCTCTCAGGGTGAAACTGCACACCCTCCATTGGCCGCGTGCGGTGGCGTATGCCCATGATTTCGGTGTCGTCGTCATCACACCACGCGCTGACTTCAAACTCGGCCGGCAATGTGCCCGGTTCGATCAGCAGCGAGTGATAGCGTGTCGCCTGAAAAGGATTGCTCATGCCTCGAAACACGCCGCGCCCATCGTGGCGGATCAGGCTGGTCTTGCCGTGCATCAGCCGTTTGGCGCGAACGATGTTCGCGCCGGCGACAAAGCCCATGCATTGATGCCCGAGACACACGCCGAGGATGGGCGTCTTTCCGGCGAAGCGGCGAATGATGTCGTTGCTGACGCCACCCTCGCGCGGCGTGCAGGGGCCGGGCGAAATGATGATGTGTTTCGGGGCAAGCGCCTCGGCCTGCTCGATCGTGATTTCGTCGTTTCGAGCGACATGAACGCGCAGCGCGGCATCGATCTCGCCGATGCGCTGCACGAGGTTGTACGTGAACGAGTCGTAGTTGTCGATCAGCAGGATCATCGAGAACCGTTTGCCTTGCGCGATCCGCCTACGGTCGGCGATGGTGCGGGCGGCGCGGCGGCGGCGCCATGCCCTCCGGCCGGCCGAAGATCATGCGGCCCGCGGATGTTTGCAGCACGCTCGTGACGGTCAGCGCGATTTCCTCATTCACCCGATCGCCGGTGTTTTCCGCGACGATCATCGTGCCGTCTTCCAGATAGCCGACGCCTTGGCCCGGTTCTTCGCCCTGACGGAGAATCTTCACCTGCACCGTTTCACCCGGCATCAGAACCGGCTTCAGCGCGTTGGCCAGATCGTTGATGTTGATCACATCCACACCGCGAATTTGCGCGATTTTGTTGAGGTTGTAATCGTTGGTGACAATGCGGCCGTCGATTTTTTTCGCCAGCGCGACCAGCTTCTGATCGACATCGCCTTCCTCCTCGACGCTGGGAAGGCGCGCGTCGGATATCTTGATCTCCAGCCGGTCATTGGTTTGGAGCTTGTTGAGCATGTCCAGGCCGCGCCGGCCGCGATTCCGCTTCAGCTTGTCCGAACTATCCGCGATGGTTTGCAGTTCCTGCAATACAAATCGTGGAATGATGATCGGCGCGTCGATGATGCGCGTTTCGCAGATATCCGCAATCCGCCCGTCAATAATGACGGACGTGTCGAGAATCAACGGGCGGCGGCCACGCGATTGCCGCGAAAACTCGACGTAAGGAATCACAAAGCGGAAATCATCCTTGGTTTGCAGGATGAAGCTGATGGCCAGATAGCAGCCGATGATTCCGAGCATGAGCTTGACCGCTCCCAGCATCGTTCGCACGACGACGCTCAGTTCGGCGTATTTCGCATGCCAGAATACCTCCAGCAGCAGATGGTCTACCACCAATCCGACCACATAGGCGAAGATGATGCCGACGATGATCCCCATGAACGTGCCGGAGAGCGCCGCGAGAGACTTGCGCGGCACCGCCCAATCCACCACCACCAGCACGGCGGCCAGCAGCAGCGATCCGAGCATAAACGAATAGCGATACTTGGATAGCTCCTGATATTGCTCGATCTCCGCAGCGGACGCCCCTGCCTTGGAATCCGATGAGATCGCCGAAAATGCGACCACGCCCATCAGCAAAACAAAAACGGCCCGCAAAACCCAGATTAGCATGCACGGCTCCGAAGTATCGCCGGATATGAATCGCGCCGAACGCACGGCGCACGAGGATGGGAATACCCCGGCGGGAATCCCGAGTATCGGATACTGTTAGATCATACGTGGCTCGGCTGACGGTGCAATAAGGGATGAGGAATGCAGAACGTCGAATGTGCAAAAAAGCGTGCGATCCGCCCGGAGTCGAGTCTCAAAACTGTCGCAAGGGCTTTCGCCGGCGCGATCATTGCTTCGGACCTCGTTCCGCTTTCTGAATTCTGCAATCTGATTAATCCCCATGTGGTGGCCTGATCTCCGCGTCTCGGCCCGGCATCAGGCTGCGGCCGACGCGAAACTCCCCGAGGCGATCTCAGCGGTGGCGCATCTGTGCCGCGCCGAGGCGCGTTTTGTTCCGCTGGTGCGAGCCCGCGGGCTTGAGCGCCCACGCCTCACGCGCGACCCATTCGTGGCGCTGGTCGGGTCGGTTGTGCAGCAGCAAGTGTCAGTGGCCGCGGCCGCCGCCATCTACGGCCGACTGCGCGCCGCATGCTCAAATTCGCGCGTTACGCCGAATCACCTGCTTGCGCTTACGCCGGCGCGAATGCGCCGCGCCGGACTTTCGCGTCAGAAGACGATTTACGTCCGCGAATTGGCGCGCTATTTCCAGCGTGAAAGGCTCACGGCCGCTCGACTTCACAGGCTGTCAGACGATCAAATCGTCGAGCGCTTGACTTCGATTCACGGCATTGGCCGGTGGACGGTCGAGATGCTGCTCATGTTCAGTTTGGATCGGCCGGATGTTTGGCCGGTGGGCGATCTGGGCTTGCGCAACGGCCTGAAGAAACTGTTTGAATGGACGCAGCCACGCACGCCGCGCATGCTGGAGTCCTTCGCCGATGCGTGGCGGCCGTATCGGAGCTACGCGACATGGTACATCTGGCGCTCGCTCGAAGGTGGCGCAATGCCGTCGATCCGGCTGGCGGTTGATGCGTGCGAACTGGAGCGCGCGATCCAGGGATCACCCGCAGCACCGACACTGAATTGATTGATCACGCGGTCACACCGTTACATAGCCAGGAATCTCACCGCCTGGCGCGCCGTTTGCTGATGATCCAGTGCAATTGCACGCAGGCATGGCAAGATCGCTGCGAATCGCGGTTGTGCGGTGGGAATGGCGGCAGAGCGTGGCGGGATCGGCCGGCCACGGCGTGTCGCGCGGCACGCCGACCGGTTCGAAGCCGTGCGCCAGCACGACGAGTTCGCCGTTCCACTCGGCCGGGATATCGATGCGGTACGGCGCGCCGGCCAGCGTGCCGGTGTCTTC
>JAEUIR010000185.1 GCA_016795025.1 Phycisphaerales bacterium
ACAATGGTTGGCATGTTTCCGTTTTCACCGCTTTGGTATCATTCCGGCCGCACGCAATCGATGGCTGGAACATACGCTGGAATGACTAATGGCCATGCCCACCCGAGCGGATCGCCCGACTTCCGATACGACCGCCGGGACGCGGCAACCTCGGGCGCCGTCTCGAATGCGAATTCCAATATGGCAGGGGGGAATGTCAATTCCACGAGCGCGCCTCGCAGCCCTGCGCTCCAGAATGTCACCAATCAAACCGTAAACGGGGCAGCCGGGAGCTTGAATCCCGCGGCGTCTGGCGCCGCGAACGCGAATTCCGCCAATATGAACTCAGGTGTTGGCCTGGACGGCAGTCGAGCCGGCGAAGCAGCGAACACCGCCCAGAATACAAACCTGAACAGCGCTCAACGCGGCGCGAATACAGACGCAAGCGGACAACTCGGCGCAATTACTGAGGACTCGTTGAAAATTCAGCCTTCACGGGGAACGGCTGTGGCGGGCGCGATGCAGGTATCGGACCGAGAAGCCGAGATCGGGGCCAATCGAACGACATGGCGGGATTACGAACGATCAGGATTCACGCAACCAACAAATCGCGAAATCACCCGCGAGGAAGCGGAGCAAATACGGCGGTTCGCGCGGAACACATCGTGGCTGACTCTAGCGGGCTTAGTCATGGGAATCGCGGCGACGATCGGCGGCGCATGGTTAATGGCAAAACCGCGAAGAGATATCTGGGATCGTTCGCGCCGCACCGCGAACCCCGAGGTATGACGTTCTTTCCAGAGTGGGGCGGGGCGGTCTCGCAGCCCGGCGTGCGAGGCTTTTTCGCCAAGCAGGCCGGGCTGTGGTTTATTGGCTCGCGCGCTTCAGCCCCGCGAAATCGGAGCCGGACCCCGGCTGCGATGAAACATGCGCCCCAGGTAGGCCTCGCATTCCACGCTTATCTAGAAAATCAAGTGGGCGTTACTGGACTCGAACCAGTGACCTCTTCCGTGTGAAGGAAGCGCTCTAGCCGACTGAGCTAAACGCCCAATATTGCCATTCTATCGCCAGGCGCCCGGCCCGGAAAGGGCGCACGATGCCGCGCCCGCCGGAACGCAGGGACAACAAGCATCGGACTCGCGCGAGTTGTCGCATGACAACATGAACTCTAATATCATCCGCAACACGCTCAGCGTCGAAAACCGTGCCCCGGACCCCCCGTTTTGCGGAGCGAACGCGTGTTGTGGCTGCTGCGATCGTTCGCGAAATTTGTGCTCGGATTGCGTTACCGCGTAACGCTTCGCGGCGTTGAGGAAGTCGCGCGCCGCGGCCGCCAAGGCATTCTCTTTCTGCCCAATCATCCCGCGCTGATGGACCCCGTGCTCCTGCTCACTCATCTGAACGGGCCTTTTTCGCCGCGCCCGCTTGCCGATCGCGATCAGATCACCACCCCCGGCACACGCTGGTTCGCCAGGCGTGTCGGCGCACGACCGCTCCCCGACATGGCCAAGCATGGGCCGGAAGCGCGGCACGAAATCGAGGCCGCACTCCAGGAATGCGCCGAGGGCCTGCGCCGCGGCGAAAATCTCCTCCTCTATCCCTCCGGCCATCTCTACCGCACGAGGCACGAGGACTTGCGAGGCAACAGCGCCGCTCAGGAATTGCTGCGCCTTGTACCGAGCGCGCGTGTTGTTCTGATCCGTACGCGCGGCCTGTGGGGCAGCAGCTTCAGTTGGATCACCGGCCGTAGCCCGTCTCTGGGGCAAGCCATCTGGCGCGGGATTTTGAAAACGCTGGCGAGCGTTATTTTTTTCGCCCCGCGGCGCGATGTGAGCATCGAACTCTTCGAGCCGCCCGATCTCCCGCGCAATGCCGATCGCGGGACGTTCAACGCGCTGCTTGAGCGCTTCTACAACGAAAACGCGCCGCCAGCGCGCTATGTGCCGTATACGCCCTGGGAGCGCGGCGGCCGGCGCGATTTGCCTGACCCGGTGTCGCAGGGCGGCGGTGAAACCGCTGCCGATGTTCCATCGCAAACACGCGACCTCGTGTATGCGCAGCTCCGCGCAATGAGCGGCGTCAACGATTTGCGAGACGAACTGCGGCTTGCTTACGACCTCGGTCTCGACAGCCTGGCGCGATCGGAGCTAATGGTCTGGCTCGGCAAGGAATTTGGATTCCACGCTGCCGACGTGAGCGCGCTTCAAACGGTTGCAGACGTCCTGCTCGCCGCGCGAGGTCAGAGCGCCGGGGGACAAGGCGTTGAGGTGAAGCGGCCGCCGAAGGCATGGCTCGCGCCGCGGCCGGCCCGTCGCGGCCAGGTGCCCGCCGGCCGCACGATTGGCGACGTGTTTTTGGCGCAGGCGCGCCGCGCGCCGTCGCGCATCGTGATTGCCGATCAGATCGGGGGTGCGCGCAGCTATCGCGACCTCATCACCGCGATCTTTGTGTTGTCTCCGCTGATTCGCGACTACCCGGGCGAGCGCGTCGGGATCATGCTCCCAGCGTCCGTTGCCGCGGTCGTGGCTTATCTCGCGGCGCTCTTTGCCGGTAAAACGCCCGTGATGGTGAATTGGACTACCGGCTCGCGCAACATCGCGCACTCGCTCGATCTGACCGGCGTGAGCCGCGTGATTACCGTCGGCCCGCTCGTCGCGCGCATTGAGTCACAAGGCACCGATCTTTCCGTCATCCGCGACAAGTTCGTCATGCTTGAGCAATTGGCTGCCGGCGTCTCCAAGTTCAACAAACTCGCGGCCGCGCTTCGCGCCCGCCTCAGTTGGTCGTCGCTCGCTCATTGTCCAATGCGGAATGAAGCCGTCGTACTCCTCACCAGCGGCTCTGAAGCGCTGCCAAAGGCCGTGCCGCTCACCCATGAGAACATCCTGACAAATGTTCGCGATGTGGCCGGCGTGTATCAGTTGTATGAAAACGACAGGATTCTCGGCTTCCTCCCGCCTTTTCATTCATTCGGGCTTACGGTTACGACTGTCCTGCCGCTCGCCATCGGGGCATGCACCGTGTATCACGCGAATCCGACGGAATCGTGGACGCTGGCGCGATTGATTGAGTCCTACGGCGTGACGCTTATCGTCGGAACCCCCACGTTTCTTGGTGGCATTCTGCGCTCGGCGGCGCCAGGCGCGCTCGAAACGCTGCGTTTAGCGGTCACCGGCGCGGAAAGGTGTCCGCCGCGCGTGTATGACGCATTCGCAGCGCAATGCCCGAAGTGTGTTGTGCTCGAAGGTTATGGCGTAACCGAGTGCTCGCCGATCGTCGCTGCCAATCGCGAGGACGATCCGCGCCACGGGACAATCGGCCGGCTCATGCCCTCGGTCGAAGGCGTAATCATCGACGAAGAGCGTCAGGCGCGCTCCGCACCCGGCGAACCAGGGATGTTGTTGGTGCGCGGCGCGAGCGTATTCGGCGGCTACCTCGGCTCCGAAGCAAAATCGCCGTTTGTCGAATTCGATCAAAAGCAGTGGTATCGCACCGGCGATCTCGTCGTCACCGATGCCGACGGCGTGTTGACGTTTCGCGGCCGGTTGAAGCGTTTCGTGAAACTCGGCGGCGAAATGATCTCGCTGCCGGCGATCGAAGGCGTGTTGGAGCGCCATTATGCGAGCGACGCGGACGACGGTCCCGTCGTCGCGGTTGAAGCCACGCCAAGCGAAGAGCATCCCGAGATCGTGCTGTTCACCACGCGGCAGATCGAGCGGCCGGAAGCGAACCGCCTGATTCGCGACGCGCAGTTGTCGCCCCTGCATAATGTCTCGCGTGTCGTGCGCGTCGAATCGATCCCTGTGTTGGGGACCGGCAAAACTGATTACAAAGCCCTGCGTCAGTCGCTGGCGGCGGATCAGCTCCGTTAGCGCATGAATTCAGCGATCACCCGTCGGCGCAGGCCGCGCAGCGATTGCTCGTTGCGATCCGCGCCGCCCGCGCGACGGTCTTTGTCCGTCGGATGTAGCGATTCATAAGAGAATAGCGCGATGTCCCCGCCCCATGCCCGGCAATTCTGCAACTGCCCGCGCAGCGCCTCCGCGGAGTTGAGCTTATAGATGCCCACGCCCGGTATGACCCGCGCACCCGGCGCGGCGCTCCGATACGCGGTGATGTTTTTCGAAAATACGGCGCCTTTTTCGGTGTACGCCATTGGATACGCCGCGTCGATATATCCGCTGCGCAGCCACTCAACCGAACTCTGCAAATAACCGCGCTGCGCATCCACCGGGTCCGGCCGCACGGCCGCCGTCAGCGTCGCACCCGGCCGGTTCTGGCTCACCACCGCGCGCAGCCGCGACACCAGCCGCGTGAGTTGAAACGCGCGCCAGTTGTCCCAGGCGCCCGGCGATTCGTCCGGTGTGCGACCGGTCTCTCGCTCATAGAGCGAAATGGTCCGCTCGTCGCGTGGGTAGAGTTTTGCCGCGTTCGGCGTTGTTTCCCATGCATAGCGAATGTAATCCAGGTGCAAACCGTCAACCGCGTAATTCCGCGTGATCTCTTCCGCGAGCGCCGCGATGTGCTCGCGCACTTCATTCAGCGCCGGGTTGAGAATCACGTAAAAATCACCCAGCGGTTGCCGTCGGTCCTGCGCATCCAACAGAAACCAGTCTGGATGTTGAAACCACAATTGGTTTTCGATTGGTGGCTCGCTCGGACCTTTCCAGCCTGGCATGACGTTCATCCATGCTTCGATGCGCAGGCCGCGTGCGTGCGCCTCGCGCACCGCGACATCCAGCGGATCAAACCCCGGATCGCGATAATCGAATTCGCGCGACCAGGGTTCCAGTTGAGAGCGATATTGCACCGTCCCCTCGCCGCGCACCTGCCACAGAACCGTGTTCGCTCCGATCTGCGCGCAGTTCCGAATGATCGTCTTCACATCCTCAGCCGTGCGAAAATGAAATCGCGCGACCCATACCGCTTTCGTCGGCGTCGCCAATGGCACGGCTCGCGGCCAGTGTCGGTCCGGTTGCGCCGCGCGCGCGCGGCGCTCTGCTTCCGGAGCCGGCGCGGCCCGCCCGCCGCCGCGCTGACATCCGCCCGTGAACGTGGCGAACATGCCGATCGACATCAGCAGCGCCAGCGCGCCGCCGATCAGCGAAAGCGTGGTTCGATGTTGGCGCAGCGCGCGCCGAAGGGCGCGCGATCGAGCCTTCGCGCCGTGTCGGCGCGGTCGTTTTTTCGATTGGCGACCCGGCAATTCAGCTTTCCCGAATCAGCCGCACGTCTTCATATTGGTTTTCGAGCGTGGTGAGCATCTTGCGGCGAGCCTGCTCTTCCGTGAGCCCGTAGAACCGCGGCGCGACCTTCGCGCTGCTCGCGACCCCCGCATCATCCACTCGCGCGAGGGTGCTCGTCCAGTGGTCGCCTTCCTGTATGACCGTCAATTGATAGCGATCGGCCGTTTGTCCCGGGTTTGCGGCAAGATAGGTTTCAACCGGCATCGGTGTCCTCCGCCAGGCGAATTATTGTAACCAGCCCGATTTTCCGCGCAGCGTCTGTCGATCAGAGCCGCAATAGTCAATCAGGGCCGGGCCCTTAAGGAGGCGGGCGTTTTTATCCCTCAACGCCCGACTCCGCCGCAATTTTTTCTCCCGCCCCCCAAAAAATCGAACCAATCCCGCATTCCCCCGGTCAAATATGCAATCGCCAGCGACGCGATCGTCGTCGGACGGGTTTTGCGAACCGTTGGAAATCCAGCGGGAGTCACCAAATGCGATCCATCGGCGTTTCGCAGCAGCGCATCACGCTGCAGGACAGCGACGAAGCGCTGCTGCGCGGAATCTCGCCGGAAATGCCTTCCGGCCTGGGAGAACTCGCTCGCCGCTACGAACGCGGGTTGCTCGGGCTCGCGCTCGGATTGTTGAATGGCCGGGCCGATCTGGCCCGCGATGCCGTGCAGGAAACGTGGATTCGAGTAATGCGATTCGCCGCCAGTTTTGGCGGACGGTGTGAAGTGCGCACCTGGCTGTATCGCATCGCCGTGAACCAATGCCGCGATCTCGCAACGTGGGCCGCGCGAATTCCTGGCGAACTTCCGCAGGAGCACGCACCGGCCCGCGAGGAGGCGAATGTGGCCGCCGCCGACGAGACGCGCAATGAGCTTCGCCGCCGCGTGCTGAGCCTGCCTGCCGATCAGCGCGAAGTCGTGCTGCTCTGTTATCACGCGGACATGACGCACGCCGCGGCCGCTGAGATTTTGGAGATTCCCGTCGGCACATTGAAATCGCGGTTGCATGCAGCCCTGGAAACGCTTCGGGCCGAATTGAAGTTGGAGGATGTCGCGTGACAATCAACTCTCCCGCCGATCTTGAAGATGCCCTGCGCTCTTTGACGGAATGGTCTGGCGAATATGAAAACCTGTGGCGCAAAGCGATTGGCGCGTTGCCGCCTCGACGATCCAGGTTCGCGCGCTTCATCGCCGCGCGCCCATTCATGTCCGCGGCGGCCGCGTGTGTGGTGCTCGCATTCACCGCCGCGCTGGTCTCCTTATTCACGCCCTCGCTTTTGCGCGCTCGCGATGTCGCGTTACAAGCGCCGGCGGCCGGCGAGCCAGCCGAGTCAGGTTTCTTGGATAAAGCGTGGCTATCACGATCTGAGCGGACGGCTTACGGCACGGCTCAACCAGAGTACAAGCTCCGAGTGGGCGTCGCGGATCAGGCTTTGAGCGAGCAAGAGATTGCGGACCGGCGAGAACCCACCGACGCGGCGCGGCAGGTTATTCGCAAGGCATCTGTCGAAGTCAAAACCGCTGACGTGCGGAGCGTGCAGCTTCGCATGGCCCATCTAATCCACGAAGGCGCGGGCGAATTCATTCAAGACTCCAGCACCAGCGGCGACGGCGCCAATATGCAGGCGCATCTAACGCTGCGCATCGCCGCCGATCGGCTCGGCGCGGTGCTGACCGAGATTCGCGAGTTTGGCGAAGTTTTGAGCGAGAAACTCGAAGGCGAAGATGTGACCGGGCAGGTCGTCGATCTCGACGCCCGGTTGAGCAACGAGGAGCGCGTCGAAGATGAGTTGTTGGAGCTGCTCGCCTCGAAAAAAGACGCGCCGTTGACGGACATCATGGCCGTTCGAACGTCGCTGGGGCAGGTGCGCCAGTCGATCGAACAGATGCGGGCGCAGCGACAACGGCTCGACAAACTGGTTTCGCTGGCGACGGTGCTGGTAATCATCCGACATGCCAGCGAACCCCCCGCGCCCCAGCCGACCGGGCTTGGCGCATATTTCATGAATCAGCTTTCAAACGCGTGGAACCACGCGCTGCGGCGACTGGCGGACACCGTAGTCGGGCTGATGTGGTTGCTGGTGAGTGGGGCGGTGTGGTGGTTGCTGCTACTTCTGGCATTGTGGGCAGTCGCCCGGAAAATCGCACACGGCACAAAGGCGTGTCCTTCACCCGGAGCATAATTCCTGTTCATCGCGACAATTCTGCGCCCGGAAGTAAACATGAGCGCCTTGGAATCGCTCGAAATTTGGCGTGTGACAACCCTGGCGCGTTGCAGGCATGCCTCTCCTGTTCTCGGCTAACCGGTTTTCGCACATCGCGGTGCCGCTGCGTTCCAAATAGATCAATTCGCGAATTGATGCTCCCCTTTTCGCGGAATACGATAGAGCGTGTCGAAGAATTCCATCATGCGAGTTTGAGCATCATGCCCAGTCGCCAGCGTGTCGCTTTGATTGTTT
>JAEUIR010000186.1 GCA_016795025.1 Phycisphaerales bacterium
CGGCCGCGTTTCTCGAAGAGATGGCCAAATCATCGCGCGATGCCCAGGCGCTAGAGGATATTCTCATCCGGCCGGGTCTAGATGCAAAGGCGGCGAGCGCCTTGATGGCAAGATTGACCCAGCAATGCCGCGATTGCCATGCCCTGTATCGCGATTGATGAGACGGAGGCTTTAAGCTCGGTCGCGCGCGACCGAGCGGATTGGGGAGGGGACCGCTGGTCGGGCACCGGCGCTGCCGCGCGCGGCTCCGCTCTCCGACAAGAGCCGCGCACACGGCAACGGATTAGAGCTTGCGAATGGGGCCCTGAAGGCGTTTCATCGCCTCGGAGTCCACTTGTTCCTTGGGCATCGAAACCACGCGCGGGCCGGTCGACAATTCTTCGGCCGCTTCCGGGTCATCGAGCCAGGACATGATGCTGTCTTCCAGCGAGGACGATGTCTTCGGGATGCTGAATTTTTCGCCGCACTGCTTGCAGCGCGCCGAGCGTCCCTGCGATTCGATTGGTAGGCGGTACTTCGCGCCGCAACTTGTGCAGGCGCATTTGATCATTTCGGCCACATCCCACCTCGTTTTCGTCGCGGATTTGGGCGCGGACCGTCCGCGACCGTCAAAATCCGCGGATTTTGGCGTTCCTAAGCACGTCTGTCTGTCGGCTGAGTGCTACGAAACGACAGCAAATGAACGAGATGAGTCCAAATAAATTAATACGATCAAACAATCAATAACAATGCCGCGGTCAGCCAGCCGCAACCATTTAACACGTTATCTAAAGCAATCGGATTCTTCAATGGCAAGTTTGTAAGAAACCGTATGGTCAGGCAATAAAACGGAATGAACGCGGAATCAGGCGCGCACATCGCGCGCTCCGAATGATGCGCGCATCAGGCGATCTACGGACGATGCCACGCTTCGCACGCCGCGCACAGCGGCCGAGCCGACCAGTCACCGGCCGCATGCAGCACGCGCAGTCCGCTCAGCGGCTTGCCCAGCCAGATCGATGCGAGTGAATCACGGCGCCAGTCACCGAGCTTTGTCGATCCCGCAAAATCCTGTGAACACTGTGGCGTCGAGCCGTCGGCGAACAGCACCATTCGGCGATTCAAGCGGCGACAGGCCTCGCGCACCGGCGGTATCGTCGCGATGAGATCATCCGTCGGCAGCGCGTCGCCGAATGAATCGTAGCCTTCGAGCAGCGCGCCGCCGAGCACACGCATCCAATGGTCATAAAATGCCTCCATCTCGGCGATCGTGGCCGCGCAGCGCGTCATGCTGCAAAGCAGAAATGGGCGCGGCGCAGCCCGAGTTTGACGCATTTGCTCGAGCGTGTGGATGTTTGCGATCACACGGTCGTAGCAGTCGCGGCCATTGACGCGGTTGTACGTGTTCGCGCTGTGCGCGTCGAGGCGCACCTGAATAAGATCGACGGGCGTTGAGAACATCGCCTCGACAACTTCATCGCGCATTTCGACAAGCGGCGTCACAACGCCGATCGCCGACACTCCGCAATCGCGCAACACACGGCAGATTGCGGAAAACTCGGGATGCAACAGTGGATCACCAAACCCGCCCAGCACGACGCGGCGGTCATCGTATGTCGCGAGTTCGCGCGCCAGACGCTTGAGAGCGCCGAGGTCCGCAAGTCGCCGCGTGGGAACGCGTGAGCCGCGCGGCCGCAGCTTCGTGTCAGGCAGCGGGTCGTCGGTGGTAATTTCGACTTCCACCTCAATGGGCAGGCGCTCGGGCCGAGGCGCGACAGCTTCCGCGAACCAGTCGCAAATCGCCGCGGCGTCCGCCTCGGCGCCACGGGCGGTCAGAGCGGCGGATAGAATCTCGCGCCCGCCCTGCGTATCGGCCATCAATCTCGCGGACGTCCGCGCGATACGCGGATCGATCGGCAGGCACACTGGTTTGGTGAGCGGATCGGGCTGCGGTATTTCGGGTCGATACGTGAGCAACATCCCCAGCGGGAAATCCCCTTCGAGAAGGTCGCGCACAGCTTCGCGTCGCAGCACGACGCCGCACAGTCCGGGCGGCGCTGCCGTGAATACCATTTTCGCGTCGGCGAGTTGTTCTTGCTGGTGGTGAATCATGGCAGCACTCAGCGCCGGGTCGAGCGCGGCCTGATGCGCCTCGACACACAGCGCCGCCTCGGCGCCGGTGCGATCCAACACCTGTGCGACGGCAAACGCATTGATGTACTCATCGAACCATGTGGTCGAAAGCGGCGTACCGCGCCAGGCGGCGGGGCCCCAACGCCGCGCGGCGCGGATGAGCGGGGCGCGCGGATACGGTGCGTCGTCGATAATCATCACGCGCACGCGATCGCGCACGCACGCGCTCTTGACCGCGTTTTCGGCTTGGTCCGCGTCGCGCCGCCCGACGACGAGGTAGCGCTGGTCGGCGTTCCCAATTCGTGCGAGGCGCTGCAATGTGTGGTCGATCACACGCCGCCCGGCAAGCGGCTCGTTCAGCACCGCCGGGGCGCCAAGGGGCCCTTCAACGAAGTCCGCGAAAACCGCCGCAATAGTTTTCATGCCGACGCGCTCCGCAGCCGCGCGATCGCGCGCGGCAACAGCCCCTCCAGAAACGCACATCCATCGAGAAACCCGCGCACGAATTCACGATCGCGATTCAACCGCCGGCGGGCGGTGTCCGGCGTTTCGCGCTGTGGCGCTCCGAGACTGCGGTCGGCCGAAACGCGGCGAAGCTCAGCCACTGGCGCGGCTTCAACCACGATCTTATAAAGCCGATCGTGGCGCAGCATGCGCATGCGCAGGTCGTCCACCCGCGCAAGCAAGCGATTGAAGTCGTCCGGCCGTTCGATCAAATCCATCAGCCGGCCGAGCAACGATTCAGTTTCCTCGGCGATCGCGCGTACTTCGCGCAGCTCTTCAAGGCGCGCCTCCAATGCTTCAACGGCTCGGTCGGTTTGAATGTCGGATTGCCCTTGAAGCTGATCCGCGAACAACTCGCGTGGAAGTGTGTGCGTGCAGTGTGTCTTCGCGGCCTCTTCGAGCGACATGCAACGCGTGTGCGCAAGGCGCATTCCGGCTTCGCCCGCGTGAATGATCCGCGATCGCGATGCGGCGAAATCAGCCTGAAACTGCTCGGCATACGTGAATAACTGATCGTCTGTGTAGGTTTCGCGCCCATGCACGTTCGGCACGCGCCGCAGAATGCTGCGGCCGCGAACGACGCGCTCCCATTGTTTCATTTCGATTGTGCAGAAGCGACTCAACTCCGGCGCCCATGTTTGTTCGATCGGCATTCCGGGTGGGTAATACAGGCCATCGGAAAAGCACAGATCCTGGCCGACAAGAATGATCGGGTCACAGCCGAGATGCTCCGCGAGGTAGAGCGAAAGATGCGCGACGGTGCTGCCGGCCTTCAATGATCCGCGTCGCGGCGCTGCGTCGCGCAGCAGGTCATCGACCAGATCGGAATGCAATATCCGTTTTCGGCCGGGAAACGCATCTGCTACGTGCCAGGTGGCTTTGGGTTCCGCGACGAGAATGCAGTCGCCGGACTCCCCCGCATCGCGGAAAAATTGCGATGAAACTTCGTGATAATCCAGGCTGGTGACGAAGTGCGGCGTGCATCCGCGCGAGAGCAGCAGCTTATACACCGTTTGAACCGCGACGATCACGGCGCGATCGCGCAGCGTGCATAGCAGGTCGAGCTGCCGCGCCAGCGACGGGCCTGCCGCGATCAGGATCGCCGGATAGCCGGCGGCTCGTCCGGCGAGCGATTCGACGCCGGGTTGACGCATGTAATGCGGCAGGTTCATTACGATGTTGCGATCGGTGACGCGCGCATTCCGCAGCAGCGTCATCATCTGCATTTTTCCGAACGCCAGAAAATCCGGAAGCGCCGCGCGAACCGCCTGATGAAACTCGCGCGACACGCGATTGGCATACGGATGAACGAACTGCTGAAACCCCAGCAGCAAGTGTCCGTTATAACGAAAGAGCACTTCATGCAGCGCAGCCCGGTCAGACGAAGTCAGAAAAACGAGCCGGCAGTTCTCGATTGCCTCGTGCAATTCGCTGACGCAGAGCGCGGCTTTGATCAAGCCCACCTCCGGCTCGACCACGAGCATGATCGCCTCGTGATAGCGGTGCTGAAGCTCGACCAGCGTGTAGCCAAGCCCCGTTCCGAACACGATAAATGTCGGGGCCTCCGTCTGCGGTTGAGACGCGACGAATCGTTTGGCCTCATCGCGGGGTTGATACCGACTGTGCACATATAGCGGGCGACCGTCGTCTGCCGGCACGCGCGCGGTCCAATCACCGCTGCGCGCTGGCTCGATTTGAACGGCGGACGCGAACGGCATGCGATCGATTTTCAAAGCGAGATCGGGCTGTATGCGATAGAGGGCGCGTAGATTGCGCGCGTACCGCGAGGCGAGAAGGCGCGGCGGTTCGGCGTCGGACGCTGCGGCGTGGCGATCGAGAGTTGGATTACGTGGGGCGGCGACGGCTGGCATGCTCGATCTATCGGAACGATCAGCGAGTCGTGGCGGGGCGTAGCGCAATAGCTGCGACCGCCGCGATCCGGTTCAAGCCGGATGCCCAACAGGGCGATAGAAAGGCCATCGCTGGAAGATCGGACACAGAGTTCCAGCTTCGGGGCGCGGCTGAATTCCCACGGGACGCTCCGGGGCGATTGCAAACGATCGACCGCGGCGGACAGCTTGCCGGCTGCGCGAACGCGGCTCGGCGTGACATTGAAACAGTGAGCGGCTTCTTATTCTGGAGATTTCAAACATGACGACTGTCACCACCCCGACCTCCACCTACACGAACAGCTACACCAACTCGCAGAACGTCGGCACGACGATCCCGTTTGACGGTATTTGCGAAGCCGGCGCTTACATCTGCAACTGGAGCGGCCATCTGCTGCGCGTGTCGCAGGAATGCTGCCAGCCGAGCCGTACGTCATCGTTCAACCTCGTCGGCTCTGAACCGCTGATGGTCACCAAGATCAGCGACAACCCGTTTGTCACGATCAGCCGCGCGAAGCTGATCGCGTCGAACCTGAACCTCGAAACGAATTTCTAATCTTCGAGGCGCGACAAGAACATCCGCGCCGCGCAGAATAGAAGCGCCGCCGTCAAGCGGCCTTTTTCCAAAATGCAGGGCGCACCTTCGAGCTGATTCGGCGAGAAGGTGCGTCTTTCTTGTTGATTGGAGGTCGTGCAGCGCCAATTCGGGCGCAGGCGGCGGGGGATAGTCAAAAACGGCGAAGGCGCCAACGAGTGCGCTATTCGGCCGCGTCACCGTCGCGCAGTTTGTCGATGCCTTCGGCGGCGATCATGTCACCATCGGAGAGACCTTCGGTGATTTCGACGTTTGTCGCGGTTCTCGCGCCGAGGTGAACTGTTCGCTCACGTAACTTGCCTTCGGATTTGACGTACACCTTTCCGCTCGCACCGTCGGCGCTGGCAATGACCGCCGCTAACGGAATGAAAATCATCGGTTTCGAGTCGCCGGCGCTGGACGCCTCGCGCAGGAACTGAACCTGCGCTGTGCCTTGCACGCGCAGCGCGTCGTCGGGGTCGTTTACGCGAACCTTCACCTGCACCGTCGCTTTCGCGTAGTTCGCCCCGGGATCGACCCACATGACCTGGCCGGTGTAGCGGCGGTCTTTCTGCGCATCGGGAATGATCGAGCACGGCATGCCGCGCTGAATGCGGTGAATGTCCAATTCGCTGATGTCCACTTCGACGCGCAGCTTGGACATATCCGCGATGACGCCGAATTGCGAGTTGGCCATCGCGCCGCGACCGCCTTCGGCCGCGACGAAATCGCCGACCTCGACCGAGCGTTCGAGCACGACGCCGGAGATTGGCGCGAGCACTTCGCAATCGCGGAACTGCTTTTCCGCCAGGGCCAGCGCCGCGGCGTCGGCGTCCATCTGAGCTTTGGCTTCGTTGTACCACCGAACGGTGTCGTTTACTTCGGTCTCGGACGCTTGATTGGTCTCGAAGAGCCGCTTGACGCGTTGGTAGTTGAACTTTTGATACTCATGACTCGCCCGCGATTTTTCGAGCATTGCCGCGGCAGAATCGCGCCGCGCGCGATAGATTACGTCCTCGATCCGGGCCAGCACCTGATTCTTCTCAACTCGGTCACCTTGCTCGAATTTCAGCTCCACCACCTGACCGCTGACCTTTGTGGCGACATCCACTTCGTGGTCAGATACGATCTTGCCGGTGGCGGTTTGCACCGCTCCGATTTCGGATGCGCGCTGCGTCGTCACCGTCATCAGCCGTGGCTTCGGGTTTGCGCTGCCCGGCGACGACAAAATCTCCGCGAGCAGGGGCCTTATGCGGCCGCCGTATTGATTCCATGCGAACGTGCCGCCTAGGCCGGCGATTACAAGCGCGATGATCCAGGCGGTTCCCCCGCCGCTGCGGGTTCGCGTACGGTCGCCTCCGCCGGCGCTTTGCGGGCGTTGATCGCGCGGGATGCTCAGACTTTGTAATTTATCGCGTAGCTGATGCTGGGCATTCATCGAATTCATCGGGACATTCTATCCGCAAACCGACTGTCGGCCTACGCGCGCAAGTGGAGTGGCTGCGTAGTTTTGCGCAATGGCGAAAACACGTCAGCGGCGGTAGCCGACGGCGGTGAGACTGCGGCTGAAAACGCGCTCGGCGCCGTTTCCGCTGATAAGGAAAACAGCCCGGTGCATCCATTGCTCAAGCTTGAATCGCACCAGCCCCGAAAAGCCGGCCGTCCGCTGGTTGCAAATCCGAACGTCCTTGAAGCCGGCCAGCGTGAATAGTTGCCGGGCTGAGCCGCTGGTGAAGCCGCGCGCCCCCAGAACGTCCATAAAGATGTTGTACGGCCCGATCAGGCTGGCGCAGTTGACAAGCTGCGCACAGAAAAATCCGCCCGGCCGGAGCGCGTTGTAGGTCGCCAGCACCCAGTCGAACAGAAAATCCTCATCGGCGAACAGCTGCAAGACATCCATGCAGAAGATGCCCGCAAACTCATTCGGATGCGCTTTCAGATAGTGCAGCGCGTCGTCGCAGACCATCTCCACATTGGGCATGAACTTCTTCGCCAGCGCAACTTGCGATTCCGATCCGTCCACGCCAACGGCCGTGATGCCCGGCTGCTTCGATAGCCAATGCACCAGAAATCCGGTGCCGCAGCCGACATCCAGCATGCGCCCGCCCCCCGGTACGCTTCGCACAAAGTGGCCGAAATTGATGTCATAGTTTCGATGGCTGCTCGGCCGCGCCAGTGTGGGATTGAGATCCTGCGTGTTCTGCGTCTGGTAGTACTCGGCGTATGCTGCCAGCGCTCGTTTGCGAAGCTCGGACATCTCGTCTCTCCAGCGAGCCAGCCATTATTACGCGGAAGCGGGTTGGGGTGGAAGCGCGGCGCGGTGGGCAATTCGCGGGGATCTGAGTGTCTGAGTCAATGCAAACGCACGCCCGGCAAAGCGGAGAAGGCGATTTCCTGGCCGCGCGTCAATCGCCCGCAAGCAGCATCACGAACGTGTCGATATCGAAATTGTTGACTGCGCCGTCGTTGTTCGCGTCGGCGTTTTGGATGCGACAATCGGAGTAGGTTTCGGCGTAGCGCGCGGCGTCTTGCATTGCCAGCACGAACGCGTCGATGTCGTAGGCGTTCACAAGTCCAT
>JAEUIR010000187.1 GCA_016795025.1 Phycisphaerales bacterium
GCAGCGCGTGCCCGACTTGGCCGAGGGCCTGAAAAAGAAGATCGAGCAGGCCCACAAGTCCAACAAAAACTTCCAAAAGGCCTTCGGCGACTTCTTCGAGCTCTGCCGCACCAGCCTGAATCCGAACCTGAGCCAGGCCGCCGTCGATGAGATGCTGATTCAGCACATCCTGACCGAGCGGCTGATCCGCGAAATTTTCGACAATCCCGAATTCGTCCGCCGCAACGTCATCGCCGCCGAAGTCGAGAAGGTCATGCAGGCCATGACCAGCCAGAGCTTCGACCGCAACACCTATCTGCGCGAGCTCGACCGCTTCTACGTCGCCATCGAGCACGCCGCCCGTACGATGACCGACTTCGCCGACAAGCAGCACTTTTTGAACACGGTCTACGAGCGCTTTTTCCAGGGCTACAGCGTCAAGCTGGCCGACACGATGGGCATCGTTTACACGCCGCAGGAAATCGTCGATTTCATGTGCGCCAGCGTCGCCGAGGTGCTCGAAAAGGAGTTCGGCAAGCACCTCTGGTCCGACGACGTCTACATCATCGACCCCTGCACCGGCACCGGCAATTTCATCGTCAACCTGATCCGGCGGATTCCGAAGAAGCACCTGGAGGACGTGTACAAGCACCGGCTGTTCGCCAACGAGATCATGCTGCTGCCGTATTACATTGCCGCACTGAATATCGAGCACGCTTACTTCGAGCAGGCGGGGACGTACGAGGCGTTCGAGGGGCTTTGTTTTGTAGACACGCTCGATCTCGCGGAACACGCGCAGAAGCAGTTGGGTTTTATGACCGCTGCTAACACAAAGCGCGTCGAGCGACAGCGCAAGTCGCCGATCACCGTCGTGATCGGGAACCCGCCCTACAACACAGGGCAGAAGAGCGAAAACGAGGACAACAAGAACCGGCGCTATCCGTTCATCGAAAGCCGCGTTCGTGTCACGTATGCGCGTGACAGTGGAGCCACGAATAAGAACGCTCTCAGCGACGCCTACGTAAAGTTTTTCCGATGGGCGGCCGACCGCCTTCAAAGCCGACCTGGCATTGTGTGCTTTGTTAGCAACAACAGCTTCGTCGAACAGCTCGCGTTTGACGGATTTCGCCGACACTTATTGCAGGACTTTCCACTCGTCTACCACATGCACCTCGAAGGAAACGTACGGCAGGACTTCAAACTCGCCGGTTCCATTTACAACGTGTTCGGTATTCAGGTTGGCGTCGGCGTCACCGTCGCGATTCGATGTCCGCAGTCGCAGAAGCGCGGGCTCTGGTTTGCTCGCGTCGACAAGTACCTGCGACGAGAGGCAAAGCTGGAATGGTTGGCGAAGCGACCGACTTTGAGTCATATCAATTGGGCTCGACTGGAGCCCTCGCGCGACTATACGTGGATCCGCCCGCAAAACGAATCCGCGTTCCAAGACATGCTCCCTCTCGCGACGAAGGAAGCCAAACTCGGAGCGCGTGCAAGCGCGGAAGCGCTCTTTCGCTCATACAGCGGCGGAGTGAAGACGAATCGTGACGAGATTCTTTACGATTATTCTCGCGACGTACTAGCAGCTCGCGTTCGGCTCGAGATAAGCGCCTTCAACGCAGAAGTGGATCGTTACAGGAGAGAGGGAAACGACGTCCCAATCGACCGTTTCGTGAACTACGAGAAAGTTAAATGGAGTGAAACGCTCAAGGCCAAGCTTGCTCGGCTCGAATCGACTCGATTCGACGAAGGACTCATTCGGCCGTGCGAGTACAGGCCCTTCACGACGAAGTGGCTCTACTACGACGACTTTCTTGTTGAGCGCCGGTATCTGACGCACCTCTATTTTCCGACCGCCGACGCTGCAAACACGCTAATTTGGATCAAAGTTGGGGCAGTTTGGCCCATGTTCGCGCTTGTGTCGCAGAAAGTCGTGGACCTGCTACCTGTTAGCGGCTCACAAGTCTTCCCGTTCTACGTCTACAACGAAGACGGCTCAAACCGCCGCGAAAACATCACCGACTGGGCCCTCAAGCACTTCCGCGAGCACTACAAAGACAAAAAAATCGACAAGTGGGCCATCTTTCACTACGTCTACGGCATCCTGCACCACCCCGGCTATCGCGAGAAATTCGCCGACAACCTCAAGCGCGAGCTGCCGCGCATCCCGCTCGCTCCGCCGCTCAGGAGCCCCTATCCCGCTCTCCCCAGGGGAGAGGGTCGGGGTGAGGGCGCCTCCAGTCCCGAAGGGACGCCGGAATGTGGCCACGGGCGCGAGCCCGTGGAATTGGATCGAGAAGGTATTGCCGCCCTGGAGGGGCGGAGGAAATCTGGCGCCGCGCGCTCGCGGCGAATTTCCGCTGCCCCTCCGGGGCGGAGCGCGCGGGATGACGAGCGAACCCCGGGCTCGCGCCCGGGGCTACAGTCCATTCCCCCGCTGGGGCAATCGTCGAACCAACCTCAGGGACAATCTTCCGACAGATTGCGCGAAGCGTCAGCGCTCCCTGACGGTCGCGGCTCTGATCAGCCATCCCAGAGCTCTGATTTGTCCTCCGGCTTTTGGGCTTTTTCAGAAGCCGGCAAACAGCTCGCCACCCTCCACCTCGATTACGAGAAACTGAAGCCGCACCCGCTGAAATTTCGCGAAACCCCTGGCGAGCCGCTCTCCTACCGCGTCGACGACAAAATGCGCCTCAGCAAGGACAAGACAGCGCTTCGCATCAACGAATCGCTCACGCTCGAAGGTATCCCCGCCGCAGCATTCAACTACCGCCTCGGCAACCGCTCCGCCCTCGAATGGGTCATCGACCAGTACCAGGTCTACACCGACCCGCGCAGCCAAATCACCAGTGACCCCAACCGCGACGATGACCCGCAATATATCGTGCGGCTGGTCGGCCAGGTGATCCGTGTAAGCATCGCAACGACGGAGATTGTTAACGCGCTGCCGGAAGAGTTTGCGCCGAAGGCAAAAGAAAGTGAGTGACAAGGCAAAAGAGTGAGAAAATGAAAAGCAGCGCGGGCGGGAGAGAATTTCCGAACAAAGAAGGTGCGGGAAGGGATTCCCGCACCAGCGAGCCCCGCCCCTGCGAGCGAATCCTCTGCCCCTTCGGGGCAGGGCAAGGCCGACCACAGATTCCACGGGTTGCGCCGCGCTTCACCCGTGGCTACATTCCTGCGCCCCTGCGGGGCGGGAAGAGCGGCGCCTGCTATTAACCAAGGCGGTCAATGTTGTTCGATTCAACACCGCGACAAGGCCATTTTTTCGGCGTTTTTCAACTGTTGATTGTTCAACGATGAGTGGCCGCAGGAATAATTACGTCAGGATGTTCCGGTTCGTTTGACACGATGGACGAGCGTTTGCGCGCTGGTCTTGATCCCGCGGATCGACGCCAGCAGGGCTTCGCGATTCGGCGCGTATTCCATCGCCACATCGGTGAACACCATGCCCGTTTCGACCAGCTCGGCCAGCGACTGCGTGAAGCTGCGCATTCCGGCGTCCTTTGCGCCGGCGATGATCTCCGGAAGGTCGGTGTCGCCGGCCTCGCGAATTTTCTCTTTCACGATCGCGTCGCCGAGCAGCACCTCAGTGGCCGGCGCGCGGAGCTTTTCGACGTCGATGGTGGGCAACAGTCGCTGGGCCATGATGGCGCGAATGCCGTTGGCCATCGAGCTGCGGATAAACCCGTGCTGATCCGGCGGGAAGAACTCCAGGATGCGGGCGAGCGATTGCATCGTGTCGGCGGTGTGGAGCGTGCAAAACACGAGGTGGCCGGTTTCGGCGGCCTGCAACGCGGCGAGCATGGTTTCCTTGTCGCGCAGCTCGCCGATGAAGATGACGTCGGGATCCTGGCGGACGGCGGAGCGCAGCGCGTCGTTGAAATGATCGACGTCGAGGCCGATTTCGCGCTGGCTGATGATGCCGAGTTTGGGCTTGAAGACATATTCGATGGGGTCTTCGATGCTGATAATGTTGACGTGGCGCGTTTCGTTGATGTGGTCGATCATTGCGGCGAGCGTGGTGCTCTTTCCGCAGCCAGTGACGCCGCAGACGATGACGAGGCCTTCGTGCGTCTCGTCGGCGATCTTGCGATAGATCGGCGGCAGGTGCAGCTCCTCGAAGCTGGGGATGATGTTTTTGACGCGGCGGATTGCGGCGTGCATTTTGTCGCACGAGCGCATGATGTTGACGCGGAAGCGCTCGCCGTCTGGGAGCGTCAGCGCGAAATCGAGCGCGCCGCGGCGCTCATATTCCTCAAAGCGGCGTTTGGGAATCAGGGGTTCCATCAATTTAGCGATCTGATCTTCGGTCAGGCTGAAGGCGGGCAGGTTGGTTTTCTTGAGATCGCCGGCGATGCGATAATACGGAGGAACGCCGGCCTTCAGGTGCAGGTCGCTGGCCTTGTGATGGCGCATGCCTTCTAGCAGGGGAATGATGGAATCCGGGGCAGGGGTCATGCAGCACCTCGCTATGAGAGAAGAAGTGATACGCATTATCAGCGTATCAGAACGCGACGCCGAATGCGAGCGTGTTTCGGCCGGCGGCGTTTCGCCGTTCGAGCCGCGGAATTCGCCCGCGCGAACGATCGCAGCGTTGTATGTTGACGGATGCACGTTGCATGCCGCGCGCTCGTTTGTGGCGGGTCGGGCGGGCAATTTTCGATCACTGCGGGGAAGAAATCGGGCGGCCCGACGGTTTTGAAGAATGCGAGTCCGAAGCGGGTTTTGTTCAAAAGTCGTGTTTTGCCGCAAATGTCGGTCGGTTACACTGTGGGGCGGAGTGGTGGCCGGTGCGACGGAGTGCGACTGCCCGGCGTTTGCACCGGCGAGGTTCTTCCCCAAGGAGCGAATGGAATGAAGCGGCACAATCTTGTATTGGCGGCGTTGTTGACATGCGGATGTTCGGCGGGGCTGGCCGATCTGATCAACGTCCGGGTTTACAATTTTGACTTCAGCGCGTCTCCATCCGGCCCGCCGGTGGATCCGGTCATCAACGTGGGCGACACGGTGCGCTGGACATGGATGGGCGGGTTTCACGACGTGACATCGGTCGCGGGTGATAGTGAGACTTTCGCGTCCGAAACCTCGTTCGTGGTGGGGTTCACATTCGAGCACACGTTTACGCAGCCGGGAGTTCACTGGTATTACTGCTCGGTGCATGGATTTGACAACGGCAACGGCACGAGCGGCGGCATGTCGGGGACTGTTACGGTTCTGTCGCCGCCGACCCCGGTGACGATCAGCGTTTCGTCAGTGCCGCAGCCGGGCATCGCGATCACGGTCAGCCCGGAGGACAACCAGGGTCGCGGCAACGGCGTGACGCCGTTTGCGCGAGAATATAATCAGAATACGCCGGTGACGTTCACCGCGCCGCTACGGCCGATCGGGTTGGCGTTTTGGCGCTGGCGTCAAGATAACGTGCCCGGGCCGGCCGATGTGGCGGCGCTGACGATCAGTCCGTCGTCGAATACGGCGATCGAGGCGGAATATGTGCTGTTGGGGGACATGAACGGCGATGGCGACGTGAACAATTTCGACATCGACGCGTTTGTGCTGGCGCTGGTCGATCCGGATGGTTATGCGGCCGCATTTCCCGGGTTGGATCGTGTTCGCCGCGGCGACATCGACGGCGACGGTGACGTGAACAATTTCGATATTGACCCGTTTGTGAGCATTCTGATCGGTGGGTGATTGGCCCGAAGTTCGGGCTGTCCGCGCGGTGCGGTTTTGGCGCGGTGCGGCCTTGGCTCACCGTAACGAATTGAGACGCCCGGTTTCGCGCGAACGGTGCGCGGCCGGGCGTCGGCCATTTGGTCCGTTTGCGATTAGGCACGCTTTTGACCAGAGCCGCGCGTGTGAGCAAGCGGTTGCCGTTTCCGATCAGAGCCGCGCGTGTGAGCAAGCGGTCGCCGCGATATTTCGAGCGGCGGATGAACACCGCGCTTGCTGATTGGTCGTCCGTCTGTTGCCACCCTTGTTTCCGGCTTTCACGTCTCCCGTGCCGCTTGTTGCGTTTTTCATTCTCCCGCCAGCAACGCCACGAATGAATCGATGTCGAAGTTGTTGACTGCGCCGTCGGCGTTCGTGTCGGCGTTTTGGATGCGGCAGTCGGGGTAGGTATCGGCGTAGCGCGCGGCGTCTTGCATTGCCAGCACGAACGCGTCGATGTCGTAGGCGTTCACAAGTCCATCGCAGTTCAGATCGCCGCGATTCACTGTGGAGATGCAGCCGTAGCGAGCGAAATTCGCGCTGACAATCGGCGCATCCGCCGGGCCGACCGTGCTGAAAGACCCCGCCGCGTAGAGCGCGGGACCGTCGGCTTCCTGCCGGCCGAGCAATGCCCATGCGCCGCCGCGCATGCCGCCGGCAAATTCATTCCACGCACCGTCTTTCCAGCGCACGAGACCGCGCAAATCAACGCCGTCGACGCGCATTGCCCCATATGGCGAGGCGTAAAGCGCCGGCCCGTCGCCCAAGTCCATAGACAACGCGGCATAAATCGGCGCACTGCTGGTAATGTTGCCGACGGTTGACCATGCCGAGCCATTCCACCGCGCGATATTCGTCACTACCAAACCGCCCGCGCGATCGAATTGACCCATCACATATAGCGCCGGACCGTTGCCGTCGTCATGAACTACCATTGCATTGGGAAGCGGCGCCACGCGCGTGCCAAAGGTCAAACCGGAACCCAACGCCTGCCATCGCTGGCCGTCCCAGCGCGCCACGCCATTCACGCGCGTCGTTCCAGAATCCCGAAACCAGCCGCACGCATACAGCGCCGCCCCGTGGCCGTCGTCGAAGATTTGCAGGTCGGTCACGATTGGAACGTAGGGCGTTGAATAGTTGTCATTTGGATTTGAAAAGCCGCTGCCCAGCGGCTCCCACGTCGTACCAACCCGTTTGGCAATATGGTTTAACGTCTGGCCGGCCCGTGTACGGAAGCAGCCGCCGATATACAACGCCTCGCCGCCGCCGTCGTCGAAAAACTCCAGAGCGATCGGCGATTCGTCGAAATGTCGGTAATCGTCATCGAACGGCACGTCATTGACGGATTCCCACTGCTCTCCGTCATAGCGCGCCAGGCCGTAGGCCGTCACTTCGCCCGCCCGCGTAAAAGGCCCGCCGACGTACACATGCCCGCCATCGGCGTCGTGGTGCGATCGAAGTACATACACAAATTCCGATGAAGCGACATCATCGGCGATGGGCCCGACATTTTCCCAAGATTCGCCATTCCAGCGCGCCAGACCGTCGATGGCGACACCGCCGGCCGCCACAAAATCGCCGGCCACGTAGATCGCCGATCCGCGAGTATCTTCCAGACTTGCGAGCTGATAGCCTTCATCGCCGACGAGCCCCTGGCCGTGAGCGAGCGCGTGGAATTGCTGGCCATCCCAGCGCGCGATGTTCTGGGCCACGGTGCCATTCACGAAGTCAAAAGTTCCACCGGCGTAAAGCTGCGGGCCGTGGCCGTCGTCGTAGCTTTCGAGGGCGTAGACGACCGTGCCTTGATAACCTCCGCCGTCGAATGCCCCATCGAGCACGCTCCAAGTCTGGCCATCCCAAAAGCCGACCTGTCGCATCGGCTGACCGTTGTTGACTTCCATTCCGCCCGCGGCGTAGAGCTTCGCCCCCGTGCCGTCGTCATGCACCTT
>JAEUIR010000188.1 GCA_016795025.1 Phycisphaerales bacterium
CTCACCGCACAAAAGGGCCGTTGACACCAAATCTCACAATAAATGTCTTGAAAGGCCGTTATCTCCCCATGACGGGCAGCGACCAGCCCCCGCGACGCAGTGTCCGCTGGACTATTCCGGCTGTAGTATGCGCTCGCGGAAGATCATTCCAAGCTAAGAAAAGGACGGAGCCATGAGAAAATTTGCCAGCCGCACCTTCACGACGCTAACGCTCATCGCCGCCGCCGGCCTGTTCGCCGGTTGCAGCGGTTCGGCCGACCTGACGACCGCTCTCGACAACCTCGTCGCGGGTGCATCCACCGCCGCCGACACGCTTTCCTCTGGCGACGCGACGGCCGCGACAACCGTCACTGCCTTGGACGACTCGACCGCGGATGACGCCGCGCTTCGCGGACGCGGACATCACGGCCCGCCCGGCCCGATCGCTGATTTGAACCTCACCGACGAGCAGCAAACGCAGGCGCGGCAGATCCACAACGCCGCGCGCACGGATATCGAAGCGCTCGCGACGTCCGCACGCGAGCAGATGCGCGCCGTGCTCACCGAAGAGCAGCAAGCCAAACTCGACGAACTTCGCGATGCACGCGGCGGGAACAAAAGCGAGTTCGTGCATCCCGAACTGACCGACGAGCAGCGCGCCCAGATCGAGGCATTGCACGAACAACTGCATAACGGCGAAATCACGATCGAAGAGTTCCGCACGAAAGTGCAGGAAATCACCGGCGTCGAGCTTCCCAGCGAGCCGCCATTCGGTCGCGGCGGCCCGCGCGGCCGTGGCGGACCCGGAATGCATGCGCCGGGCTTCGGCGGCCCCGGTTTGCTCGATGGCCCATTCGCTGACCGGCTGGCCGAGGCGCTCGGCCTGACGGACGATCAACGCGCAGCCATCGACGCGATCCGCCAAACCACGCGCGAGGCCGTGCAAGCTCGCCACGAGCAGGCGCGCACCGAGTTCCGCGCGATCCTGACGGCGGAACAACTTGCGATTTTGGACGAGTGGGAAGCGAATCACCCGCGGCCGGCGCTGGAGTAACTTGACCGTCGCCACTACCCCACGATCGGCGGCGCTCCGCGCGCCGCCGATCACCACAGCCCCGGGCACGGACGAATTCTGCCCCTGCCGAAAAACCTCATCAAACAGTGACGATCGGGCCGGCTTGTGAAAGCCCGATCGTCACCGCTTACTCACGTCGCTTGCACCTCCTTTACGGCTTCGCCGCTAACCAGAGTGCGAAGCTGGTTGGCGATGTCGCCCTGACCGAGGACCAGGGTCAGCTTCGCACCGTGTAACAAACCCTTCATCGCCTCAAGCTCCTTCATCCGCGCCAGCAGCGGATTCTCCGCCAGCAGCTTGGCCGTATTCGCCTCGCTGCGCGCGGCCGCCGTCTCCTCGCGACGGCGAATCAGGTTGGCCTGCGATTCCTTCTCAGCCGTAATCACCTGATTCAGAATCTCGCGCATGTCGCCGGGCAGAATCACGTCGCGCAGACCCACGCTGCGCACCTCGACGCCAAACTCCGCGGCGCGCTTGGCCACGGCGTTGCGCACTTCGCCGCCAACTGACTCCTTGTCGGCGAGCAAAGCATCGAGCGAACGCGTTCCGATCGCGGCGCGCAGCCCGAGTTGCGCTTCGCGATAGATGGCGGCCGCGTGATCCGCGACCGTCGAAACCGCCTTTACAGGATCGGTCACGCGGTACCCGACGATCAGATTCACGCGCAACGTCACTTTGTCGCTGGTCATGATTTCCTGACCCGCGACTTCCGCGAGTTGCTCTCGTAGATCAACAGCGCGCCACATGATGCGGCCGCAACCCTTCCAGAACACATGGCGGCCCTCGGTCAAGCGGCCGACGAGCTTGCCGTCGCGGAAGAGCAGCGCGGTCTCGTGGCTGGACACTTCGACACCGTCGAGCCACTTGCGGGCGTCGGCGTGCGCCAGGATCGCGTCCAGGCGGTCGTGCGCGAGCGTGACATCGGTCACGTCGTATACGTCCACGGCCACGGCACACGGGGTGCGCCAATACGCATGGCGGCCGGGACCGATGATGGCCAGCAGCCGGCCGTCGCGCCAGACCAGAGCGCGCTGGTTGTCGTGCAGGTCTACGATGACCAGTTCGCTTCGCAACTTCTCATTAGTAATCAGCACATCGAGCAATCCGTGCTCGAAGCGCGTATTCAACGTGCTCACAATTTGCACCGTTCGCTTGCCGAACCACGGAACGCGATAAACGCCGGGCTTCAGCACGCCCACAAAGTCCTTGTGACGAAAAAACAGTCCCCGTTCGTAACGGGCGATGCGAACCTTGGAGTACATCGTTCACCTTCCTTCTATTGCGAGCGGCAGGCGCGATGCGCCGCCGCGGGTTCATCTCGATCGAAAGCCTCGGTCGTAGCGCCGCGCTTCCCGCGTTGCGAGCGGGGATGCGGCTGCGCCGCGGGCGGAATCAGGCTCCGCGCGGCCCATCGACACACGGGCGGCGGAAATTCGCGTTAACGAGAGCGAACTCTCGCAAGCGCGAAGCTCATGATTCGTTTCGCGGCGAAGATCCGCGCCCTCAAAGCCGCTTCGCGTTGCGAGCCGCACTCGCTTGCCGTGGCCAAACGAGCCTGGCGAGCGGTGCGTCGCGGAGCGCGACATTTCGGCCGAAACTCTCGATCTCCATTGCGCTTGGGTCGTTATCCAAGTTGGGGATTTGCACCCCAGTCGCTTTTCAGGCGACGGCTGTTGGTGGCGAGGCAGGTCTCGAACCTGCAACACCCGGTTTACGTGACCGGTGCTCTTCCGATTGAGCTACTCATCTTCTCCCGTGTCACTTCATCCCCTTTTCGGAACGCGGCTGACGAACCGGCGATGGCCGGCGCCGCCGCGCCGTAGGGGCGATCACGAAAGTCTGGTTGCGTTGACAACTGTCAACACTGCGCGAACGTAGAACGAACGAGGGCAGAATTCCGTAATAATTGTCTTCGTCACGCTCGCGCTACGCCTTAAAGGCAAGTCAATAATCGCGGACAGCGCCCGCCTTTCTGCGCTGGCGCAAATATCCTCTGAGCAGTGTCGTCGCAAGCATTCAGCGAATATCGTTCGCCGCGATTCGCGACTCATTCTCATTGTGCCGTCCAACTGTTCGTTCAGCGCTCATCGTTCCTTGCTCGGTTTATTGCGCGCAGCAAGATTGACACGCGCGGTGCGTTCGTATCCTGCACATGTCTCTGGGCAAAAAAGAACCCCGGAGACGCTGATCTCCGGGGTTGACGTGAAATCACGCGAAATTCACGTGTTATCCCGGAGAATCTCCCAGATTGTCGCCTTCCGGCCGCCCGCCGAGCGAATACCAAATTGCGGCGCCGGAGGGCATGCTCAAAACGAGCATGATGACGCGCAGCAGCGGCGAGTCGCTCATAAAGCTCGTTTGAGGTTTTCTGTGGGATCGCACGAAAAATACTCCAATTCGCAAAATCGCGCCTACGCGGACACGATCAGGGAAGTCTAATACATTTTTTGTCAGAGTCAAGAAAAATTGCGGATTCCAATCAAAAAAGCCGCAGCCGAAATCCGAATTGAGATGGCGGCCGGGCTTGTCTTGTGGCGGCTGTGCGTGAGTTGCCGCCCATTTCCACGCGCTTGAGCGCGTGCCTCATCGAGATAAACAGGCCTTACGGACGAATCCCTTCGGCGCAGTCTGACGGTTTTTCGAATCGGGACGGACCGGCTGGAACCCGCGCACCGCGCGGTGATTGTGTCGTATGCCTCGCCACAGCGCCGCTTTCGCCGATGCGGGTAGGATTGTGGCAAATGAGCGAAGCAATTACCGCATTTCAGATTCGTCTCGCGATTGTCGACGATTTACCGGCCGCCGCAGCGCTCGCCGCGGAGCTGGTCCGAATGCACCACAGGCTTGATCCGCAGCGATTTTCGCTGCTTTCGGCGAACATCGAAGCCGGTTATGAGCGGTTTCTCGCGGATCGGCTTCGCGATCCGCAGGCTGTTGTGCTGGTCGCCGATGCCACTGGCGAAATCGCGGCGTATGCCTACGGTCAGCTTGAGCCGCGCGACTGGATGCGGCTGCTCGACGCGCATGGGCGCATCCATGATGTAATTGTGGCGGGCGGGCGTCGCCGCGCCGGCGTCGGCGAGGCGATTGTGGCGCGATTGGTCAGCGAGTTGCGGCAGCGCGGCGCGACGCGATTCGTGCTCGAAACGGCGTGGCGAAATGAGGCGGCTCGCCGGTTCTTTGCGAAGCATGGGTTTGAGCCGACGCTCGTCGAAATGACGCTGCGCTAAGACCGCGGGCCGCGCGGCGCGTAGCGGCCAAATTGCCCGCAGGTATAATGGCGATTCGGGGTGCTGCTTTGGAAGCAGCCGTGGTCGTCATGGAAGGTTGACAAATGCCTCCGTATCTCAAACTCGGTCTCGGGCTGGGCGTAGCCATCATCGTCGGCGGGTTGTTGTTCATGATTGTGCCTTCCAATGACAAGAAGGCAGATGCCATTCCAATGGACGTACCGAACAAGTCAGCCAACGCGAATGCGAACAGCAAACTGACGAACTCGAACGCGAATTCGACCAGGCCGGGCGCGCCGCGCCCCGCCGCGCCGGGCACGGCCAACCCCAGCACGCCACCCACCACGCCGAATCGGACCCCAGCGACGCCCGGGGGCTCTCCGGCCGGTGCGAACCCGCCGGCAACCGGCGCCAACACGCCAGCCAACCGCCCAACAACACCGCCGATCAATACGCCGGGAACGAGCGGCGCAACCGGAACGACGCCCGCGACGCCGCCGACAACCACTGCGCCCGTGATCCGATCGGAGCCGCCACCGACCGCGGACAATCGCCCATCGCCGACCGGAAGCACCGGCGTGACGCCGACAACCCCGCCGCTGACCACTCCGACAACGCGACCCGCGACGCCCTTCGGTGATCCGCCGCCGCCGCGCAATGAGCCCGCACCGGGCACGAGCGCGGCGCGCGATGTGAACTCGAATACCAACAGCGCAGGCAGCGGCACACCCGGCACGAATGTTCCGAGCGGCTCACCCACACCAACGCCGCCGCGACCCACGCCTGCGACGCCGACGAATCCGCCGGCATCGACTCCGCTTCGCTCGGATACGCCGGCGCGCACAGACGCGACGCAACCCGGCGGCGCGAACGCGCCGCGCAACGAGCCCACTCGGCTCCCGATCGGCAAGAAATACGTCATTCAGGATGGCGACATGCTTGCCTCGATCGCACGCGATGAATACGGCGCAGAAAAATACTGGGCGGCCATTGTCGAGGCTAACCCAGGGCTCGACCCGGCCAAACTGAAAGTCGGGCAGACCATCAATTTGCCGCCCAAGGACGCAGTGCTGAAGCGAAATGCCTCGGGAAACAGCGGCGCGCCGACGCGCACCGAAACCACTCCGGGCCGCGCGGGTTCGACAGCGCCGAACGCATCCACGACGACGCCTCCCGCGAACGGGGGTAACACCGCGACGCCGCGCGTGGCTGGACGCCGCTACACCGTTGCGAAGGGCGATACGTTAATGAACATCGCCCGTCGTATGTTGAAAGACGGCAACCGCTGGAAGGAAATTTACGACCTGAACAAGGACAAGCTGACTTCGCCCAATGCGCTCAAAGAAGGCATGGAGTTGAAGTTGCCGATGGACGGCGAATCGAGTCCGACGCCCTCGCGCGGTACAAATACGAACACGGGATCACCGTCGCGAGACGCAAGCGGCAATACCAACCGAAATTCCGGCGCACGCCCGGGCAACGGCGGCGCGGCGGGAACACCGGAGCGCCGCCCATCAACGCGGCCGGCGGGTCGGCCGCGTTGAGCGATCGGCATCAGTCGTGCAATCATCGCATGTCAATGCGGTAGCTGATCGAGCGTATCTTTCCAATTCGTGAATCGAATCGCGCGGTCGTCGATCCAGTAATCCGCAATTGGCTTGCCCATCTGGATTCCATCGTATTCAAATCCGTGCTGATCCAGCCATGCCTTGGTCGCACGGAATTCCGGCCAGCCGCGCCCCGTATACAGCACGACGGTGTGTCCCGCTTTGCGAAGCGACGCGATTGCTTCGCGCGCGCCGTCGATCGGCTGTGCCAGCGCGCGTTCAAATGTTTTCTCTTCCGTGCAGATCACGCCGTCGATATCAACCATGATCGTTTTGGGCTTGACGTGGGTCACGCGCTGGATCTCCTCGTGTAGACTCTGGCGGATTGTAACGGGCGTCGGGCCGACGCCGCGTGCCGCGCAGGCCAGCTCGGCGCGATTGAACTCAAAATGCGATACGCGATCGCGCCCCGTGCTGAGCGGCATCCGCCGTTTCGCGGGCTCTGGAACTCTTGAAGGCACGGCGCCACAGGAACGTGAATGATGCGGCATGCACTCGGAATCATGCTGGCGGCGATTGCGCAAATTTCAGTCTCCGCCGCGCGCGCCCAACTCCAACCCACCTCTCAACCGCGCGAGTTGCTCACCGTCGCCGAGACCAGCGATTATCGAGCCACGGCGCGATATGACGAAATGATCAAGCTGCTTGAGGCGATGGATGCGTCGCTGCCGTACACCACGCGCATCAACATCGGGAAATCCGCCGAGGGTCGCGACATCCCCGCGCTGATCGTCGCCGATCCACCGGTGGCCACGCCCGAGGAAATGCGGCGGCAGCGCGACGCCGACGGCAAAATCGTGGTGCTTGCGATCGGCAATATTCACGCCGGCGAGGTGGACGGAAAGGAAGCGCTGCCAATGGTGATTCGCGAAGCAACGCGCGGCTCGCGTGTGCCGTTGCTTCAGCGACTGATTCTAATCATCGCGCCAATTTACAATTGCGACGGAAACGAACGAATTTCAAGGGCGAATCGACCGGAGCAAAACGGGCCGGAAAACGGCGTCGGCGTGCGGCATAACGCGCTCGATCTCGATCTGAACCGCGATTTCATCAAGCTCGAAGCGCCGGAGACGCAAGGCCTGGTGGCCGCGTTTAATCACTGGGATCCGGACATTTTCATCGATATGCACACCACAAACGGCTCGTACCATCGCTATTTGGTGACCTGGGAAGGCCCGAAGTCGCCCGCCGGGGATGCGCCGCTGATCGAGTTTGTGCGTGATCGGATGCTTCAGGGCGTGGCGCGGATCGCGAAGGAGCGCTATGAATTGCCGACATTTGTGTATGGCGATTTTGCCGAGAACCACACGCGCTGGGTCACCTATCCGGCAGAAGGCCGTTATAGCACGACGTATTTTGGTTTGCGCGGGCGGATCAGCGTATTGAGCGAGAGTTATTCATACGCGACGTATCGCCGGCGCATCGAGGCGTCGCGAGATTTCATGTTGTCTGTGATGGAATTCGCCGCCGCTAATCGCGACGACATTCGCCGAGTGCTGCGC
Source organism: Phycisphaerales bacterium (assembly GCA_016795025.1). Taxonomy (GTDB): domain Bacteria; phylum Planctomycetota; class Phycisphaerae; order UBA1845; family Fen-1342; genus JAEUIR01. Next base: position 7,394 of record JAEUIR010000188.1, read on the forward strand.
GAAGTCGACGAGCGCGCCGTGCGTCGCGTCGCGGCCGGCGATATTCAATTCGCAATCCAAACCGATGCAAAAGCCGCGCCGCACAAAGTCATCGCGGCCGGATTTGTTGAAAAGCCCGAGGGCAAAACGACCATCTCGACAGGCGAACCGAAAGACTACGAAGTTGAACTGATGACGCATTTTCATGCGACCCGGACCGTCGCGCTTCCAGAAGCCTATC
>JAEUIR010000189.1 GCA_016795025.1 Phycisphaerales bacterium
TCGGCGTCCCCCGGCGCGAAATTACGGTTAGGTCCGCTGTTTGACCGTGACGCAGCAGTAGCCGCGCGCCTGATCTTCAGAATCTGCGCCGGATCGACCGGGCTTGATCTGTCTAACACACGGGTAGAATTCGGTCGCGTCAGGATTCAGTGGCAGCAACCAACCAGGAAACACCGCAATGGCTTCAGAGAAACTGACCGGAAAAGTCGCGATCATCACGGGCGCTTCAAAGGGAATTGGCGCGGCGATCGCGCGCGGATTCGCGACGGAGGGCGCGTCGGTGGTGGTGAATTACGCGAGCAGCAAGCAGGGCGCGGACGCGGTAGTCGGCGAAATCACGAAGGCGGGGGGGCGTGCGATCGCTGTGCAAGCCGATTGCAGCAAAGAGGATGATATTCGGCGCATGTTCGACGAAACGCGCCGGGCTTTCGGTCGCGTTGACATCCTGGTGAATAACGCCGGCGTGTATGAGTTCGTCCCGCTGCAAGAAGTAACGCCGGCGAGGTATCATCGAATGTTCGATCTCAACGTGTTGGGGGTGATTCTGGCGTCGCGCGAGGCTGTTCGAAACTTCGGTTCGGAGGGCGGCGTCATCATTAATCTCAGCTCGGTGGCCAGTAGGGTGGCGCTTCCGGCCGGCGCTGTGTATTGCGCTACGAAGGCGGCGGTGGATGCGGTGACCCGCTGCCTGGCGGCCGAGCTGGGGCCAAGACAGATTCGGGTGAATTCAATTAATCCGGCGCTGGTGGAGACTGAGGGCGTGCATGCGGCGGGACTGGCAAGCGGCGATTTTCGAGAGCAGCAGGAAGCGCAAACGCCGCTGGGCCGTATTGGTCAGCCGGATGACATTGTGCCGCTGGCAATCTACTTGGCATCGTCTGACGCGTCGTGGATGACGGGCGAATCGCTTTACATCACCGGTGGGGTTCGTTAACGGCAAGGTGGAGGATCACATATTGGGGCCGAGTAACGCCCCATAATTGATTTGACGGGCGATCGGACACAGAATTACACAAACTTGCTGGTTGACGGAGTATGCGCTTCGGGGGATAATCACATTGTTATCCATAACCTCGTACCGCGTTTGTTTTTAGGAGACACGGTTCGATCATCCTGCAAAACGGCAATCAGCGAACATCGGCCAATTTTCATTCATTATTGTTGTCGATAGCGATCTATCAGAGGTCATAGGCGGCCGAGGGCACTGACAAAAGCGGTTTTGCGCAGCGAGGTTTGCATGTACGCCTACCGTAGCGGCCCAATTGCCGAACTGGCGGCGCAGCTCAAGCGCGGCCCGATTCGGTTGCGGATTCGCCAGCTCAATGGGATTGAGTTCCTTTTGAGCGTCATCGAATCAGCAAAAGACTATCCGATTGATTTTGTCACGCATGCGCTCACCGGCTATCGCCCCAAATCGGACGGGGCGCTCGACAGTCGTTTGATCGACGGCGCATCGCTTCAGGAGGACTTGGTCACACTCGCGGAAGACCTGAGCGAGCAGGCCGACATTCCCGCCGAAAACTGGCCGGACCCGTTGTTTTCGGTCGCGGACCTGGCGAAGCGGTTCGACGTCAGCACCAAGACTATTTTCCGCTGGCGGCGGCGCGGTCTTGTCGGGCTGAAATTCCGGTTTGCGGATCGCCGGGTGCGTGTGGCGTTTACGGATAAAAGCATCCGTCGATTCGTGGCTGCGAATGCCGATCTGGTTCATCGTGGCTCGAATTTCTCTCAGCTCACTGACGAAGAGCGCACCGGCATCATCGCCCGGGCGCAGTCGCTGTACGAAGCCGGGCACAAGACGGTGAACGCCGTCGCTCGGACCGTCGCGGTCGAGACCGGCAGGGCGGTTGAGACGGTGCGGCTGATTCTGAAGAATCATGATTCGGCTCATCCACGGGCTGGCATTTTCAATCGACCGACGATTCAGGTCGGCGTCGACGATCAGCGCCTAGCAGTGTGGGAGGCGTACGTCGAGGGCGCGTCGATCGATGTTTTGTCACGTCGGTTCGGCCGTCCGGCTGCGTGGTTGTATCGAACGATTACGCAGATGCGCGCCCGCGATTTGAAAGTGCGGCGGATCGAGTTCTTGCCCAGCGTTGATTTTGAAGCGCCCGACGCCGAGAAAGCGATTTTGCACGCTCCCGAGCTAGCAGGGCCGTATGCAGACACCGCGCTACCGGCGCGAGTGCCGTCGGATCTGCCGCCTTATTTGCAGCAGTTGTTCCGCTTGCCGCTGCTGTCGCCGGGCGGTGAAGTTGCGTTGTTCCGTAAGTTGAACTATCTGAAGTTTCGTGCGGATCAGTTGCGCGTGGCGATGGATGTCGAGACTGTCTCGGCGAGCGAGTTGGACCACATCGAAGCGCTTCTCGAAGAGGCGAATCGCGTCAAGCAGCAGATCACGCAAGGGAATTTGCGGCTGGTCGTCAGCATTGCGAAGCGGCACTTGTCGAGCACGATGGACCTTTTTGAACTCATCAGCGACGGAAATGTCTCGCTGATGCGCGCGGTGGACAAATTCGATTATTCGCGCGGCTACAAATTCAGCACGTACGCTTCGTGGGCGGTCATGCGAAACTTTGCCCGCAGCGTTCCGGAGTTCAAAGCCCATCGCGACCGCTACCAAACCGGCCGCGATGAATTGATCGACGTCGCGCCCGGCTTTGTGCCGAAGAATGAGGCGGAAAACGACTTCGCGCCGGCTGTGCGAAACGTCATCGAGCGCATGCTTGGCCAACTCGGCGATCGCGAGCAGGCGATCTTGCGGCATCGATTCGGCCTCGACGACGCGCAGCCGCAAACGCTGGAGCAGATCGGCAAGAAGCTCGGCGTGTCGAAAGAGCGCATCCGACAACTTGAATCCCGTGCGATGGAACAGTTGCGATGCGAATTTTCGGATGAAGTGAAACAACTCATTGGCGCGGGATAGCGTCAAGTCGACAATCCGGAGAACTGGATCATGCGGCGTCGGAGCTTCTTCGACGCCGCGTTGCTTCCATGCCGGTCGTTTCGCAGCCACGGACGGCGGGAGTCGTCCGCGTTGACTGCGATCCGGCGTCGCGCCGGCTGTGCGGCGGACACGCTTCATCCGGCAGTGAAATCCGCGATTTTTGACAGCCATCATGCAGGCTGATTACTCGCCGGCATCCGCCGCCCAGGCGTTTACGCCGTCGAACGCTTGCAGCTTCTCGATATGTACCCAGGCGTGCTTCGTGGCGATTCGGGCGAGCGCCTCGGCGATCTGCGCGTCAGTGGCCTCGCGCGTGTTGCCGCGCGGCATCAACCTGCAGCGCCAATGGTCGACGCAGTCCACGCGCGCGTCGCTCGACGGATATACCACCGCGCCTCGATTGGAAATCGACGTCAACCGCAACGGCGAATCCGCCAGCAGCGCCGTCACGCTCTCGCCGAGCGCGCCGGCGTCCAGCGGCGACTCCACGAAAATGTCCACGCCCGCGATCGAGCGCGACTTCACCTGCACGTAATCCGAGCGGGGCGATACGCGCGGCGGGTTCAACGCGTGATAGTGGCGAGCTTTCCAATGGTCCGACTTGCGGCCGAAGTGCTCGATGACCTTGTCCGTGAACTGCGTGGTCGAAGCGGCGTGATCCGGGTCGGTCAGGTCCGGCGTAAGCGTTTTTCCCAGTTCGATGGTGAAAATGACGCTGTTCTCAATCGTCGCGGCCGCCTCGAATTCACCCAGGTGGCGCAACATCATCACCGCACTGAGCAGCAGGGCGGTCGGGTTTACGATGTTCTTTCCGGCGATGGTCGGCGCGGAGCCGTGGACGGCCTCGAACATCGCGACGTCGTTTCCGATGTTGGCGGATGGCGCGAGTCCAAGACCGCCCACCAGTCCAGCGGCGAGATCGCTGATGATGTCGCCGTTGAGGTTGCTCGTGACGATTACGTCGAATTGCTCGGGATAACGCACCATTTGATGAGCGCAGTTATCGATGATGATGTGCTCGGACTGCAGATCCGGATATTCGCGAGCGACCTCCTCGAAGGTGCGTTTCATCAGGCCTTCGGTGAGTTTCATGATGTTGCTCTTGGTCGCACAGTGCACGCGATGGCGGCCTTCGGCGCGGGCCATCTCGAACGCGAGGCGAATGACTTTTTCGCAGCCTTTGCGAGACATGAGCTTCAGGCATTGCGCTACGCCGGGCGTCTGCATATGCTCGATGCCCGCATACAGGTCTTCGACGTTTTCGCGCACGACGACAAAGTCGACCTGTCGCCCGGCGAATGGCGCCTGCACGCCGGGCAGTTCGCGAGTCGGACGTATGTTGCCGTACAACTCGAACAGCTTTCGCAGGGTGACATTCGCGCTTCGCTCGCCGTAACCGACAGGCGTTTCAAGCGGGCCCTTTAGCGCCACGCGCGTTCGAGCGATTGAATCGATTGTCTCGCGCGGCACGCCGCTTGAAATGCCCTTGCGAAATACAACGCCGCCGGCCTCGCACTCCTCCCAGGCGATGCTCACGCCCGCGGCCGCGATGATGCGCCGAACGGCCGCCACGCACTCCGAGCCGACGCCATCGCCTGGCATGACTGTTACATTGTGAGTAACCGATGCGTGGCTCATGCAGTCAATTCTCCGTTCATTCGCGGTTCATTTGCGATTCGGCTTCAAAGTCACCGGCGGGGGATTTTAGAGGTGTTTCTGTTTTGGTGCATGGCGTTCGATCAAGCCGCGCTGCGAGAGCCTTCCAAAGCATTGACAATTCGGAGGATCCGTGTAAAACTCTTATGGTCGGGTGGCGAACCATCCGATCCATTCTGACCGGTGCTTTTCCCTACTAACTTTGTCGAGTTGTGCCGGCAGTTGTGACGATCCAACAGCGAACTTCGCCGGGTTGTCCAGCTTTGATCACCAGGTGACGCGGTTTCGGTGGCGGAAAACACAGATTGTCAGATACGTGTCCAAGGCGCGTTCCAGTCATCGGGCTGTGTGGCGGGATCGGGGCCGGCAAGTCGGTTGTTGCCTCCGAGTTCGCCCGACGGGGTTGTTTCGTTGTCGATTCGGACAGACTGAACCGCGAGATCATGCAGCGGCCGGAGGTCATTGCGACGCTGTGTGGGTGGTGGGGCCAAAAAGTGATCGGACCGGACGGCAACGTGAATCGCAAGGCAGTGGCCGAGATCGTTTTCCAAGATTCGGCGGAAAGGAGCAGGTTGGAGAGTTTGATGCACCCCTTGATTGACCGGGCGCGCGAGCATATGATGCATCGCGCATTCGATGACCGAGCGGTCCGGGCCATCATTCTCGATTCCCCGCTTCTTTTCGAAAGCAACCTGAATCGACTTTGCGCCGTCACGGTTTTTGTCGATGCGTCGGAACAGACACGCCGTGCGCGCGTGCGCCAAGCCCGCGGATGGGATGAACTGGAATTACACCGCCGCGAAGCGCAGCAGTGGCCGCTGCAGCGAAAGCGTGCCGCATGCGACGTTGTCATCAACAATGACAATGCAATTGAAACCGTAGCGCCGCAGGTCGCGGCGATTTTGCAACAACAGGAATTGCGGTCTCCCCAGAGTGGTTAAACATGTAACGCGAGGCTGCTCGCCTCGTACGACCGGCCAAACGGCTCACGTCGCAGTTTTCAGTGGAGTTTGATTCATGGCTAAGACAACGCCTCGTACGCGCACGCCCAAGAAGAAATTGCAGGATGTCATCGACACGATGGACGCGGAAGACGTTTCGCCGGCCGCCGACGAGATGGTCGGTGGACCCGCGCGCTTTCCCGATCCGCCGCCGCCGCAGCGCGACGCCGGCGATGCAGGCGACCGCCGCCCGCGACGCCACGATGAAGACGGCGCGATCGACCGCGAGACACACGAAAAATATGAGCGCGTGAAGCGCGGCGAGCTTCATATCACCGATCTTCAGCGCATGGCCGTGACCGAGCTTCACGAAGTCGCCAAAAACGAGGGCATTGAGGACTACGTCGGCCTCGTTAAGCAGGATTTGATCTTCCAGATTCTCAAGCGGCGGATCAATCAGAACGGCCTGCTGTATGGCGAGGGCGTGCTCGAAATCCTCCCCGACGGCTTCGGCTTCCTGCGCAGCCCTGAGTACAACTATCTGCCGTGCCCCGATGACATTTACGTCAGCCCGTCTCAGATTCGCCGCTTCGGCCTGCGCAATGGCCATGTCGTTGCCGGACAGATTCGCCCGCCGAAAGAGAGCGAGCGTTATTTTGCCTTGCTGCGCGTCGAGGCGATTAACTTCGAAAGCCCCGAAAAGGTTCTCGAAAAGACGAATTTCGAAGACCTTACGCCTCTGCATCCGAATCGCCGCGTGTTCCTTGAGACCGGCAAGGAAGAAATCAACATGCGCATCGTCGATCTGGTCACGCCGATCGGCTTCGGCCAGCGCATGCTGATCGTCGCGCCGCCGCGCACCGGCAAGACTGTTTTGATGCAAAAGATGGCAAACGCGGCGTCAACCAACCATCCGAACGCGAAAGTCATCATCCTATTGATCGACGAGCGCCCGGAAGAAGTGACCGAAATGCAGCGCGCCACGAAGGCCGAAGTCATCAGCTCGACGTTTGACGAGCCGGCCTCGCGCCATATCCAGGTGGCCGAGATGGTCTGCGAAAAAGCCAAGCGATTGGTCGAGTACGGTCAGGACGTCGTGATTCTGCTCGACTCGATCACGCGATTGGCTCGTGCGTACAACAACGAGATGCCGCACTCCGGCAAGATTCTGTCGGGCGGTGTGGACGCCGCGGCGCTACAGAAGCCCAAGCGATTTTTCGGCGCGGCCCGCAACATCGAAGAGGGCGGCAGCCTGACCATTATCGGAACGGCGCTGGTCGATACGGGCAGCAAGATGGACGAAGTCATCTTCGAAGAGTTCAAGGGCACGGGCAACAGCGAGTTGCACCTTGACCGCCGTCTGGTGGACAAGCGCGTCTGGCCGGCCATCGACATCGCGGCTTCAGGTACGCGCAAGGAAGAGCTTTTGCTTCATCCGCAGGAGCTCGAAAAGATTTACATGCTTCGCCGCGTGCTGAGCGACATGAACCCGGTCGAGGCGGTCGAGTTGCTGCGCAACCGCATGGACAAGGCGGAGAACAATCGGTTGTTTTTGATGACGATGAATTTGGCGTAGACGTCGATCATAAACGTGATCAGCGGCAGCCGCCGACAATCAGGCAGTCCACAAAAGCGGCAATGTCGAAGTTGTCGATGCGCCCGTCCGCGTTTACATCGCCGGCGAGGGCCGTTTGTGCCATCGGATATGCGGCGTGATGCGCATCCGCCGAAGACAAAGCGAGCACAAATGCGTCGATGTCGAACATGGTCAGCGCGCCGTCGCCGGCCACATCGACATAAAATCGCAGCCGCTGCAAAGCACTGCCTGACTGTGTCACGCGTTCCAGTTGCTCGCTTCGTTCAGCGGTCATCCATTTCTCATCTTGACGACTCAATCAGGGCCGATCGATATTTTGAATCCTCGCCAATGGCTCCATGCGCGATTATTGTGCCACATTCGGGACAGCGCAACGATATGCCAATCGTTGAGTAACCACACGCCGCGCATTGGCTATCAGCCTTGCTCCTCGCACGATAGCTGGCTATCGAAAT
>JAEUIR010000018.1 GCA_016795025.1 Phycisphaerales bacterium
TACCGTGCTGGCGGTGCTGCGCCAGGGGGAAGTGATCCTCGAACAGCGTTCGAATCTGCTCAGGCAATCCGCCGCCGAATCCGCACGTACGCGCCAGAACCAGATCACAACCGAGCTGGCGGCTGCATTCGCGCGAGCATCCGAAGCCTGGAACAACGAAACGCTCGCCGGCCTGGACCTTTGGGCGGCGGATCTGATGCAATCGCCGGCGTCGAATCAGTCCGTGCCGTGGCGCACCGTGTTGTTCGAAATGCGCCGCAATGACTGGGTCAATCTGCCGTTCACGCCGCTACAGCCGGATAACCCCGCGTCGCTCGTCGAGTTGTTGCCGATGAACGATCGCCCGGCGTACCCGGACAGTTCCGACGCACCGCCCGTAATGCCGTTCGGCGAACTCGCGACACGTGAAGAAATCGGGCCGCGTGCATACGGGCTGGTGGGTCTGGCGGCGGCCGACGCGCGGCGAAAGGACTGGTCGTCCGCGGCGGTGAGATTGCTCAGTGCGGGGTTGGCTCTGGAAAATGAGCCGCGCTTTGTGCGCCATTCCTTCGGCGTGCGGCTGGCGCGCGTGGATGCGTTGCTGGCGGTCAACGACACCTCCGAGGCGCTGCACGAATTGTCGCGCATCGCGGAGCGTTTCCCGCGCAGCCGACTGTCGCTCCTCGAAACCGCGCTGCTGGGAGAGCGCGCCGGGCGCATCCGGGAGCTGGCCAGCGCCGCGAACGGTCCGGATCAGACTTCTAAAAGCGAGCGGCGCAATGCGACGCCCGACGCGCTGGAAACGTTCGGCGCGATGCTCTCAGCGGCGACGACCAGCGCGCGCAAGCGAGCGGACGACGCCGCGCTGGCTGCGGAGCTGCGGGACGAAAGCCGCTGGACAGAATCCGGCGACGCCGTGCGTTTTGTCACGATGCGACGCCAGGGCGCACCCACCATGGTCGTCGCGATCTCCACCGTCGGCGCCAGGCGACTCGCCATCGTTGGAGCGGCCACGGATGTGATCTCGGCGTATTGGGGCTTGCAGGACTGGTCGGGCGAGTGGCGCGTGGTGCTGGCGGATCAAACGCCGATGGAAGACCGCATCATGACGCTCGGCAACGCCTTCGGCAACGCCGTCATCACCGCCACATCCGAATCGGTCAATCGCGCCAACGAATTGCAGATGCGGCAATTCTCATTGCTGATCTTCAGCGCGGCCGGCTCGGTACTCGCATGGATGGTCGTCATCTGGCTCATGCAAAACGTCATGGCACGGCAGCGCGAGCTGGTTGTGCTCCAGCGCCGATTCGTTGCCGACGTGAGCCACGAACTGAAAACGCCACTGGCGCTGATCCGGCTGATGGCTGAAACACTGGCCAGCGGCCGCCTGCGCGAGCAAGCGCGGGTGGATCACTACCTCTCGACGATCACGCGCGAGAGCGAGCGCTTGTCAGTGCTCATCGACAACATTCTGGATTTCAGCAACATGGAGGCCGGACGAAAGCGCTACGAATTGGGCCCGTGCAGCCTGAACCTGGTGGTGCAACAGGCCTGGGCGCTGTTCGAGCCGCAATTCGCGAAAGACGGCTTCATGGCGAGGTTGATTGTTCAGCCGGACATTCCGACGATTCGTGCTGACAGTGCTGCGCTTCAGCAACTTGTGGTGAACCTGCTGCAAAATGCGTATCGCTACGGGGCGGAGGGCAAATACGTCGCGCTCTCCGCGCAGCGTAGCGGCGACACCCTCGTGATCGAAGTCGAGGATCACGGCATCGGAATGACGCGCAAGCAAATGCAGCGCATCGGCCAGAGCTTCTTTCGCGCGGACGATCCGCGCGTGCGCAAGACGCGCGGCACCGGGCTGGGCCTGACGATCGTCAAGCACATCATCGCCGCGCACGGCGGCAAGCTCGTCATCGAATCAAAGCCGGGAAAAGGCAGCGTCTTTTCGGTCCGCCTGCCGCTGGGCGGCGCGGCGCGGCGAGACTGAAATCGCCTCGTGGTCGCGCTTTGCGATTACAATTCGGCCGGCCGATGGCTGTGGCGGGGTGTTCGCCTGGATGCGCCGCATTGCAGCGCCGAGAGGAATAGCCATGTTCACACGCCGTGTATTTTTGCGCGGGGGATTGGCCGCCATTGCGCTCGGACTTTCGCAGCGGGGCAAAGCGTGCGGTCCGCCGCGCCCGCGGACATCCCCGTTGGACACCACCATTCCACATCCCGGCTGCCTCGACACCGGCGCTCTCCCGGGCGACGCAAGCGCGCCGCTCGTGGCCATCCCTGATGCGCCGCGTAGCGTGGTGATCGACGGGCTGCCGTTTGAACCGTGGTTCACGGGTGATGATTTTGTCGAAGCACTCGACGTGCCGTTTCACATGCACACGGTCGGCGAACCGCAGCGGCCGCAGGAGCAGGCGCGCGTTGTCGTGATCGGCGGGGGGCTTTCCGGACTGGCGAGCGCGTATCTCCTGCGCGAGCATCAACCGATCACGCTTGAGATGTACCGCCGGTTCGGCGGTGTCTCGCGCGGCGAAGCATGGCGCGATCTGCCGTACTCGCTGGGCGGCGCGTATTTCATCACGCCGGATCGCGGCACGTTCTTATCGCACTTTTATCGTCGGCTCGGCCTGCACCGCGTGCGACGCGAAGCGCCGCCGGGCGATCTGTTCGAATCGCATGGCGCGATCCTGGACGATTGGTGGGAGTGCAACGCCTGCACCGACGACGAACGCGCGGCGTTCGAGCGCTACGCCGCGGCCGTGCGGCATTTCGCAGACGAGAAATACCCGGATATTCCGCTGCCCGAAGAAGACTTCGACTGGATCATGGAACTCGATCAGCGCACGCTGTGGGAGGACATCGAGCAGCGCATCGGCATGCCCTTGCCCCGCCGCCTCGCCGAACCGATTCAGGCGTATTGCTATTCGTCATTCAACGCCGGTGCCCAGGATATTTCGGCGGCCGCGGGATGGAACTTCATCGCCGCCGAAGAGTACGGCCGGTGGGTGCTGCCCGGCGGAAACGCTTACATGACGAATGAGCTTTGGCGGCGGCTTGGCCGGCTGGATCGCGATATTCGGCCGGAGTGCCGCCCGCACCATCTCCGAAGCGGTTGCATCGTGACGGATGTGCGGCTCGACGCCGGCGGCGTGCTGGTGACATACATGGATCAGCGCCGCAACATGCACACGATTGCGGCGGAGCGCGTGATTGTGGCCGCGCCGAAATTCGTCGCCAAACGATTCATCCACAATCTGGAGGCGCTCGACGCGGAAAAATGGAATGCGATTCATCAGGTGTTCACATATGGCTATCTGGTGGTGAATGTGCTGCTGAATCAGCCGGTGGAGCGCGATTTCTACGAAATCTGGATGCTGGGCGACAGCGACTTCCCGCTCGGATCGCCGGAGACGGACGAGCAGCGGCCGGTGACAGATTTGGTGAACGGCAGCTTTGCGACGCGCGAGACCGGCGGGCGGCATGTGCTGACTTTTTACTATCCCCTGCCGTTCGCGACTTCGCGATTCACGCTGCTGATCGGCGAGCCGCACGCGGATTATGCAGCGCGCATCGCGCCGCATGTCCGGCGATTGCTGGCGCGGCTGGGCATACCGGACAGCGCGGTGCAGCAGGTTCGCATGTCGCGCTGGGGGCACGCGATGCCGCTGGCGTCGCCGCGCGTGCTGGCGGATGGTCTGGCGGAGAAATTGCGGCGGCCCATCGCGGATCGGATTTTCTTCGTCAATCAGGACAACTGGGCATTGCCGGCGGTGGAGACGTGTTTGCTGGAGGCGGAAACGATGACCGGGCGCGTGGAGGAATTGTTGTGAGATGCGTCCCGATTCGGTAACTCCGCTTTTGTCTCCCTCGCAACCGCAAGGGGGTGCGGCGACGGATGAAGCACGGCGAATCTCGTGGGTACATGATCCGCCATGCTGGTGGAGTGGTGCGAAAATACCGGCCCGTGTCATTCGAGGGGAGCATCGGCGAGACGCCGATGCTCCCCTTGCATAGCGCGGGGCGGGCGAAGCGCTGCTTTTCGAATCATCATCCGCCGCTGAGCAACTCCACAAACGGATCGATGTCGAAGTTATTCACGCGTGTGTCACAGTTGATGTCGGCATTTAGATAGTCGCAAGCGGGAAACTCCGTCGCGTACGCAGCCGGGTCAGACAGCGCGAGTACAAACGGGCTTATGTCAAAATTGTTGACCAATCCGTCGCAGTTCAAATCGCCGGGAGGAGCGCTGCGCACGGTCAGCGTGGCCGGAAAACTATTTACGCTGCCGCAGGCATTCTCTACAACGCAGCGCACGCCGAACGAGCCGGTGCGGCCGATGACGCCGATACTGGTGCTCTCGGCCGCTGGCGGAATCGCGAAGGCCGATCCGCCGCCGGGGAGCGGCGTGGGGTCGTTGCCGAGCGTCACCCACACACCGGGCTGCGCTTCGAGTTGCCATTGATACGTCAGTGTTCCGGAACCGCCGGCATCGACGGAGAACCCAATTCCAACGTTGGAACAGGTAGTCGCGCACCTTGGGTGACGAAAGACCGTGGCACACGTGGGCACTTTGTGATAGTCGCCTGTGCGGATTTCGTTGAGGCGCTCGGTGGAAAGGGCTTCGGCGATGATGAAGACGTCATCGACAACACCGAGGAAGGTGTGATTTGTGTTGTCCGGGTTGTTTCCGATCAGCGTTCGCCGCCTTGTTCCATCGCCGGGATCGCCGGGGCCGGTGATTTCCGCGCCATCGACGTGCAGGCGAACGGTTTCCGCAGAATCGTCGTATACGGCCGCAACAAATTGCCATTCATTCGCGGTCGCAGGCAGGCCCTCTACGCGTCCGTTCCCAGTGGGGCCGCCGCCTTGCCCCGCATTGCAGTCCCAACCGTCTTCCTGGCCGCGATCGTCTATTCCAACGTGTCGCTGCGCGTTGCCGTCATTGTGCGAAATGAGCGCATGAACGCCGGTGGCGGCGCTCGGACGCGCCCATCCGCCCATCGTCAAGACGGGCTGCCTTGAGGGCTGAATACTAAGGTCTACTGCAAGCCAACTGGTGGCGTCCAACATCACGCCGAATTGATCATGCCCCCCGACGAAAACGGGAGGCGTAGATGACTGGGTTGGCCAATACGCATGGTGATTGCTTCCGCTGATATCGTGATACGTTCTATCGTTGAATGTGTAAAGCGCAAGAAGCGTGCTGAGCGGCGCAGGCGGGATCGCTGCCAGACGGACGCGCCGCCCGGCTTCAAGTTGCAGCGGAATCCAGCCGCTGTCTTGCGACCATGCCTCCCAGCCCAATAGGCCTTCGAGGGTTTCGGTGAATTCAACATACGCAGCCCATTGGCCGGAAAACCCGCTTAGTACATACCCGTCGGTGTTTCGATTCAGCCAGACGTTGTCGGCCGTGAATACGGATGAGCCGGGATCGCCTGAGTAGGTATCTGACGGATCATCTTCCACCGTTCTCGAAACTGGCGTGGCGCTCCCAACGACATCTACCCGCATCGTCGCGGAACCGCCGCCATTGTTCACATTCGGCGCATCGTGAATAACCACCAGGCTCAAACCATCCGCTGTATCGGCGAACAACAAGTGGCTCGTGTCTTGCAATGGGCCGTAGGACCAATTAAGACCACATGACACATCATTCGAACCGCCATAGTTGTAGAACGCCGCCGCCGTGTCTGTCGTCTCCCACGCCCGGATGACGCCTAGGATGTTGCAATCAAAATCGCCCGCGCCCGGCGCTGATTCCTGCGCCACCTGTATCAGTGTTTGTCCGAATGCGCCGGTGATTGGGGCAAATGTAGGAAGCGCCAGAGACACAAGAAGCGCCAACCCAGGCAACTGCGGCCTTTGCGCCACGAAGATTCCGAGCGTGTGGTCGCGCAGGCATAGAAATCGATCCGCAGAAATCGCGACTCTCATGTTCTTCTCCCAAGTCTGTACAACAAGAAGGGGCCCAACCGGCCAACAGTTTATCGCTGGGCGAATTGAACGGGAAGACGGGAATTAGCTCCGTTCCAATCCGGCCGCCCACTTTTTTTACGCGCGACGTCCCCTCGCACATTTGCCGAAAGCGCGAACAACCTGCGGCGATTTGCGTAAATCTGTACGGCCCCGCGACGCCTGTAGCCTCCCGCAATATCATTGCCACGGCGCCGCGCCGGCGAAGGCGCACCGCCCTCTATTTGATGGGATGATGGATCGTGCACCAATTCGAGCGATTCCGCGGCATCGCGAAAGCAATATCTCGGCGCACGAGCGTCGCCGCGCTGCCGCGATGGCCGAGCGTGGCGTTGGGCAGGGCGTCGAGCACGCGGGGTTCGACGTCTTTGTTGCAGCGCGGACAAAAGTCGCGGTGGATCGTGTGCTGCGTCACGACGGGTTGAATCGTCTCGGGGATGTCCTCGGTGATGCGGGTGCGCGTGCGCCGGCACTGTTGCAGCGGCCCGCCGCAGTCGGGACAGACTTTTGCCCAATGTTCGACGGAGCGATCGATGCGGATCGGCACCGGCCGGGATGGCCGTCGCGGCTGCCGCGTTCGGTTTGGTGTGGATCGGCATCATGCCCGAAGGCGTGGCCGGCGTAACGGACGAACGCGCGGCATGCGTATGACATCCGCGCGCGCTCCTGGCGCAAGGGCTAAATCAAGGAAAAATCAGACAATCTTGCAGATGTGTGAAGGGTTACGTTGCTTTCAAAAAATGGCAAAAGTCGAGCTTAGCCGCTATCGCGTCGTCGCGAGGTCGTTCAAGGAAACGAGTCAGAGCGCGCTTCCGCCTATCCGAATTTACGCTTGAATCCCGTCGACGGTCATGTATCGCGCCCGGCGGTGAGTCGCTTGAGCAACGGGCCAAAGGCAAAAATCAGAAGGCCAGCGGAGCAGGACGTAATCACAAACAGCAGGAAAAAGTCCGCCTGAGTATTCGGCCCATCGGGCGAGCTCGCCAGGTGCCACGGAAGCCGTTGCTTGCCTTCGAGAATCGGCTCAACCATCGCGGCGACCTTTCCGGCGCCCAGATTGGCGATGAAGCTCGAGATAAACCACACGCCCATCAATAGCGACGTGTGCTCCTTTGGCGCAGCCTTCGTGACGTATGAAAGTCCTGTCGGCGAAAGCACGATCTCACCCACCGTCGCGACAAAGTAATTTGCGGCGATCAACCACATCGCCGCTTTGCGACCATCGGCCGCCTGCATCGCCGCCCATACCATGAACAGATAACCCAAGCCAACGAAGATCAATCCGATCGAGATCTTGTACGGCTGAGAAGGGTTCGAGCGACGTTGCGAAAGCCAGGTCCACATCACTCCGGTGATCGGCGCGAAGACAATGATCAACCACGGATTGATCGACTGAAACCAGGTCGTCGGCACCTGAAAACCGCCAATCATGCGATTCGTGTCGCGGTCGGTAAAAATATTGATCGACGAGCCTGCCTGTTCAAATGAAAGCCAGAAAACCGCATTGAACAGCATGAAAATGAAGATCGAAGCAACGGGACCGCGATCGACAGATTTTTGCCTGATCGTGAACCAGGTCGCCCACGCCAACGCAAGTCCGGCCGCGACGCCCACGAACCAGGCCTGACTCACAAACTTGTCGAATTTCTGTAGCGCCCCGACATGAAACCCGTAAGCTACAAAGGCGGCAATCACCACGCCGATCGGTAAGAACAATCCCGCAATCGACCCGTTCGAATTCTCCGGCGGCAAGCCGATATTGGAAATCAGCTTCGGGCGCAGCGCCACGTACGCCGCAAGGCCCAGCAACATGCCAACCGCTGCTGCGCCAAAACCCCAGTGCCAGCCAACCAACTCGCCCAGCGTCCCGACAACGTACACCTGTAACGCCGCGCCAAGGTTGATGCCCATGTAAAAGATGCCAAACGCGGTTTCGCGACGAGGGTCGCCCTGTTGATATAACTGCCCAACCATGACGGAGACGGATGGCTTGAAATGCCCGGTGCCCAGCACGATTAGCGCCAAGCCAAAAACGAACACCGTCATGTTATAGGGGCCATGCTCGATCATGGGCGTTCCGCAAACACCCAACATGATGTGTCCCAGCGCGATGAGCAGACCACCGACGATCATCGAGCGGTGCGTGCCGATAAGTTTGTCCGCAATCATGCCGCCGATGATGGGTGCCAGATACGCCAGCCCGGTGTACCAGCCGTAGGCGGTGTTCGCGACAGCATCGCTCCACCCCGCGCCCGGATTAAAACCGGGCGGCGCTCCCGTCGGAGGATTGCGCATGCCGTTCTGCGGCGTGGTTAGATATAGCACTAAGATGCCACGCATTCCGTAATAACTGAATCGCTCCCACATCTCTACGAAAAAGAGCAGAAATAAGCCGGTCGGGTGGCCCATGAAAGTAGACGCGTTGTGAGCCGAATCACCGGTGTGAAGTCCTGGCGCAGGATACCTGACGGAAGCGCTTTGTGGTGTCATTGATTCCTCGATGGAAAAGTCAGAACAGCCAAAATCGAGCGGATCGAGTGTGTGGATTGTACGCGGTTGAAGAACCGCCACAAGATATAAGCAAATGGGATCAATCCGAAAGAGTTTCGCGAACCACCAACGCGGGGGCGTTGGCGGCGATACGGGCGTGTTCGGGTTGGCGGACGCGAGTAGTCCCCCCAACGAACAAAAAAACAGGCGCTGTCGCGAATGCTGTTTCACCCGCGACGGCGCTCGCTTAAGTCGTTGACGCAAAATTGCTTTACAGACCGGGCCTATGCGCTTCCCTTCCCCGCGTCCTCATGCGCAATCCCCAAAATCAGCGCCACGCCAACGCTCAGGACCGATAGCACCGATTCTTCCGACATCCCCAATCCCGCGCTCCCGCCCCACGCCGCGATCACCGTCGCCAGCGCCACTTGCACCTTGCGGCTTCGTAGCGGCCATAGCCACCGCTGCCACCCGACAGCCGTTTTCGATTCATTGCCCATTCGCTTCCCCCTTTGCTGATTCGCCGCTCGCAGGCCCCACCCCGGCGCCCGCGCGCGCGGCCATGTGTTCGCCGATGCGATCGATTTTGTTCGTGATCGATTTAATCAACAGATCGACGATCGATTGCTCGCTATAGAGCCGGCTATCAACGCCGATCAGCCGCAGTGCTCGCGATCGCTCCTGCTGCACCGTCCAGAACTCCAGCAGATCGCGATCATTCCACACCGCGTTTGCCACCTCCCGTTGCCGCTCATCCAACGCGGCGCCGGCCTCCGCCAGGCGACGCAGCAGGTCGCGATACAGCAGCACGCGCAGCGCGTCGTTCTGCCGCTCAAATATCGCCTGCTGCACGCTGTCGGCGCGCTGCTGCGCTTCGATCGCGATGCGCACGCTCTCGGCCGTGCAGCCCGTCGCGAACAGCGCCACCACGCCCACAAGGCAGGCCGGCCACAGCCCACCGCGACGCCGGCCGCCGCCACGCGCGCCGACTCCTCCCCATTGCGGCCGGGTTCCGCGCTTGTCGTCTGCCAAAAGCTCGCGCGCCGCTTGCTCGCGGGCGCGGCGCTTTGGCTTCTGCACTCTGCTTTCTTTATTCTGCATTCTGACCTCCCCTCACGCCGCGCCAAGCATCGACATCAGCCGCACTGCGAAGATGAATCCCTCCGTCCACTTTTCCAGCGAGATCGCCTCGTTCATGCGCTGCGCGGTCGAGCGCAGCTCTTCCGATGCGATCCAGCCGCCCGGCGGCGTTTCGCGCGAAAGCCCCGCATGCTCATAATCGCGCGATTGCGGACCTTGCACTTCGCGAACGCGCGCCCCTTCGATCATCAGCGCGTCGATCACGTTTCGCGTGGCCTGCACGAACGCCCGCGCCGTCGCCGGATTCAATTGCCGCACCATCGTTTCAAAATCCATGCCCCGTCTCCCCGCCACATTTCCAGAAATCTCTCATTCCAAAACCGCTATAACCCGTCCAACTCTTCCGCCGTAAACCCGCGCTCCCGCGAATCGAAGTAAACTTCGCCTCCCACCGCGTTTCTCGACGCCGGCGACGACGAAGCCGGCAGCGCGATCTCGCCCGTCGCGATGCGCTCGAACCACGCTGTCGCCGCCACATGTATGCTCTCAACACGGCCCGGGATTTGACCAACAAAAGGCGACCCCTTCCACGCCGCGTACTCCGCGAGGTCGAGCACGCGCGCCTCAAGCACGTTCGACAACTCCGGCCGCGCACCCAGATCAATCGGCGTTACAAATCGTCGCCCCAGATAGCTGTTCGCGAGCGCTTCTGCTTCGTCCACGATCTGCTGCGCGACATTCGCGTCCGCCGTAGCGCCCACGGCGCGATCCGTCAGCCGCGCGTACAACGGCGTTCCAAGCCGAGCTTCAAGCTGAGCAATCGTGATGTAACTCATTTCGTCCCTCTGCTTGCGGATCAAGCTCACTCAACGCCAGGGCGCGGGCGGCGCGGTGTCGCCGCCGGCCTCCCGCACCCCGCAGCGCGAGCACACCCCCTCTTGTGCCCGACGCGCTTAGACGAATGTCACCAGACACGCGTCCTGCCAGAAGCCATATCCGCATTCATGCACGGCCTTCACGCCGTACTGATGCTGATTCTCCTGAGCCTCCAGCTCGCTGCCCTCCGCCAGCGCGTGTATCTGCACCGGCAGCTCTTCCTGAAAAATGAACGGCCGCGTTTCGCCGTCCGTCCGAAAGATCGCGAACTTATCCGTCCACGTCAGCCGCGGATTCGCCACCCAGTCGATGCGGAACGGCTCGCGCTTCGCCAGCGGATTGTCGGTGGCGTTCATGACGCGGTTCGACAGCGCTTCGAGCGTGGCCGCCAGGAACGGCGTCGGCGCCATCACGAGAAACTCGCGCGCCCCCTCATTCATCGGCTCGCCCGTGTCATCGCGAAAACCGATGATCTGCGCCACGCCTTTGATGATCCCCTTGTACATCTCCTCCGCGGTCGGCGCTGTCGCGCTGGCGATGTCCACATTGATGCTGTTGCTCTGCGTGCCCGAGTCCCCCTCGGCGTGGCTCGTCGAAAAGTACGTCTCCTCGTCATACGCCAGCCCGCTCGCGCCGTTCTGCGTCAGCGTCGTGATGAGCTTGTTCGGATGCTGCGCAACGCGCCGCGCCAACTCGCCCACGCGCACCATGATCTGCCCGGTCTTGTCGCGCCGCGCCTCGTCCGCGTCGACGCGCAGCGTCGACTCCCAGACCTTATTCACGATCGTCATCCCCGCCGCATGCATCGGCCGGATCTTGCGCCCGCCCAGCCACTCGCGCACCTGCGGCACCATCCCCAGCCATTTGTACGTCTCGCTTCCTTGTGAGCTTGGAAAACGCATGGCCAGCTTCGTCCACCATGCCGTCTGCGCCGATTCCTCGAGCTTGCGATAAAAGCGCCCGATGACCGCTCGCGACGACAGACCCGTATTCACAATCGTTGACATGAAAAACCCCTTAATGACAAAATTTCTTCGCAAGCGCGCGCGGCGCGCCCCCCAACCGTCGCGCCGTGCGCCAACGATCTCAACGTAAATCTGTATCTATGCGATGTCGCGGCTGGCGATCACCCACTCCGACCCCGTGCACAGCACCAGCGCGGTGTCGTATTGCGCGTCGATGCCCGCGTACGTCGATGCTCCGTCGATCGTCTCCGTCAGGTTCGGGTCAAGCGTCACGGCGAAGGCCGCCGAGTTCATCTTGATCAACCGGAACCAGCCCCCGGCTCGTACGGTCGCCGCGGGCGGCAGCGTCAGTGTGCGCGCCCCCGCGTTCTGAATCGTTAACACTTTGAACATGTGATCCATCGTCAGCGTCTGCGTCGCGTCCGAAAGCGCCACAAACGGGATGTTCTCGCTTTGCGCGCTCGACCCGACCGGAGTCAGCCGCACGCGGACCAGATCGCCACCTTCGTATGCAACCGCCCTGCCGATGCGGCTCGCCGTTGTCGTAAACGTCGCCAATGTCGAGTCGCCGGCAAACACGCTCCGGCCAACGTCGCCCAGCGTCGCGCCGGATATCGTCAGCGTCACGTCCACATGCTGCCAGAGCCGCACATTCACGCCGCCCGCGACGTGACCGTCCAGCGTGTTGTCCGCTCCGGCGTAGGCCAGACCGACGAAATCATCGCCCGCCGCCAGCGCTCGGACGTACCCGGTCGCCCGGTTTCGGCCAACGAAGTGTCCTTTTACGATCTCAACATTGTCATCCAGCGCCAGGTCGATCAACTCATTCGATGCATACACCGGCACCATTCGATCCGTGCTCAAAGGCATGAACTACCCTCCCTTTTTTGAATGAACCCCTTCAAGTACAACTTATGCGATTCGCACCCGCCCCGCGGCCGATGCCCGTTCAAACGCGGCCAGGTCCGCGGCGGCCTCATCGAGCTGCGCGTCGCGCGCCGCGCCGCCTTGCGCGGCCGCGCCTCGAACAACCAACCTGCCCGGTGGAAACGAAATCGGCGCTCGCGCCAGCCGCGCTTCAGCGTCATGCGGATCGCGACTGTAGTCAGCCCGCCAGTCCATGCTCGTGGCGTCCGTGATTTTGCCCAGGCGCATGCCACGCTCGACGAACGCTTCAGCCTCCTGCGCGCGGAGTTGCCCGCGCAGCTTGCGGGCCTCCAGACGAGCGACGCGCAACGCGCTGCGCAGCCCGACGACACCCACCGCCTCGCCGATCGCCAGCGCCTTCGCCTCGCAGACCGTCGTGGTCGAGTCGACTTTCGCGGCCGCCAGCGGCGCGACGCCGCGAATGGCCGGATCATTCGTCAACCCCACCGGGCCGAGCGACGCCAACTCGCGATAGTCCTCGTCCGCCCAGTAAATCACCGGCGAAAAGTAGCGATACTCCCCCGCGGCGATCAACTCGCGAGCGCGATCCGTCCATTCCACATCAATCGCCCATAGTCCGTCGTCGCGGATTTCGAGCCGGCCGATCCAACCCGCAGCCGGTCGCAAACCATCCACGCGCGAATTCAGACGGTCGAGGCTCTGATGCTCATAGTCGATCACCAGCTTGCGCCCCAGCCGCGCGAACCACTTCGCCGCGCTGTCCGCGTGCTCAGGCGTAAACTCAAACGAGCGCCCCGCCAGCGCACGCTCGACCGCAACATCGCCGAAGGGGATCAGCAGAAACTCGTCAACCGGTTCCGCTCGCCCCAACACGCTTTCATCCTCGAAAGCGCCCGCCCCGCCAGTCGCGACGTCTCCGCGAAGCACTGCCTCAGATGACGTGATTTCTCGATTCATCGTTGCCCCTTTCTTTCTTCCGATTGAAAAACGATCCAACCATGCCGTCGCGAACAAGGTCAAGCGCTCGCGAGCGGCTCCCATGAGCTATATGGCCGCCCGATTTTTCTTCTGAAGCAGTTCGATGTTGCCCTTCGCGTTCCTTCGGCCGGTGGATTCAAAGCCGAGTCGCCGATAGAAGTGGCGCGGATCGCCGGTAGTCATATCCGTTTTTGCTCGCACTTCCATCGCGTTCGTGCTGTTCACCAGTTCCGCGCCGATGCCCAGGCCGCGATAGCCCGGATGAACCAGCACATTCACAAGGCGTTGACCGCGCGTCAGCACGGCGATGCCCACCAGCACATGATCGATCTCTGCAACGAAAACCTGGTGGCGGCGACCGGTGAGCATGTCCGCCAGTTGCCCGCGCCGCAGGAAATAGTCTCTACGCAGCGCGGTGTCGAAGAAGAACGAGAGCGGCTCAAGGTCGCCTGGCAGCGCCGTGCGAACGCACAGCGAAGCTCGCGCCGCCCGTACGCTGCACGATCGTGCTTTGCCCCTGTTTGTGTTGTGACGCGCCGACATGAACGCTCCCCCTTGATTGACTGATTTCATTTCTCTCGCGCCTCACCCGAGAACTGCTGACCATTGACGAGTGCTTCCCGGAGGCGCGGCTCGGGGATCCCCAGCGCGCGGTGCGCCCATCGCAGCGGCACACGCACTCCCAGTTCGTTCACCGCCACGGATAGCGTGTCCGCCAGCACCCGCGAATCCACGGATTGAATGAGTGAGCGCCGAAAATGAGGCACCCGGGCCGTGTCACCAAACCTCGCCCGCACCAACGGCGTGAGAAGCTGCTGGCGAACCAGCCGGCTTTCGTTCGCGATGTCATGAACCAGCAGATCCTCGCGCACTCGATCGTGCACCTCAGCCGCCGCCCGCGAACCGGATGAACCGATGTCTGTCGTCAGATGCTGACCCAGCCACAAAATCGTGATTTCAGTATTGCAATATTGTTGAAGCGCCTGATACGGCCGCTCACCGCCGCGGGCGGCTTCCATGAATTTCAGCTCAATGTTTTTCGTAAACGCCGCGACCGCTTCAGTGCCCAGCGATTGCAACATTCTGAGAACCTGCTGACGATCCGCCTCCGAGACTCCCGGGTCAAACTGCGCCACACGCACCGGCATTCCCGCGACCTGCGAGAAAACCAGCCAATCCTTGAAGCTGAGGTTTTGCGCCAAAAACAGCAGCAGTGAGGCGCGCAGCAGTCCGCCTTCAAACGGGCGCCCCATGCGGGCGCTCGGCGCGAACACCAGCCACTTGTTCGGTTGCTCGTCCAACGGCACGCCTTCGTTCGGCGCGTCTTCCGTCCGGATGCGCAGACGCCAGGGCTCACGCGAGTCGGCCGTCAATCGCGAGAACGGCGCCGGGGTCAGATCGACCACGCGCCCGTTTTCCCACACGATCTCCGCGACCGCTGTCCCGATGCCGATCGCGCCGCTCAGATGCGCCAACACATCCGACAGCGTATCCAGGCGGTCGATCTCCCGCTCGCAATACTCGACAATCTCAGCATCTTCCACTGCGTGCCGCGCGGCCGCCGCGATCTCCCACTCCAACCCCGTCAGCGCCAGGCGGCGCGTTTGCTCGACGGCGGCGAGGCGCGGCCACTTCACAAGCATTTCGCTGAACAGCTCAAAGAGCTGCGCGGGCGAGCCGTGATCGGCCGACTGAACGAGAGCCAGCGCTCGCGAAGGTGTGAGGCCGATGCTCGGGTAGGTGCGCTGAGCGTCGTCTCGCCAGGGCAGAATCACGCGTTCCGATGAAACCGCCGGCGCCGCTCGCGATGGCAGCAGCGAACCGACGGCTCCGACGATGGCCTTCCAAAGTTCCGTGCCGCGTTTGACTGACATTTCGCCCCCCACCCCGATGCTCGTGCATGCCCCGCGCCCCTCGCGCCGGCCTGATCTAGAATAGCACGCTTTTCTATACAACGCCGCCCCCGGCAAGCCTCGGTTGACGATCTGCCGCGGATTGGCGCACTTTGCCGCCGGATGAAGCGCGATTCATGCTTCCCGATTGTCCCCAACACGGCGCCGGCCCGATTGACCCGCCTCTGATCCGTCAATTGTGCTGCAAAATACGCAACCCCGCGGCTTTTCCGTCCGTTTTTGAGTGGCAATTCAAACCCGAAGGCGATATTCTTACACGCAGCGATGAGTGTCGCCGTATTCCGACCCCTCAACTCCGACTTGAGGCCCGGGCGGCAAGCACGCTGTGGAGAGTCCGTTCAACACGATCTTTCGCCGCTGGGCCGCGGCGATTCATCGTCCCTTGAATCTAATCGCGCGAGCCGAACGCGGCGCAGACGCCGCGAATACACACGCTCTCTGTACGTTCGGGCATCGCCCGGCGCGCGGCGGGTAGGAGGCGATTGACGTGAACCGCTCATTTTCTTTTCGACGAATGCTGATTGCGACAGGCGCCGCGCTCGCGGCGGCTTGTGGAGTCGCCAGCGCCGACATCCATGTGTACACCACATCGCTCAACGGCGCGAACGAAAACCCTTCAAACGGCTCACCGGGAACCGGCTTTGTGCGAGTTACCTACGATGACGCGCTGCACACGCTGCGCGTCGAATCCAACTTCACCGGCCTGATTCACCCGACCACCGCCGCTCACATTCACGGGCTGGCCACTCCGCCGGCGAATGTCGGCGTGGCAATCCCGGGCGGACCGAGTTTCGCGGACTTCCCGCTGGGTGTAACGTCCGGCGGTTCGGACGACACGCTCGATCTGACGCTCGCCAGCTCCTACCGTGCAGCGTTCATCACCAATTTCGGCGGCGGGACCGTCGCCGGAGCTGAGGCGGCTCTCATCGGCGGCCTCGAAACCGGAAGAACCTACTTCAACATCCACACATCCGGTTTTCCGGCCGGCGAAATCCGCGGCTGGATTCCAGAGCCGAGTTCGGCGCTGTTGCTGACCGCCGGCATCGCGCTGGCGCTGCGTCGCCGCGGCTAACGACTGACCGGCTCTCTCGAATCGTTTGCAGGTTGTAAAGCACCGCACCGTTCAGACCGCCGCTCGGAATCGCGGCGGTCAGGCGGTGCGGCTGTATTTCAGAAATGGGATTCGCGAGCGTTCGAAAGAAAACGACCGCTCATTGCATCGCCGAGATCGCCGTGTCGAGTATCGACAACCCCTTGTCGATTTCGTGCGATTCGACATCGAGCATCGGACGAAAACGGATTGACCGCTCTCCGCAACTCAGGATCAGGAAGCCGCGCTCCTGACATTCGCTGCGAAGCGCATCGCGCTGTTGCGGAGTCGGCAAATCAAACGCCGCCCACAATCCCCGCCCGCGCGGCGCGGAAATCAGCGGTCGCCGCCGCGCCACCGCCAGCAATTCGGTCTGCAAATGCTCGCCGACACGCGCCGCGTTCTCCACCAACCGCTCATCCCGAATAATCCGCAAATACTCCGTGCAGCGCACCATGTCGGAGAGACTGCCGCCAAACGTGCTGTTAATCCGGCTGGAGACCTTGAACACATTGTCCACGTCGTCGATGCGCCCATTACACATGATGCCGCAAATCTGCGTCTTCTTGCCGAACACGATGATGTCCGGCATCACGTTGAAATGCTCGCACGCCCACATGCGGCCGGTCGAACCGATGCCGGTTTGCACCTCATCAAAAATCAGCAGCATCTCATGCTGATCGCAGATCGACCGCAATCCCGCCAGAAACTCGCCGCGAAAATGATTGTCGCCGCCTTCGCCCTGAATTGGTTCGATGATGATCGCGGCGATGTTATGGCCGCGCTGCACGATCGCGTCATGAATCTGCCGCAGCGCCGCCTGCTCACGCCCGGCGACATCCCGCGTCCGCTGCGGCTCCGGAAGCGCAAAATTGATCGCCGGATTGTCGATTCGCGGCCAGTTGAATTTCGGAAAATACATCGTCTTGCGCGGGTCAGCCGTATCGGTCAGGCTCAGCGTGTATCCGCTTCGACCATGAAAGCAGCGTCGGAAATGGATGATCTCATGCCCGATCTCGCCGCGGCCGGCCGCGATGTTCTTTCGGACTTTCCAATCGAACGCGGTCTTGAGCGCGTTTTCGACCGCAAGCGCGCCGCCGTCGATGAAAAAGAAATGTTTGAACCCTGCCAGCCCGGCAACTTCATCCAGCGTTTCGACAAACTCTGCGTAGTAATCCGTATAAACATCCGGGTTTGCCACCTTCGTCGTGCTGGCGAGCGCGATTTTTCGCTGAAACGCCGCATCTCGCAAACGCGGATGGTTGTAGCCAATCGGCTGCGCCGCGAAGAATGCATAGAAATCGAGGAAATCCCGGTTACTCAGCGTATCATGAAGATACGAACCGTGGCTGGCGTCCAGATCGGCGACGATCTTGAAGCCATCAACCAAGATTCGGCGGCGGAGAATTTCGAGCGTTCGGGCCGCGTCGTGACCTGCGGAGGCATTCATTACCGGCATATGCAAACCCTCTTGCCTAATGGTATCAGTGCCATCGGCTGCAACCAACGCAAGATTGGGCAATCCTTACGCCACGCGTTCAAAAAAACACACCCGGTTTTGAAAGTTGCGCCCCCGCTGAACCGTCTCTTGAATGAGCCCTGAAAGATGAGCATCGCCTAAGTCGGCCCATGGCCGGAGGTTATATCTGTGTCGCGTTTGAGCATGTTGCGAATGGGCGCGTTGACCGTAACGACGCTCGCGTTAGGCCTGTTTACTGCCGCCATCGCGGACCGACTATTGACCCGTTGGGCCTACGCGGTCGAAAAGGGCCGCATCCAGGCCGCAACCGACGACCTCGAAACTCTCGACGCCGAAGTCGCGACGCTTGAAAAAGTCGCCAGAGGATTCCGCGCGGTGGCCAAGGTCGCCCGTCCCGGCGTCGTGCAGATTCGCGTTTCCGGCGATCGTGCAGAGGGCATGCCCTCGCGCCACCCGGAAGTCATGCTCGGATCCGGCAGCGGCGTCATCATGGACTCTGACGGCTACATCATGACCAACAACCATGTCATATCCGGCGAAGGCCGTCTGCGCGTCCGGCTCGTCGATGATCGCGAGTTCGACGCCGAGCGCATCGGCACCGATCCGCGTACCGACATTGCCGTGATCAAGGTGAACGCTCCGGATCTGCACCCCCTGAAATTCGGCGATTCGTCGCGCATGGAAGTCGGCGATTGGGTCGTCGCCGTCGGTGCGCCGTTTGGTTTGTCGCAAACCGTCACGCACGGAATCGTGAGCGCCGTCGGCCGCAGCAATCTCAGCGGTGTGGACATCGACTATCAGGATTTCATTCAGTCCGACGCGGCCATTAACCCGGGCAACTCGGGCGGACCGCTGCTCAATCTCCGCGGCGAGGTCATTGGTATTAACACCGCCATCGCGTCGCCCAATCAGACGCAAAACGCGGGCGTCGCGTTTTCCGTCCCTTCAAACATGGCAGTGCGCGTCGCCGAGCAGTTACGCAAAAGCGGCTCTGTCGTGCGCGGCTGGCTGGGCGTGAGCTTCACGGCCTTTCCGAAGGACGACGCCGAGTTATTCGGCGTGAAGGACGGCCGCGGCGCCTTTATCGAAGCCGTGCTTGAGGACACGCCGGCCGCGAAAGCCGGAATCGAAGTCGAGGACGTGATCGTCGGCGTCAACGATAAGCCGATCGAAGACAGCGAAAAGCTGCGGACGATTTTCGCTGACTTGGTGCCCGGCGAAAAAACTCGCCTCCAGGTCATTCGCGATCGCAAGCCAATGGACCTGACCGTCACGGTCGGCCGGCAACCGGCCGAAGGGCGATTGCGGGCAGCGCGCGCCGACGGAGTGCAGTGGCGCGAAGTGCCTCAATTGCCGCTGTATCTCCGAACGCTGAACCAGCGTGCTGCGGAGCGCCTGAAGCACGACCCGGCCGAACGGGGCGCGCTGATTGTCGGCGCTCCGGACGACGCCGGCATATCAAACATCGAGCCGGGCGATGTCATCGTTTGGTGCAATGGCGAGCGCATCGAATCCGTCGGCGACCTGCGCCGCGCGATCGAATCCAAGCCCAAAGCGCGAAGCGTGAAGCTGCAAGTCGTCTCGCCAAGCGACGATCGCCGCGAAGTGATCATTGAGCTGCCGGAGAAATCCGGGCGATGAAAAAAACGCCATCATGAACGGGCCACGCTGCCAATTGACGAGGGCGTCGCCGCCGGTCTGTCCGAACAAAGCCGTCGGGATGATGTCGTTCGGCGTCGAAATAGCAGCGCCGTGATCCGGCGGAGTAACCCCGGCCTGATGAGTCGTCGGTCCGTCTGAATGACGCCGCGCTGCTGACGCCGCCAGCCCGACGGAATCACACCGCCGGTTCGGTCAGAATGACGGTGCAGGTTTGTAAACGGCTCCCCTCCCGAACTGCTGCCGGGGCCCAGGCAGCACATGAAGCGGCTGGTGGGCAGACGATTCTCTTCCCCGAACTGCTCCATCTGGATCAGGCCTCCAGTGTCGCGTGAAGCACGTCGTTTGTAACCGTTTCGCTTCCCGAACCGCTCTATCTGACTTCACTGCGCGCCATACATTCCACATCGCGCTGGCCGTCTCTGGCCGACGCAACGACCCCGGATGGGGTCGCGGAATGTCGCCACGGGTGGAGCGGCGCGGCCGCGCAGCCGTCCGCCGCGCAACCCGTGGCTATGATCTCGACGAATTAGATCAGCCCCGGCAGGGGCGACGGAATTCGGGCGAGCGGAGCGCGACGCGGCTGAAATCCGCCATGCGGTGTCCGCTGCCGTTCGGGTTTCCTTCGCCCCATTCGGGGCGGGCCCACATGCTCACCTTACCACGGGTTTCGGCCGCTTCGCGACCTCCACCCGTAGCGACATTCCGACGCCCCGTCGGGGCGAAGATGTTGGCAAACTTGAGGTTTCAACGCCTGGACCAAGGGCCTACTTTTTTCTCTCTTCGGCCCGGCGGGCCGACGCAATTCTCGTTCGCCTTGCAGGCGAAGAGCGAGTGGTGGTTCTGAGACCGGCAACTGAAGTTGCCGGCAACGCTCGTACGTCCCGCCGGGCGGGTAGCGGGTCAGTGTTTGCGGCCTGAGCCGAACCGCGCGCCTCAGCAAGCGGCCTCTTTTCGCGAATGGCCGCTCCCTTACGGTCGCGGCTCAGTTCAAACTGACCGACTACCGTCGGGCGGAATACACCGCGGCGGCCGGTGCCATCGCCAAGTTCTCCGCTCGCATCGCCGCTCGACATATGCGACCCACAAACATGACACCGACCCCCCGGTGGACTTACACCTTCAAGTCAGCGCGCCATGCCCGGCGCACAAAAAAAGAAGAAGCCGGATCGTTAGACCCGGCTCCATAAGTCTGCTGTTGCTAAGTCAGCCGATTAGCGGCGACGCAGCGCCAGAGCGCCCAGACCGAGCAGCACGAGGCTGGCCGGTTCCGGAACGATGCAGGCGTCGGCATCAACCGAAGCCGTGCCGAACTGATTGCCGCGGACCGAGGCATCGCCCCAGCCGAAGTTGACATCATCGGTCGCCGGGCTGCCGCCTTCGCGGGTGATGCCAGCCGTACCGACCGTCAGGCGAACTTCCGTGCCGGCACCGCCGGTCACTTCGACGTAACCGAGGTACACGTCGCCGTTGCCCTCGAAGAAGCCGTCGCCGGTGTCCCAGCCGTCATCCAAGGCCGGACCCTGAACGCCGGACGTCGTAACCGCAACGAGGTTGACGTTGCCGTTGGTGCCATCGAAGTCCGAATTGGTCTGCCAACGACGACGCGTTGAAGGCGTCGTGTTCAGGCTGACCCAATCCGTCAGAACGCCACCGCCGCCGATGCTGATGCCGAGGGCGATACCGTTCCACTTGTTCGTATCGGGAACGCCGTCGCCGTCATTGTCAGCGCCCTGCTCGGCCTTCGCCCACAGGTGGAAGCGGGCCGTCGCGCTCGTCTGGCCCGGGGCCAGTTCGTAGCAAGGATTCGTCGCAGTGCCCTTTTCGCTCGGCACATTGAGGTTAAGACCGGTGCCAGGTGCCGCAGCCGCGGCGTTCATCACGTGCGCCGGATTCGTCACGCCCGGCAGCGGGGCATGGCCCGCTGAGATCGGGTTGTCCAGCGAGAAATAAAGGCGCAGGTTGGCCGCGCTGGCAGCGCCGGCAAGCAGTGTTGCGCCGGCACAAATCGCAAGAAACTTCTTCATAACTTCGCTCTCCTCCACATCGGGCAGGTTGTTGATAGAGAAGTCAGGCGAACGCCTGCGGCTTCCCTGGGACCAGACCTAGTGAGACTTGGGTGCCACTCACCCGCACTCCACGAGAGCCAGTTATAGCCGATGCAATGGGGCGATGCAAGAGAATTTTTGACAAGAAATTTGACTTTTCGAGCGGACAATACGTAGCCGATCCCAGTCAAATCTCTCGAAAAAAAATCAAAAATATGCTGTAACATGTGTCAAATAAACGGCTTACGACCGAAAACCGGAGTATCGCTTTCCGCTCCGACCTCGCTCCCCATCCCGAGCTACTCGGCGCGCATACGGTTTTCACCTAAGTCACGCTCCAGTCGTTTGGACTGACGCTGCCGACACGCCTCAGCGAGAACCACCGCCGCCGCATGAGACAACGACAGCGACGACGCGCTGCCCGGCCACATCGGAATCCGCACGAACCCATCACAAACATCCCGCATCGCGCCGCTCAGCCCGCGTTTCTCGCCGCCAATCGCCAGCGCGACGCCACTTTCCAACGAAACCTCATACATCGTTCGTTTGGCACCACCCAAACACCCGATCAGCCGGATTTGTCGTTTCCGAAACAGCCCCACAACCGGCCCCAGATCGTCGATCTGAACAAGCGGCAGACGCTCATACGCCCCCGATGATGGTCTTCCCACCTCGACCACATCGAAGTCCCACACATGCCGTTTAATCAATATTGCATGCGCCCCAAATGCTTCGGCCGACCGCATCGTAAATCCGAGATTTCGCGCGTCGTCAATGCCTTCCAATACCAGCAATAACGGCGAAACTCCCAACGACGCCAACAGATGATCGAGCTGCTCGATATTCAGTCGTGGCTTCGTTGAGCAGACAGCCACCAACCCTCCATGCGACGCACCGTGAGTCAGTGCGTCAAGCTCGTGGCGCTCGACGAACCGATACGGAATGTTCCGCGATTCAGCCGCGGACAACACATCCTGAAACGCCCTCGCTTGCAAACCCCGTCGGATCAAAATAACCTGGAATCGGCGCTGAAATGCCCCGATCGCCGCGAGGATCGATTGTCGGCCTTCGATATGCTCCCAACCTCCGGCCAATTCCCATAACCTCTTTAGATCAATATAGTTGCGGCCAGACACACTCGCTCGCGTCCGTGAACTGCGGAGTATACACAAATCTGAACGGCTTGATTGACCCTGTCCCAACACAGGTCTAACATCGCACGCGGTTCCAATAGCTCGCGCGCTTCATGATGCGACATTTGTGGGTGAAATCGGCCGCGCATGCTGGGTGCGCGATCCTGAACTCGTCCATGTGCTGGAATGGTGGAGATTCAGGGAATGCTCAAATTCTATTGCGCGGTCGTTGCGTTGCTCTGCACGGTCGCGGCGGTTGCGCAAATTCCCACTGTCGATCATCTGGTGGCTTCGATTCAAACCGGAGATTCCGAATTCGGCGGCGTCGCCGGTCCATCCAATTTTGCGTACGGTTTCGAGCCATCCGAGGGGTTCGTGGTGGGGCCGCTTGAGCCTCAAAACGGCTTCTCCGCGTCCGGCGCCAATGCCCAATGGGCGTCAATCAGCAACGTGAATCCCGGCGGCGGCGAGCAGCACCTGCGGCTGACCGAGGACTTCACCGTCGCACGCGGCACGACGCGCGTCGCGCTTTCGCCAAATCTCGGGCCGCTGCCCGACGGGTCGTCCTCGACCTCCATGTTGATCGACATCTCCAACTACGGTGGGTCGGATTACGACGTAATCGGCCAGGCGCCGAGCCTCGGTCTGATCACCTGGCGAGTAAAATTCAACTTCGACAACGGCTTGGGAACAGGCAACATATTGGTGCTTGACGACGTTGGCGGCGGCTTGGAATTTGTCGACACAGGCGTGGCGTGGATCGCCGGAGAATACCGATCGCTCCGGGTCGAAGTCGATTCGCCCAGCGACGCGATTCGCTACTTCTATTCCGGCGCGCTGATTTATTCGAGCCAGGCCGGAATCTTCGCCGGAACGCGCGTGGAGCAGCTCGGCTGGCTGACGGATAATCTGCAACTCGAAACGGAATCCGGCGATATTGACGCGGTCCAACTCCTCATTCCCGAACCTGCATCCGGCCTGGCAATGATGCTAACGCTCATCGCGTGGCGATTTCGCGGCCGGTGAGACTCGCAAAGCCGGCCACCAACCGGTGTCCTTGGGCACTGCCGCCGAAACCGTGTCACAATTCCGTTGACTTTCCATTTCCATTTCTTTAGATTCGTGATGTGGAGATCGGTCCGCGCAACATCACAGCGCGCGACCGAAGCATTTCGAACACCGTAGAGTATCTGGACCGGCGTGGAAACCGGTCGAAAAGCATGCGCGCTGACGGCGCGCCTGCGAGGAGGATGTCATGGCATTTCGTCGTTTCTTGTTCGTGGCGGCAGGCGTCGCCCTGTCGACTACAGCGCTGGCGTCGCGGTATATCCCCTATACCGGCTCGCTGCGTTCTTTTGATCTGGGACAGACCGAAGAAGGCGGAATCGCCGGCCCCGGAAATCAGAGCATCGATTTCGAGGCCCCGGCGTACGCCACCGGCGTTCTTGAGCCACAGAACGGCTGGCTCGCCTCCGGCGTGAATCTGCCCTGGAACTCCGTGTCCACCGCGAATCCCGCCGGCGGCGCTCAGCACGCCCGCGTGATTTTCGACCCGACCGTGGCGGCTGGAACCGCACGCAACTTGCTCGGCCCGAACCTGGGCGACCAGCCGGACGGCGGAAACAGCCTCACCAACGTGAAGGTCGCAAACTCGAACGACCAAGGCGCGTCCGTTTCGGTCATTGGCCAAGCGCCGACGCAAGGGTTCCTCACCTGGCGCGTGCTGTTCAATCTCAACGACGGCTTCACGGCCGGCACGCCGGGCGCGATTTTCGTGCTCGATGACCCGGATCTCGGCGGCCCCGCCCCGCTTGCGTTTTACGCCACCAACGTAACCTGGAACGAAGGCCCCTATACCGATCTTCGCGTCTCCGTTCGCCAAGACGTCGGCGCGATCGACTATTACTACGGCGGCGTTCGCATTTACACCAGCGCGATCTATGCCGGCACCGAGACGCAGCAATTCGTGGTTAGCTCCAACAATCGACAACTTGTCGATGAGACGTTTGATGTCGATGACATCGAAATCGTCCCCGAGCCGGCCACCGCGCTGCTCGGTTTGCTCGGTCTGGCGATGCTTCGTCGCCGCTAAGCGCGATTTGACCTGAAGTGAATTCAGCGGCGGCCGGACGATCCTCCGGCCGCCGTCGTTTTTTGCGCCAATCCGCGCGGAGCGCCGCCCGTCACCGGGTAAATTGCCCGGCATGATTTTCATCGTTTTGCCTCTCGTCGCGCTGTTCACGTCCGCGATCTCCGCCGTGCTCGGCGGCGGAGGCGGCATCCTGCTGCTGGCCGTCACATACATGTTCCTGCCGCACAAAGCCGCGATTTTGCTGCATGCGACTGTTCAAACGGTGAACCACACCACTCGCGTCATTTCATTCCTGCCGCACGTCGAGTGGGGCATTGTCGGCCGGTTCTTGTCCGGCGTGGTTGTCGGCAGCGGAATCGGCATCGCGATCCTCGACGCGACGAGCCATTCGAAAACAGCCGAACCCTGGTTCAAGCTGATCGTCGGCGCTTACGTCGTGATATTCTCGCTGCTGCCTTTGCCCACGCGCAAGGACGGCCCGCGCTGGTATGACTTCCCGATTCTTGGAGTCGCTTCCGGCATTGCAGCATTCACGGTTGGCGCCATCGGCCCGTTGATCGGACCGCTTTTCGCCAGGCGTGGCTTTGCCAAGGAGCGCCTCATCGCCACAAAATCAGCGTGCGAGTGGGTGCTTCATCTGGCCAAAATCCCGGTGTTCCTGACCTATCAGGCGTTTACCGATTTGCGGGAATACCTCGCGCTCTCAGCGCTCATGTGCGCCGTTGTCATCCCCGGCACGCTGATCGGTCGTCGATTGCTCGGCGCCCTGAGTGAAGAGCAGTTCCTGTGGCTCTTCCGCGGAATGCTCGCGATCGCCGGCGCGAAGATCATGCTCTGGGACGGCATTCGTCCGCTGGTCTTCGATACCGGCGCGATCACTCCCTGACGGCGATACGCCCTACACGCGCGCCGTTTCGTCGACGCTGCCCACTTCCCCGACGAACTCGACTCCGTAAGTCTTTCGCTCGCGCGTTTTCGAAGATCGACGTAATCCGCCATTGAGCCACCATGCAGTGAGCGAATACGCGCAGGCGTGCGCCAAAATTCTCAATTGACGCCGTTGCCGGCCAGGCGCAAAGTCATCGGCGTAACACTGACGTTTGCTTCACTCCAGACAGGACTGCGATGACTACTGCTCAACTTCCGCTCGCAACACAAGCGCCTGCGCCGCTGCATCCACTCGGCACACGCGCCCGCGTGCTGCTCACCAGCGTCTTCGGTCCATACGCACAGGATGACGAATATGGCAGCCGCGCGATAAATCCAATGGAGCTGTATCACAATCAGGTTACGCGTGTGCAACGAGCGTTTTCGCTGCGGATGTTCCACCGCTCCTGGGGCCTGATGCTGATTCAGCGGAACATCGACGCGAACAGCACGCTGCTCGATTTCCCGACGCGCGATCGATTTCTCGACGAATTGCGCACGCAGCAATATGACATCATCGGCATCAGCGCCATCATGCCCAATGTCGAAAAAGTGAGGCACATGTGCGACTGGATCCGCGAGCATCAACCGCACGCGCAGATCATCGTCGGCGGCCATGTCGCCAATATTCCCGGCCTGAGCGCGCGCATCGACGCCGATCACATCGTTCCCGGCGAAGGCGTTAGTTGGATGCGCCGTTACCTGGGCCAGGATCCCAGCGCCCCGATTCGGCATCCGGAAATTGTCTCCGGCATCGGAACACGCACGCTTGGTGTGCGGCTTTGGGAAAAACGCGGCGACGTCGCGGCAACCGTGATTCCGTCCGTCGGGTGCCCGATGGGATGTAATTTCTGCGCAACGTCCGCAATGTTCGGCGGCAAGGGCAGGTTCGTGAATTTCTACGAAACCGGCGACAGTCTGTTCGAAATCATGTGCGGGTTGGAGCGCTCCATGGGCGTGCGCTCGTTCTTCATGATGGACGAGAATTTCATGCTGCACCGCAAACGCGCCCTGCGGCTGCTCGAATTGATGGAGCAACACGGCCGATCCTGGGCGCTTTACGTTTTCAGTTCCGGGCGCGTGCTCACCACTTATAAAATCGAACAATTGGTCAGCCTCGGCATTTCATGGGTGTGGATGGGGTTGGAAGGCGAAGACTCGCAATACGCCAAGGTATGCGGCGTCGATACGCGTGAACTCGTGCGAACGCTCCAGTCTCACGGTATTCGCGTGCTCGGTTCGAGCATCATCGGACTCGAAGAACACACGCCGCAAAACATCGATCGCGTCATCGCCCACGCCGTTGCTCACGACACCGAATTTCACCAGTTCATGCTCTATACGCCGATTCCCGGCACGCCGCTCCACGCGGAGCACGCCGCCGCGGGCACACTGCTGCCGAATGATGAATGCCCGGATGCCGACGCGCACGGCCAGTTTCGTTTCAATTTTCGCCACCCGCACATTCGCGACGGACAGGAGAGCGAATTCCTGGTCCGCGCGTTCCAGCGCGACTTCGAGTGCAACGGGCCGAGCGTCATCCGCATCGCCCGAACGGTGTTGGCCGGCTGGCAACGATATAAGAACCACCCCGATCGCCGCATCCGGGCGCGTTTTGCTTGGGAAGCCCGCGACCTGGCCGTGACCTATTCCGGCGCGCTCTGGGCCGCTCGGCGCTGGTTGAAAACAACCTGGAAAAAAGAGTCGGCGGCACTCGCAGCGAAAATCACCGATCTGCTGCGCGAGATGTGCCGCGAATTCGGCTGGCGCACGCGCTTTGCGGCCCCGTTGGTCGGACGCTATTTGCATTGGACACTGAAGCGCGAGGATCGCCGCCTGGCCAACGGCTGGACCTATGAACCGCCGACGTTTCGCGACGTGCGTGGCGGTTTAGCCTGATGCTCAACGCGCCACGGACAGACCGCAACCACGCGGAATTGACTCACTGGTTGCTCGATGACGCAAATCCTCGTCGGCGGAAATTTGTGCCCGGCTTCCTCGTTCGGACGCTAAGCGCGACTCGCTCCCCATCCGCTGCGCGAGCCCACCCGTGTCACCACATCGCCCGACGGCTTTTTTATGCCGCCTGTTCGTCGCGCCACCAGCCCTCGCGATCAAACTTCCATGATTTCTTTCGTCTTGTCCGCCACCATCTTGTCCAGTGCGGCTGTGTATTGATCCGTCAGCTTCTGCACCTGCTCTTCGCCGCGCGTCGCATCGTCTTCGCTCAGCGTCTTGCCCTTTTTCTCCGTCTCGATCGCTTTGTTCGCATCGCGCCGCAAATTTCGAACGGCCACTTTTTGCGCCTCGCCCAGCTTTTTCACCTGGTCTGCAAGCTGCGCGCGGCGCTGGCCGGACAGCGGCGGCACCGGCAGGCGGATCAGCTTGCCGTCGTTCTGCGGATTGATGCCGATGTCGCTTTTCTCGATCGCACGCTGAATGTCTTTCAGCGTGCCGGGGTCATAAGGCTTGATGACGATCACATTCCCATCGGCGACGGCGATATTCGCCAGCTCTTTCATGCCCATCGACGATCCGTACGACTCAACCTCGACGCGCATGGTATCCACAATCGCCGTGGAAGCCCGGCCGGTGCGGATGCCCCGCAATTCCTGCTTGAGAAAGTCGGTTGACTTCTCCATTTGCTCTTCGGCCGCGAAAAGAATTTCGTCCAACGCCATTCGGCGACTCCTGAAAAACGCCTGATTTCAATGATGATTCACGATACCGGCAGAATGTGCCGGTCACAAGCGAATCCGCTTCCGAGTGTCGGACCGGACAAAGCCTGGCACCCGCATTTTGTCCTCCCGCCTGACTGCCGTTTGGTGATTCGAACGCAATGATGCCCGATCACGCAATGCGCCGTGGCCGATAGTGAGATTCACGTCACGCCCCAACACCACCTGACGCGCCGATTTCGCCTGGTCGCGGCAAACTTCAATGGCCGTTTGGCGGAGGTCTGCAAATGCTCAACAGCGCCGTTACGCAACTCGGCCCCTGTCGTTGCCGATACCAAACCGTGTCAGCGTTTGCGTTATCGCTTCCGCCCGCCGGCGTCGGTCGGTCCTGCGGGTCACCGGAGGCGCAGTTTGGGAGACCTGTTGTGAAAACGATCTTTGTCACGGGCGCCGAGGGTTTCGTCGGTTCGCACCTCGTTCAGCTATTCCGCCAACGGGGGTTTGACGTCGTCGCCGGCGTTCGCAATCGGGCCCGAAAACTCACGCTCGAAAAACGCTTCGGCAAAACGCTTGTGTGCGATGTCAGCGACGCAATCAACGTCGCGCGCGCCGTCGCCAGCATCCGGCCGGACGGCGTGATTCACCTGGCCGCGACCTCTCAGGCCTATGACGCGATCAACGAGCCGCTTACCGCGTATCAATCGACCGTCACGGCGTGGGCCAACGTGCTCGAAGCCGTCCGCCGCAGCGTGCCGCGTTCGCGCGTGCTGTTCGTCAGTACCTGCGACGTGTTTGGCAACGCCGGTCGCGACGGCCAGCCCCTTTCCGAAACCACGCCCTGCGCGCCGATCAATACCTACGGCTCGCTGCGCTATGCCGCCGAAGATATCGCGCATACGTTTTTCAAGAACTATCACCTGAACGTCAGTATTGCGCGTCCGTTTTATCACACCGGTCCGGGCCAACCGGCGAACTTCTTCTACGGCGCGGTGGCGCAGCGCCTGGCGACCTGGGATCCGGCAACACAGGGCACTGAATTCACACTGCCGGACCTGAACCTGAAGCGCGATCTGCTGCACGTGCATGACGTGATCTCAGCTTACGAGCGCATCCTCGTCGACGGAAAGCCGAACGAAACTTATCACGTCGCGTCGGGCCAGGCGCTCACGGTGCGCGAAATCGTGCAGACGATGATCCGCGTGGCCGGTCAACCGCTGAAGTTGATCGAGCAGAGCGTGGATTCAACAACCGACGGAGAGACAATCGCATGCTTGTGCGGCGATTCGACCAAGCTGCGCACTGAACTGAACTGGCAGCCGAAAATGTCGTGGGAAGACGCCGTTCGCGACCTCGTTCGCAGCTATCAATCGAGCAAAATCAGCGTACCGCATTAAGCCCACTCCTTTTCAACACTTTCGTAGCGAAACGGCCCGGCGCATAAGCAGCCGGGCCGTTTGCGTCCGAAGCCGTCGCCGAACGCGATGCCATGGCGCTTCATGGCGGCATGAGCTAATCTACGAAAGTGTCGCAGTCTCCAAGCAAACGCAAATCGTGTTGCGGCGTGGCACTGCTTGAGGTATTGTCCGCGCTGCTATACTAGATATTGAGTCGCGCGCGCGTGCGCGTGACGCACTGTCGCACTGATTGCGAGCGCGGGCCGAGTGTTTCTTTCGAAGATTGTTCTGCACGGCTTCAAAAGTTTCGCGGATCGAACGGAGTTCGAGTTCGGCCCCGGCGTAACCGCCATTGTCGGCCCAAACGGGTGTGGGAAGAGCAACATTCTCGATGCACTGCGCTGGGTGCTTGG
Source organism: Phycisphaerales bacterium (assembly GCA_016795025.1). Taxonomy (GTDB): domain Bacteria; phylum Planctomycetota; class Phycisphaerae; order UBA1845; family Fen-1342; genus JAEUIR01. The sequence continues at coordinate 30,057 of JAEUIR010000018.1, forward strand.
CGAGCAATCGGCCAAGACACTCCGCGGCAAGCAGATGTCTGACGTAATCTTCGCGGGGTCGCGCAACCGCAAGGGTGCAACATATTCCGAAGTTGAATTGACATTCGATAATCGCTCCGGCTTCCTGACGGTCGATCAGGAAACCGTCGTCGTCGGGCGCGTGCTGTTCAGCAATGGCGAAAGCGAATATCGCCTGAACGGCAACGCATGCCGCTTGAAGGACATTCGCGATTTGTTGCTCGACACCGGCATCGGGGTGGATGCGTACACGATTATCGAGCAGGGGCGCGTTGATGTATTGCTGCAATCCAGCCCGGCCGAGCGGCGCGAGCTGTTCGAGGAAGCTGCGGGAATCAGCCGGTATCGCGTGCGACGCGCCGAGGCCGCTCGACGGCTCGAACGCACGCAACAGAATCTGTTGCGCCTGGTCGATGTGCTGGACGAGTTGGAGCGCCAACTGCGCAGCGTGAAGCTCGCGGCCGGCAAGGCGCGCAATTATCTGGAATATGACGCGCGGCTGCGCGAGTTGCGCAGCCAGTTCTCGCTTGCGGAATATCACGAACTTGAGCAATCGCGGGCGAAGTCGCGCGCAGAAGCCGATCGGCTGACGGATCAGCTAAGCGCCAAACGGGCGGAGCTGGCGGGGTTCGACACCCGCGCGAGCGAAATCGAGCACGAGGTGCAGCGACTCGACGCGACAATTCAGGAACTCGACGGCGATATTCTGAATCTGCAAAGCGAATCGAGCGCGCTGGTTGAGCGCATCGCGCAAGCCGAGCGACGGATGGCCGATTCGACCGCGGCGCGCACGCGGCGATTGCAGCAGGCTGACGAGATCGACACACGCCGCGAAAAGCTGCTTGCTCGCATCACCGACGAGCAATCGGCATTGCAGCAGATCGACCGCGCCCTGGTCGAAGCCACCGGAGTGGTCGAGCGATTCCGCGCGGAACGCGCAACGGCTGACGCGGCATGCACCGAGATTCGTCGCGAGCTCGACGCGGTTCGACATGCCGCATACGAAGCTGCGCGGCGCAGCGCCCTGGTGCGCAGCGAGATCAACGCAATCGCGCAACAGTCCGAGCGGTTGGCCGGATCGACGCGGCAAATGAACGATCGCCGAGCGAGAACGGTCGCGGAACGCGAAACGCTCGACGAGCGCGGCCGCGTGCTGGTGGTTGAGTGCCAGCGCCTGGAGCAGGGAGTCGGCGAGTTGGTTGGCCGGCTGCGCGACATGGATCGGGAGATCATGGAGGCACAGCGGCGGCGGCAGGCGATTTCCGCGGAATGCGCGGCCCAAAAAGAGTTGCGAAGCGGGATTCAATCGCGGTTGGGATTGCTGGAAGACATGGACCGCCGCTATGAGGGCGTCGATTCGGCCACGCGCAGCGTGCTGGAGTGGCGCGGCGAAGCGGCGCGCGGCGGAGGCGTGATCGGACTGGTGGCGGATTGCCTGCGGATCGACGATTCTCGCGCGGCAGCGCTCGCCGGCGTGTTGGCGTCGTTTGAAAATCACGTCGTCATTCGCGACACGTATGCGTTTCTGGCGGAAGCGGCGCGGCGCGGCGACGTCTCATCGGTTGTAAATGTGATTGCGCTGGATCGGCTGAGCAGCGCGCTGCCCGCGGAAGACCTAAGCGACCTGGGCGGCTTCGTCGCACGGGCCCGCGATTGGGTGCATTGCGAGCCGGAGTTCGAATCGCTCGCGGACGATCTGCTTGGCTGCGTAGTCGTCGTCGATGAATTCGAACGAGCGCTGGCGCATGCGCAGAGTGCTCCGCCGAGATTCGTGTTTGTGGCGCTGGACGGCCGCTCGATTTCGACCGGAGGCCGACTGACCGTGGGGACGGCGCGTGGGAATGTGGGTCTCATCGCGCGCAAGAGCGAGATTCGACAGCTTCGCGCGGAGCTGGACGACGCTGAATCGCGGATCGAGTTGGCCGCGCGCGATTTGCGCGCAATTGATGAGCGGCTCGCGGATCAGGCATTGCAACGCGGCGGCGTTTTGGCCGAGATCGGTTCGATTCAAAAGCAGCACGCGGAGACGCAATCAGCGCAGGTGCGGGCGGTTGACGATTTGCGCCGCGTCGAGCGTGAATTGCAACTCCTGGAGGCGGAATTGTCCGATGCGTCGCGTTTGGCCGATGATCTGGCGCGACGTCGCGGCGAACTGGAGCAGGTCGATGTTGAGGCGTCGGGCGAAAAAGACTCGCACGAGCATCAGTTGCACTCGTCGCAAGGTCGGCTTGACGAGCGGCTACGTGAGCTTTCGGAGGCGTCTTCGCGTCTGACGGAAGCGCTGGTGGAAGTCGGGCGCGCGGCCGAGCGACGGGCCGCGGGCGAAGCGGCGCTCTCGCAGTTGCGCGCGCAGATCGACCGCCTGCATGAGGAGCGCTCGCAGGCGCAGCGCGAGGCCGAGGACGAAGCGCGCAGAATCGAATCGGCCGGGGCGGAGGCGGGTGAGTCACGAGCGCGGCACGGAGAAGTTTGCTCCCGCATCGAATCGCGGCAGAATGAAGTGAGCGCGCAGCGCGGCGCGCGGCAGGAGTTGCGCCGCCATCTCGATCATTGCGGCAGCGCGGCGCGCGGAGTGCTTGCGGACATCGAGCAGGCCGAGCGCGAACTGCACGAAAGTCAGGTCAGCCTGCGCGAGGTCGAGGTTCGGCAGGAAGGTCTGGCCGCGCGCGTTCGCGAAGAACTTTCGTTGGAACTGATTGAGTTGTATGCGTCATATCAGTATATTGCTCATGACTGGGACGCCGTTCGCGTGGAGATCGATGAGCTGCGCGGCCGGATCGCGCGCCTCGGCAACGTGAATCTCGACGCAATCCGCGAGCTTGAGGAACTGACGCCGCGGTATGACGCGATGATCGCGCAGCGGCTCGACCTTGACCAGGCGATCCAGAAGCTCGGAGCGCTCATCGCCGAGCTTGACGAAGCGTCCACGTCGCGGTTTCTGTCTTCGTTTGAGACGATCCGCGGTCATTTTCAGGAACTGTTCCGCAAATTATTCGGCGGCGGAAAAGCCGATATCATCATGGAGCAGCCTGAGAATCCGCTGGAGACCGGCATCGAGATCATCGCCCGTCCGCCCGGCAAGGAACCGCAGTCGATCTCGCTGCTCTCGGGCGGCGAGAAAACGATGACCGCCATCGCGATGCTGCTGGCGGTGTTTCGGAGCAAGCCATCGCCGTTCGTGGTGATGGACGAGGTTGACGCGGCGCTGGATGAGTCGAATGTCGGCCGGTTCAATTCGGTGCTCGACGAGTTTCTGGCGCAATCGCAATTCATTGTGATCACGCACAACAAGCGAACGATGCAAAGCGCCGATGTGTTGTATGGGATCACGATGGAAGAGCCGGGCGTGAGCAAGCGTGTCAGCGTCCGGTTCGAAGAAGGTGTACAACCGCCTATGGTGGCGTAGTTGTATCTGTTTGTTTCTTTTATGGAGGCCCATCATGGCCAAGAAGAAGGCGACCAAGAAGAAGGGTACGAAGAAGAAGGCTACGAAGAAGAAGGCCAAGTAAGTCTCTCATCGAGACCCTTGAGCGGTTCTGAGCAGGTGAAAGCTCGACGACATGCGACAAAACACCGGCACAATTCGGCAGACGCGCCTTGCTTCCGACGGGCGGGCCGATGCGTGCTCAATGCGCCACGGGTAGGCGCGGCATAACTGGCCCGCGTCCCGCCCATAGAACAGTCGCGATCATCGGCTTGTACCTGTCGTAACCGGATTCAACCCTGCAACGTACGCGGTTTTCCGTCGGCGCTGAGAAATCAGCGCCATCCCGCCGGCTCTTCCAGCCGATGAGCAGGCAGCGGTCAGCCGCGTACGTTTGCTTTTTGCGCTGTTTGGCCGGTTCCCGCCCCGGCGCTTCACCAATCGTCACTCACAGACCACCGACACTACTTCAGCGGCGCGCCCACCGACTCCCCCGGTCCGGCCGCGAACTGCGTTTCACACAGCGCGACGTAAAACGGGCTTTCGGCGAGTAGCTGCTCGTGTCGTCCGCAAGCCACGACGCGCCCACCGTCCAACACGACAATGCGATCCGCCCGCGCGATGGTGCTGAAGCGATGCGCGATGACGATCGTCGTTCGACCGCGCGTCACGTCATCCATCGCTTCCTGGATTTTTCGCTCTGATTCGGTATCGACCTGGCTGGTGGCTTCGTCGAGGATGAGGATCGGCGGGTCGCGCAGGATCGCGCGGGCGATCGCGATGCGCTGCCGCTGCCCGCCGGAGAGCGTCCGCGCGGTGATGTGCGCGTCGAAGCCGCGCGCCTGCCGCCCCATTTCGTCGGTGTGCAACTCTTCGATGAAATCGTCGATGTGCGCCTGCCGCGCGGCCGCTCGCACGATCTGATCTGTGACGCCGTTCGCGCCATAGGCGATGTTCGCCCGCACGGAATCTGAAAACACGACGGCGTCTTGTGTGACAAGCCCGATTCGCGAACGCAGCGCTTCGAGCGACATTTCGGCGATGTTCACGCCGTCGATGAAAATCGCGCCGCGAACCGGATCGAAGAAACGCATCAGCAAAGACATCAGCGTCGTTTTGCCCGACCCATTGCCGCCGACCAACGCGACCATTTCGCCCTTGCGCACCGCGAGGTTCACATCGCTCAGCACGATGCGATCGGACTTCGACGGATACGCAAAAGTCACATTGCGGAATTCAATCTTGTCGAGAAACGCCGCTGGAGATATCGCGGACGAAACGGTCGCCGGCGGCTCTTCGGCCGGTTGGTCCAGCAACTCAAATAACCGGCGGGCCGCGGCATCGCCCGCGTGAACGCGATTGTTCACGTTGCCGAGCTTTCGCACCGGGTCGAACACTCCGCCCAGGCAGATCAGCGCCGCAAAAAACAGGTGCGGCTCAAGCTCATGATTGAATACGCGCAGGCCGCCGTAAAGCATGAACCCCGCAACCGCGAACATCGCCATGATTTCAAGCGCCGGGTTGGTTGCCGCGTCGGCCAGCTCGATGTGCGTCTGCGCGCGGGTCAGCGTCCGATCCTCCTCCTCAAACTTCCCGCCCTCTTTGACCTCCATTCCGTAGGCTTTCACCACGCGGATTCCGGCCAGGCGCTCGCCGAGATGATCGAGCAGACGCCCCCAGGATTGCGAGGCGCGCTTCTGCGAATTGCCGACGATTCGCCCGAACACGCCGATGATGACCGCCCCGATCGGAACGCCGGCTAGCGCGACGAGCAACAAGCGCCAGTCGATCAATAATGTCAGCGTTAGAACGCCGACGGCCTTCAGCGGCTCGCGAAATGTCTTTCCAAACAGCGTCGATAGCGCGACTTCGACTTTCCCAATGTCGTTGGCGAAGCGCCCCAGCGTGTCGCCATGCGGCTGGCTTGAGTGCCACTGCATCGGCAGACGCAGCACATGAGTCGCCAGGCTCGCGCGCAAGTCATGCATCGCCCGCTGAACCGCGACAGCGACCAGGCCCTCATTCGCGAAGCGGCACACACCGCCGAGGATTCCCATCAGCAACAGTACGCCCACCACCAGCGTCAGTGTGCGCAGCCTGTCTTCGGCCGATTTCCCGCTGGGCAGGATGGACGCGGCCCGCTCGACCAATCCACTCCACCAGCGGTACGAGCGAAGGTGTAGATCGACCCTGCGCAATTCACCGACATTCGAACGGACATCCACATTGATCAGATCGCGATCCGGGTGCTGCGAAATCAATCGCATCAATTGATACGAACTGAACGGTTTTCCGGCCACGCCGACGATGCGTTCACCGTCATGGATCCGCTGGGCGCTGCGCGAGGTTGGCGCGACTTTTTCGATTTCGAGCCCGGCGGGATTGTCGGGCAGATCGGCGCTGATCGACACGCCCAGCCGCCGCTCGGATTCGGCGCGATGCAGCCAGTCGGCGAGCGTCTCATGATCCGCAAAGATGACTTTCAGCAGGGGAATTGCGCTGGAGATCGTGAAGGTGTAGAACGCACCGACGCCAAACGCCATCAGCAGGCCGATAACCAACTGGCGGGAGTGCGGCCGCAAGTAGTGGAGCGTGCGTCGAAAATCACGGAGCCAGGTCCGCCGTGGTCGTGAAACCGTCATGCAGTTCAATCATAACCGTGCGCCGCTACAGCGCGCAGAGCGCGCACACATTCGCGCGATTGGCCCGGTGGGGGGCTGGCCGCATCGCGCGGTTAGCGCCGTTGAACAGTATTACGATCAAATCACATCTTGAAATTTCCGGTGGTCGCGTCGCAGACTTCAACCGCACCGTTCCGATCGCAGCTTGTTCACATGCAATTCAGCGGAAATTTCGATTGCGCGCGCAACGATTTCCTGTGAATCGAAGGCACCAGCATCGCGATTGCACTTGAAGCGCTTCGCTTGGTGCACGCGGCGCGAGATTCACAACATCACTAGAAAGCCGCGTTTTGCGGCGGGAGACATTGCATGCGCAGATTGCTGGGTATTTCCATTGCTTCGATGTTGCTGGTCCTCGCGGCCGGCTGTCCGATACAACCGGGTGACGACGGCGGCAGCGGGTTGAATCAACCCGGCCCGGCCGGTCCACAAGGCCCCGCCGGTCCTCAAGGCCCGCCCGGCCCAGCCGGCGCGGATGGCGTCGATTGCTGGGACACAAACGGGAACGGCGTGAACGACGCGGCGGAAGACACAAACGGCGACGGCGCGTTTGACTCGCGCGATTGCCAGCCGCTCTCGGATCTGGACTTCGACGGCGTCCCCGACGTTCGCGACAATTGCCGATTCTCCTTCAACACAAATCAGTCTGACGCCGACGGCGACACCATCGGCGATGCGTGCGATCAATGTCCTGGCGCGGATGATCGCATCGACGCGAACGGCGACGGCGTGGCCGATTGCCTCGTCACAGCTCGGCGCATCATTACCACCGAGCCGCCGAATCTCGTGCAAACCGATGCGGTAACATCGTTCGAATTCGACATCACGGATGGCTCCGGCCATACGTGGGATTTGACGAGCAGGGGCGAAGTGAATGACGGAAGTTTCGGCGCGGATTTTGACGACGCGTTCGACACGGGGATGACGCTTACCGTCGGTGCGGCGAGCTTCCCGACTCAAACCAACGCCGATATCGAAGACGTGCGCGAAGTGGTGTACGGTCCGGCGACAGTGGACGGCATGACCGTCACGCGCAAAGTGTTTGTGTCGGCGACGAACGGGTTTGCGCGCTGGCTGGACATCATTCAGAACGACACGGCGACAGAACAGACGCGCACAATCGAGCACGAAACAGGATACGGCTCGGATGAGTCGAACGACTTTGTGTCGGCTTCTTCAAGCGGTGACGGCATCGCGACAGCGCAGGATCTCTGGTGGGTGAATACGCAAGAGCTTGGAAGCGATCCGGGTGTCGGGATTTTCTCGCCCGCGACTGACGTCATCAAAAATGGCGACTCGCTGACCACCAGCAGGCAAATCACGCTCGCGCCAGGTCAGCGCGCGATTGTCGTGAGCTATGTGGCCATGCGCAGCCTCAGCAGCAGCGATCCGCACACACAGCTTGTTGAATTGATGCAATCCCTGGAGAGCTTCCCGGCCGTCGCGCCGACTTTTCTCGAAGGCATGACCAGTGCGGAACTGAGCGACATCGCGGCGATCGGCGGAAACACCGCGATCGAGGGCCGCCCGGGCACGGCCGATCCTGGCGCGGAGGTGACTGTAACGAATGAAACCAGCGGCGCCGCGCGTACGACGTTTGCTCGCGAGGACGGAAGCTGGGCGACCGGCTTGCCGGCGTCCACTGGCGACGTGATTCGCTTCACGACGACGGGCTTGAACGGCACAACGGTCGCGCCGTAACCGCCCGCGAATAATTGCAACGATTCACGCGGCTCGCGACGCACGCTGATG
>JAEUIR010000190.1 GCA_016795025.1 Phycisphaerales bacterium
TCGCAAAACCATTTCTGAAATCGCGTGGGAGGGCGGCTTCAAGGGCGCTTGAATTGGCCCACCGGGAACGCGGCCGCGATCGGTTCATGCCCAGTCATTGCCGCGTTTTCCGCCGGTAAGTAATCGAACCGATTGCGTGGCGGCTTGCGTCGCCCTATCTTGGCCGCGAGTGACGGAATTTGTTGAAACACGGCGTGAAAATGGCGACTATCGATCCCGAGCTGCTCGAAATTCTGGCCTGCCCTGTACCGGAATGCCGCGCCCCATTGGCCCTGTCCGATTCAGCCCTGCTTTGCACCGGCTGTCGCAGACGCTATCGGATCGAGCAATCCTGGCCGGTGCTGATCCCCGAAGAAGCTGAATTGCCGGCCATGCCCTCAGTGGGCGCAAATTCCGCGGAGGCCGGCGCGGCCTCGAAAAATCCCTGACCTAACCGGCAACGGCGGCCGCATTCGTCGATAACCAACAGATGGGCAAGTTTGCAATCATCAGCGACATTCATGGCAACCTTGAGGCGTTGCAGGCGGTACTGCGCGATATTGATCGACGCGGGATCGAAGAGATCGTCTGTCTTGGCGACGTGGTCGGATATGGCCCCAATCCCAAGGAGTGCCTCGATCTCATTCGCCAGCGCTGCCGGGTTTGCCTGATGGGCAATCACGACCACGCGGTGCTGTATGAACCCGCGAATTTCAACGCCGCCGCCGAGCGCGCCTGTTATTGGACGCGCCAAGTGCTCGAAACCGAGTCAGACTCAAAACTTCGCAATGCCCGGTGGCGTTTCCTGGCCACGCGCCCGGTGCGCCTCGAAGAGAGCGACGTGCTATACGTGCATGCCTCGCCACGCAGACCGATCAACGAGTACATTTTTCCGGAAGACGTTTTCACGAATCCGCAAAAGGTCATGGCCAATTTCGAGCGGCTGGACGCGCAGCTTTGCTTTCTCGGCCATACGCACCAGCCTGGCGTGTTTCTCGATGATCCCTACTTTGATCCGCCGCACGAATTACCCGACGCGCCGTTTTACGAAGTCGAGGATGAACGGGCGATCATTAATGTCGGAAGTGTTGGTCAGCCGCGCGACCGCGACCCGCGCGCGAGCTATGTGGTTTGCCATTCGCGAAATGGCACGGGCGCCGGGGGTGGGGGCGGCGCGCCGAGCCTTGTCGCGGTCGCGCTGCAATGCAGCATCGAGCAGGTTGAGTTCGTTCGGTTGAATTACGACATCGACGCGACGGTGAAAAAGATTCTGGCCGAGCCGCAATTGGATGATTTGTTGGGCATGCGGCTTTATGAAGGCCGCTGACGGCGAAGCGAGTCGCGGAGTCCCCAGGCGGGGGCATCGTAATCGCGTGCTGCGTCTGGACAGTCTATGCCCAGCCCGGCCGCTTTTGATGACTTCGATGGGGGCATCTCAGCGGGTTTTTCATCCGACGCATTCGCATGATGCGAGAATTCGAACCAGGGCGGCCCAAGGCCGTAGCACTCGCAGCGATTGATTCTGCGCGCCGCTCCGCAAGAACGTGTTACCATTCACCGTCGGCCGCCGAGAGAATCACCGCGAATCAAGGAGTCCGCACATGACCGCCACAGCGACACCCGCCGCGCCTCCGATCACCGATATTTCCAAATCCGCTGCCTACTCGGCCAAGCTTATGGGATTGCTGGGCGATCGCGACTCGCTCGAAGTGCTGCGCTCTACGCCGGACATACTCGCGAAGGCCATTGCGCCGCACCCGGCGAGTGTGCTGCGCAAGCGCCCGTTCGAAGGCAAGTGGACGCCGTGCGAGATCATCGGGCATTTGTGCGACGGCGACTTCATTTACGGCTATCGCGTGCGGCTCGTGCAATCACAGGATCGTCCGCAGATTCTGCCGATGGACCAGGATTTGTGGGTCGTTGGGCAGCGCTACAATGAGCGCGATCCGATTGAGCTGATCGAACAGTTCCGCGCGCTACGGCGCATCACCGTTGCAATGTGGAAAAACGTCTCGCCGGAGCAACTCGACCGCGTCGGTGTTCACGCTGAGCGGGGTGAGGAATCGCTACGCACGATGCTGAAGATGCATGCCGGCCATGATCTCTCGCACATCGATCAGTTCACTCGCTATTTGCAGGCGGCGCTGGGGAAGTAAGAGCAAAGCGCAGAACGATGAGCGATGAACGTAGAAGGCGGGGCGCAAAACACTGAGTGGCCGATGCTCAACGAAGCACGATGAAGGAAGTCGGCGGATGCTTGCTTGATGTTTGTCCGCCTGTGTTCCACATTCCTGGTCAGGTCATCGACAACCGTGGTTTTCATTCATCGTTCCGCCGCAGTCCAGGCGGGTTCATCGACTCCGGCGGCGGCGGAAATGACGACCGCATTTCGGCGCTGCGGCGCGCCCGTTCGGGATCATTCGCCGCCTGATCCGCCTCGCTCATTTGCGATGATTGCTGTTCGGTTTCGGCGTCACTTCGCGACGGAAACACTTTGTTCAGCACCAGCGATACGACCCAGTAACCCGCCGCCGCGATGATGGCGAAGACGACCACTTGCTCGCCGCTCATTGCGATCATGACCGCACCTCGACTGGCTCTTTTTCAGTCACCACGTTCTCAAATGCTCGCACCGCAACACCCGGGCAATGTGCGCAATCGGCCACCTGACGCACAAACTGCGTGTGACATCGCGGGCAATAGGCGACGCTATCGGCGTCATCCCGCAAGGGCGCGGCGAGCGCGCCTGCAACATCCAGTTCCAGCCGCCGCATGAGTCGAATCACGCGATCGCGCAGCCGCGATCTCAGCCACGCCGCGGCTTCATCCGCCTCTGCGTTTTCATCCTCGCGCGAACGTAATTCCGACTCGCCCGACGCATCGCACTGGTCGATCGATGTCGCGGCGACACCCGCCGCCGCACGTCGGCACGGATATTCCAAATCTCGCAGCATAGCGCCGGCCAAAGCTGCTGCGTCCGCTTTTTCGCAGGTCACAATCGCCACGGCGAGTGCGTGAAACGCCGCCAACCGCTCGCGTAACAGCCACTCATAAGCCCGCACAGCCGACAGCGGTGTGCAGCAGATGATTGCGAAGCGATGCCGCCGATCGGCCGACGCATCCGGGTCCAGCCGGCGATGCACGCGGACAAACTCGGCCGCGATGGATCCCCATAGGCCGGCCAGCGCGATGAGCAACATCGCCCACGTGCCGTCCAGCCCGGATCGCCACACGACCAGCGGCACGATCGTGAACAGATAAACGCACAGCGCGTTGCACAGCATGAGCAATGTGCCGGCCTCGCGCTCGGTAGTTTCGCGTTTCGCCGCGGCTGCGTCGATATCGAACCGGGCATCCAGTGCACGCTCGATCAGACGATCGCGCCCGGCAGCATCCGGCGCATTTCGGAGCACGTCAATCTCCGCGGCGAGCGCCCGCGCGGCGACCGGACCGCAGAGCCGCTCCGCGATTTCATCGTTGATTTTCAGAGCCGGCCCGTCGGCGGCAATCTGCTCGATCTTCGCGTAGGAGCGAAACTCCGCCGGCTCCAGCGCCTCGCTTTCGCAACCAAAGTGCTCGGCTCGCCGCGTGCTGATGCCGGTCGGGGACAGCGAAATCGGCGATTGCTCGGTGAGATACAGCCCGCCGAGCGGCGGGGCGGGCATCGAGAAAAACAGCGCCCGTTCCGGCGAGCCGGGCAGATTGCCCGCTGGAATCGCTCGAAATCGCCCGAACCCCAGTGATCGAAAGACGATTACGTCGCGCCGCAGAACCAGCACGCATTCAAACAGATACAAAACAACCAGCGCGATAAACAGTTCCTGGGCACCCGTCATGACCGCGAAGCGTAAGCGGAATGCGGTGGATGGTCATGTTTGAAATTCATCAGTTCTGAGGTGGATTCGAACAGCGAGGCAGTATCATAAACTAGCGCATTCGGTGGACCGGACCGCTGCGGTTGCGGCGTTGGCTGATTTGTTAGACGCATTCAAATTGTTTTGGAGCAGCGCCATGCGTCGGGCACTCATCGCGATTGTCATTCTTGTTTCGCGTCAATCCGCGATCTCACAGGACCAGGCCGTGTTCGTCCCACTCGGCGACATTCCCGGCGGCGGGACATATAGCGAAGCCTGGGACGTTTCCGAGGACGGCCAAAGCGTCGCGGGCGGCAGCGTTTCATACGGCATTTTCGGCTATCAGGCATTTCAATGGTCGTTTGAGATCGGGTTGAATCCGCTTGGAGAGCTGGGCGGCGGAATCGCCGACAGCCGCGCGTTTGGCATCAGCGGTGACGGTCGAATCGTGGTGGGCAACAGCAGTTCTTTCAATGGATTGGAGGGGTTTCGCTGGTCGGTCGAAACCGGCATGGTGGGTCTCGGCTCGCTCTCGAACACATTTTTCGAAAGCTCGGCGGCCGCGGTCAGCGCGGATGGATCGACCATCGTGGGCTACAGCAATTCGCCACAGGGGTTTCAGGCCTGTCGCTGGACGGACACGGAGTTTGTCGGACTGGGCGATTTGGGCGGCGGCCCGTTTGACAGCCGAGCGTTGGCCGTTTCAGCCGATGGCGCGGTGATCGTCGGAATCGGCAACGACGCGACAGGTCGCAAAGCCGTGCGCTGGGAGCGCGAGGTATTGAGCGATCTTGGAGACCTGGCGGGTGGGCGCGTGCTGAGCGAAGCCTGGGATGTGTCTCGCGATGGAGGCGTGATCGTCGGCGCGAGCAGCTCGGCGCGATCTGGGAGCAACAGCTACGAAGCATTCCGCTGGACGGCGCAGGGCGGCATGGAAGCGCTCGGCGACCTGTCCGGCGGCGGATATCAGAGCATCGCGCGCGGTGTTTCTGAGCGCGGCCGCGTGATCGTTGGTTGGGGCATGACGGATCAGGGCCGGCGAGCGGTGCGCTGGACGCCCGATGCGGATGAGCCGCAGCGGTTGGATGAAATCTTCGCGGGCGAGTTCGGCATTGACTTAAGTGGTTGGACGCTGCTCGATTGCACAGCGGTTTCCGCGGATGGGCGTTCCTACGCCGGCAATGGCATCGGTCCAAATGGCGGCGAGGCATGGTTTGTACGGTTGCCGCCGGGGCGGTCGCCGGGTGATTTGAACTGCGATGGGGCGGTTAATAACTTCGATATCGATGCATTTGTACTGGCGCTGTCCGATGCGGACGCCTATGCGCAGACATATCCGGGATGCACGGTTGCCAACGCGGACGTGAACGAAGATGGCGTCGTGAACAACTTTGACATCGACGCGTTTGTGGCGTTGTTGTCGGGGGGCTGACGGGCGGCGCGGCCCGCTATTCGACGTTTTGAACTTGCTCTTTCACGCGGTCGATGGCACTTTTGATCTCGATGATGTCCTTGGCGATTTGGGCGTCGCTGGCTTTCGCGCCCATCGTGTTCGCCTCGCGCAATAGTTCCTGCGACAGGAAATCCAGCTTGCGACCGGCGGGTTCGCGGCTACTCAGGCAGTCCTCCACCTGGTCGAGATGCGCCGCGAGGCGCGAGATTTCCTCGCTGATGTCGCTGCGTTCCGCATAGATGGACACTTCCTTCAGCAAGTCCTGTTCGGCAAGCTGCACATTGCTGCGGCTGAGCAGTTCCTCGACGCGCGTCTTCAGTCGATCGCGATACTCCACCACGACGAGCGGCGCGCGTTCGCGCACGCGAGCCAGATGATCGCGAATTCGCGTGACGTGGCGCATCAAATCGTCAGCCAGCGACTTGCCTTCGGTCGCTCGCATCACGAGCATGCGCTCCACGGCCCCGTCCACCAGCTTTGATACTACGCCCCAATAAGTCTCACGCTCGGCCTCGGTGACCTCGCGCGGCTGGCATACGCCGGGCAACAGCGCGATCTTCGCCAGGTCGATCACCAGGCCCGCGTCGTCGCGGCGGACCGCCTGCATCTGCTCGACATAGCGTCTTAACGCGGCCGCGTTGATGTCCTGGGCGGCGTTGGGGCTGAGATCGCGCCGGTGAACGCGGAGCGTGACGCTTCCGCGCGTGATCCGTTCGCGCACCAGCCGCTCGACATCCGGCTCCAGGAAACCGAATTCGTCCGGCAGATGAATCGACGCTTTGAAATAGCGGTTGTTTACGCTGCGAATTTCAACGTGATAAGCCTGCGTATCGGCGACGAGCTGCGCGTCGCCGAAGCCCGTCATGGAGCGAATCATGTTGTGTTGCGCCTGTTTGTGAGGCTACGAACCGAACGGCTCGCCGAAAATGCCCGCGCCGCCGCTGTGCCAGTCGTCCGAGAGCTGTGCATCCAAAGGCGGAGCCGCCGGCCCGCCGGCCGGCTGATTCGGCGTATTGGGTGTCGCCGGCGGTTGAGCGATGACGGTCTTCGCCGGCAGGAATAGATAGTTGAGCAGCACTGCGAAAATCAGAAACACGGTCGCCCCGATGACTGTGACCCACGTCAGGAAATCGCCTGTCTTCGCGCCGAAGGTCGCGCTCGGCCCGCCCGCGCCGCCGAACGCGCCGGCCAAACCCACGCCGCGCCCGCGCTGCAGCAGAATGACGATCATGATCAGAAACGCCACGAATGCGAAAGCCATCGCGGCGAGCATGTGGATGACGGTGGCGGCCAAAAACATCGGTCAAAATCTCCAGACACCGGGGTGCGGGCCGGTCAAAAAGTCGTTTCCGGCTGACAGCCGGTTGCGAGCCGTGCAATATAGCGGACTCCGGGGCCATGCGGCAACCGCTCGGTTTTGGACGAAATTGGTTGGGTCGGCGTCAGGTTTGTGGGTAGCATCGGCTTCCAGCCGGTGCGAACAGAATTCTTGTCGAGCGCAATCAATGTTTTCGCACCGCCGAGCCGGCGATGCTCCCCGTACCCACAAACCTGACGCCGACCCAATTGGTTGCAACAACCAAGGCGCTCAAGGTGTAGCGCCATTTTGAGCATCTTGGTTACTTGAACGCACATCGTATCAAGAAGGCGCGATGGTGGGAAAGGGTGCGCGATCGGTGGTCGGTGACCAGGGGCACTGGGGCGAGGGCGCGTTTGGAAAACCCGGTTCGCGGATGCGACGATTGAGTCGGCGCCATGATCTTCGCTCCGAATCGATATTAGTCATCGCGCGGCGCGCGGTAGGAGTTGGGTGACTGGATTGTGCGGATTTGACGGAATCTGGCGCGGGTTGCGAGAACTCGGAGTTTCGCGAGCGGCCGGGCGCGGACGTGGTGCCCGGCCCTCCGATCGGGGGCGCGCCCATAGGCGTTTGTTTCACGCGATCAGACCCGCTCCGTTTAGGGTAGCACCGGCATCCTGCCGGTTGTTTGTGTCTGAACAGCACCGCGACCGTGATGAAGTGGACGCTCGCCGTTCGCCGTGTCGTGTGATTCTCACTTTCTCCCGTTTTCACATGATCACGTACCCGCGTTTTCTCGCGAGATTCGCGGGGTTGCTTGTTCCTTTGTTTCATTCTCCCGCCAGCAGCATCACGAACGGGTCGATGTCGAAGTTATTCAAAACCCCGTCCTCGTTGA
>JAEUIR010000191.1 GCA_016795025.1 Phycisphaerales bacterium
GCACGCCAAGCAGGATCTTAATCAGTTCACCAACTACAATATTTCAGTCAAGATCACCAATGACTGGATGACCGAGTTCCTCGCCGACATGGATTCGCCGCACGTCGTGCGAAATCCGCGCTCCGGGCAGTGCCTCATCATTCCGCGCGACATGGACGTCTGGAAGAGCGACGTGCGCAATCTGATCCCGGTCGATTGCGTGACGCCCGTCAACCCCGCCTCGCCCGACCGCTACTTTCGCTCGCCGCGGCTCACCGGACCGATCCCGGCCGAATGGCGCGGAAAGGTCTACACCAAGCGCGAAATCTGGAGCATCATCGTCAATAACGCCTGGCAGACCGGCGAGCCGGGCGTTGTGTTCATCGACCGCATCAACGAGCACAACCCGACGCCGCACGTCGGCCGAATCGAGGCGACGAACCCCTGCGGCGAGCAGCCGCTATTGCCCTACGAAGCGTGCAATCTCGGCAGCGTGAATCTCGGCATGTTCGTTCAAAATCCATGCACGCCGCAGGCCCGCGTGGATTGGGACGGCCTGCGCGACGCGGTGCATCTCTCCACGCGCTTCCTCGACAACGTGATCGACGCCAACAATTACCCGCTCGACGAAATCGACGCGATCTGCAAGGCCAACCGCAAGATCGGCCTGGGCGTCATGGGCTTCGCCGACGCGCTCTATAAGCTCAATATCGCGTACAACAGCGACGCCGGCGTCGCCTGGGGCGAGCGCTTCATGAAGTTTGTCAACGACGAGGCCCACAATTACAGCGAATTCCTCGCCAAGAGCCGCGGCGCGTTTCCAAACTGGCGCGGCAGCATCTGGCAAACGCGACACAACCGGTTGATGCGCAACTCCGCCGTGACCACCGTCGCGCCCACCGGAACCATCAGCATCATCGCCAACTGCTCCGGCGGCATCGAGCCGATGTTCTCGCTCGCATTCATCCGCAACGTCCTTCGCGGCCAGAAGCAGGGCGAGCGGCCGCTTGTCGAGTCCAACGAGACGTTCGTGGAAGTGGCGCGGAACCGCGGGTTTCACAGCGATGAGCTGATGGAGCGCATCGCGCGTGAAGGCACGCTTGCGCACATTGAAGGCATCCCGGCCGACGTGCGCGACGTGTTCGTTTGCGCCCACGACATTTCGCCGGATTGGCACATGAAGATGCAGGCCGCGTTCCAGCGCCACTGCGACGCTTCGATCAGCAAGACGATCAACTTTCCGCATGCCGCGTCGGTCGAAGACGTCGAAACGATCTATCGCCTCGCGTGGGATTTGAACTGCAAGGGCGTCACGGTCTATCGCGACGGCTGCCGCTCGTTTCAGCCGATGGCGCTCAAGAAGGAAGAACCCGCCAAGGCCGATGCCCCGAAGCCCGAAGCGGCAAAATCCGAGGCTGCGAAATCCGAAGCCGGGCCAACCGAAGCCGCGAACGTCGCAATCGCCGGCGCCACCGCGCCGCTTCCGAGTCCTGAACAAACCCGCGCCAACTTGGGTGGTGCGGGCATCCTTCCCGTTTCGTTGGGTGGCGCCGGCGCCTCGCCGGTCCAGGGTGGTACGGATAACCTGCCCGCCTCTGTTCAGAGCCGCGCCCATCTTGATCAGAGCCGCGCCCTTAAGGAAGCGGTCGCCCCCGAGCCGCTCCAACCCACCGCCAACGGCTCGCACAACCACCACACCGCCAATGGCAACGGCCACCACGATGTGGCCGCCAACGGCCACGCTGACACACCCTCAACCGATCGCTCGGCAACCGCATCGCTCGCCGCGCTGCGCATCGAGCCGACCGATCTGCCCGAAATCGTCTCCGGCCTGCGCATTCGCCAGATGACGCCATTCGGCAATATGCACGTGAAAATCACGGTCGATCCGCGTAGCCAGCGCGAGCTTGAGATTTTCGCGCAGCTCGGCAAAGGCGGCGACGTCGCCAACAGCGACCTCGAAGGCATGTGTCGCGTCGCTTCGCTCTGGCTGCGCGCCGGCGGCACGCTCAAACACCTCATCAAACAGTGGGAAGGCATCGGCTCGTCGCTGCAAATCCCCACTCGCGCCGGCCGAATCATGAGCCTGCCGGACGGCCTGGCCTGCGCGCTCAAGAAATATCTCCGCGCAAAGGAGCGCTTCGGCCTGCGGTCGCTGCTGCTTGGCGATGTCGATCTGGCCGTGCTCGATGCGCCCAGCCCGCAAGCTGCCGCGGCCGCGCAACTCGACCGCCCGGCCACGCCGGCCGACCTGTCACAGGCTGGGTCCGGCATCAGCGTTGATGCCCCCCCCCTCCAGGGTAGCATCGGCGTCTCGCCGGTTCAGGGCGTGTCGCCGATTCACAGTGGTGCGAGCCTCCTTCCCGCGTCTCCGGGTAGCATCGGCGTCTCGCCGGTGCAGGCTGGTGCGAGCATCTTGCCCGCATTCGATCAGAGCCGCGCGAATCCCGATCCGAGCCGCGCGAATCCCGATCAGAGCCGCGCCCGTAAGGAAGCGGTTGCTTCGGATACCAACGGCCCCACCAGCGCGGCCACCGCCGGCCCGAGCCTCCGCAGCGCGGCCGTTCGTCCCGTTTCTTCGGGCGGCGCTGGCGCCGCGCCTGTGACTCTGGGCGGCGCGGGCATTCCGCCTGCCACGCCTCGCGCGGCCTCCGCCCTCATCGCCGACATCGCCGTCGAATTTCCCGCGCTGGAGGAACGCCTCAACGCCGACCTGCTCGCGCTTGAGACCAACCTCGCGGCCCTCGATTCCGCGCTCGGCGAATCCGTGAAACTCGAATCCGCGTTCGACGACGATACGTCTGTCGAAACCGCTTCCATCTCCGCCACGTTCACCGAAACCGAAATCTCCGACGACATCCTCACGGCCGTCGAAACCCGCATGCACATCGAAACCCGCCACAGCCACGACGCGGCCGTCGGCTACAAGCTGGTTTGCCCCGAATGCGCCGGCGTCCTGGCGTTTCAGGAAGGCTGCAAGAAGTGCTACTCGTGCGGGTTTAGTGCGTGTTGAGAGGTTCGGTCCGAACCTCAAACGTAAAGGTATGGAAAGAGACGCACAATTGATAAGCCGGTATTGACTCGAACAACGTACAAGCCACCTCGGTGGGGTGCGTCCGATTAGACGTGGAAGTTGACGCCATTCGACATCTACTTTCGCTCGTCACGCCGGCTCAGTTGGGAGGGGAATAATGGCTGAGAGAATTAAGCATTGGATAGGTGGGATTCCGCTCGCGGAGCAGCTTGCGGACTTCGATCAACTCAATGGTGTGCGGTAACTAAAAGGGCTACCTAACGGAATCCGGGAGTACACGTGACTACGGTTGATGTGTTCAGTGAGACGCACCTGGAGCAGATTTGTGACGTGTTGGCTGACACGTCCAGCGGGCTCACCGGCGCTGAAATCGGACGGTTCCTGGCGAATTTGGGAGTCGATGATCCCATGCCATCGATGGCGAAGCGACACCGCCTGTACGAGGCATTGCTCGCGCGTCAGCAGAAGGACAGATCGGGAAATATCGTCGCTGCGTTCATACATCGTGCGATGGATCCAGCGCGGTACACGGAGTCGGCCGGATCTTTCGAATCGAAGCGACAGAAGCTGAATCACGTTCTCGCGTTTGCAGGTTATTCGCTTGGTGAGGATGGAAAACTGCGGCGAGTCGCCGCGGCACGAACTCTAAATGAGGCTGAACAACGGGCTGGGCGGCTTAAGGCGGAGCTTGGCCGCCGGGGCGTGCATCCGGACGTTCTGGCGTTTTGCCGGTCCGAGCTCCTACAGCAGAATTACTTCCATGCGGTCTTCGAGGCGACTAAGAGCGTCGCCGAGAAGATCAGGAACCGTAGCGGCTTAACTGGCGATGGTGCCCTTCTGATTAACCACGCTTTCGGCATGGGAAAGTTCGGGATGCCCTTCTTGGCGTTCAACACACTCCAAACCGAGACGGAGCAGAGCGAACATAGTGGCATGATGAATTTGATGAAGGGGATGTTCGGAGCATTCCGAAACGTGATGGCTCACGCACCCAAAGTGTCGTGGCCAATCAAGGAAGAAGACGCACTGGACCTTTTGACTATCGCATCGTTTCTACATCGGCGGCTCGACACCGCAGTCCGTACACCGAGGCACAGTTAGGGGACGCGTCACATGCGTACTGTGTATGCAACGCAATTCGAAATCGAGGCGCCAGAGAATTCGGCGGGCGATTACTGGGATCGCGTTTGCGGCTCCACGAGTGGGTGGGTCGAGTTGTACTACGGGAGGAAACAGATCGCCTTCGACTATCCGACACTGGGAGGTGTGGCGCGCCCTGCCGATGATCACGTCGTCGAGGTCGATTTGCAGCAGCCCGACGAATCGACGCGGCTGTGCACGGTTGACTGGAGCCACCCGGATGACGGCGATTCGACTTTGCGATGGCAGGTGCAGGTGACGATCGCGCAGGCGTCCGGTCGCGTAGAGTGTGCGATAGTCATACGCGTCTCGTCGAGCTCTTTTTCGATTATCCCGGCGAGGTTCACTCTTCGCCGGCCCGGCCTCGTGCGCACGCTGATTGAATCATTGCCCTGCAAGAACGCGAGCGTGCGGTTGCAACGGACGGCGCGCGAATTGAGCGTTGGCGACTTGCGGGAGTTCGTCTCGCTCAGTCTTGCGAACCCGCAACGAGCCCTCCCCGTTGTCGTCGTATCGAAGGACGTGTTTTCGGAGAAGCCCGCCGTCGATCCTGACGATCTCGCAGACCGGCTCGTCGGTCTCGCCGAAGTCGCGGTGACCGCTGACAAGTGGGCGGGATTCCAGTTGACCGACGAACTCGGCACAAAGAGCTTGTCATGCTACGACGGCGCCGTTCGACTCTATTGGCCCGGGTTTTCGGTTTATGCGCAACCTGCAAATCATCCACTATGGCTGAAGGGCCAGATCGAGTGGCACGAGTCGAATGGTCGGCCGCTCAGCGATTTTCTGATGAAGATGCTGGCGGGCATTGCTTC
The DNA here is from genome assembly GCA_016795025.1 of Phycisphaerales bacterium. Taxonomy (GTDB): domain Bacteria; phylum Planctomycetota; class Phycisphaerae; order UBA1845; family Fen-1342; genus JAEUIR01. The sequence continues at coordinate 4,969 of JAEUIR010000191.1, forward strand.
GTTCCGACATACCGACGGCAAGACGATTCGAGCGGCGCGCGAGGCCGTCCGCCGTGAGCGCGCAAAGCATCTTGAAGACCTCCGCGCGAAAGTTGCAAAAGGCGGCGAGGGACAAGCGGAACTCGAATCGCTGATCAATGACCTTTGGACGGAGAACGACAAGCTCAAGAAGGAGCGCGACGAGGCGTTCGCGCGACGGGACGAGGTTGAACGCGACCTCCAGGCGGCGAAAGCCAACCTGGAGACCATGTACCAGTATCAATCGGAAGCCGAGCCGACAAAAGCTACGCCGCAAGCCGCACCTGCCGAGGCGGTGTTCTCGAACGTGTTGGAAGCGACCCGTGCAGCCGCCGACGAGTTTTGCGAGAATCTATTGTTCCTGGATAGCGCATTCGATGCCGCGAAAGACTCTCCATTTCAGCGTCCCGAGCGCGTCAAAGAAGCACTCCAAGCAATAGACGAAGTGTGCCGCGAATGGCGCACATCATTAGAGAGTGGGGTGTCTATGGGCACATGGGAGAGCGCGTTCGAGCGCCGCGGGTTTGATTACAAGAACGAGATATCGCAAACGACGCGGACGAAATTCGGTCACGAATACATGTTCATGTACAAAGGAAAGAAACGCCTGTTCGAAAAGCACATCACGGACGGCGCGAAGCAGGCCCAGAAGTGCTTTTCGATCCACATGTACCGGGACGAGGATGAACGAAGAGTTGTGATCGGGCACGTGGGCCGCCATTTGACAAACACGAAAACCTAGGGAAGCGAATCCAACATAACCGACAAACGCCTTATCGAAGTCGGCTGGTGGCACTGATCCCTGGATATAACGCTATTCGACTTTCGTCGCGTGCCACTGCTTCAAGCAGTGCGTCTGAACACCGACCGGCCACCGAACCCGAGATTCGCAATCCAGAGCAGAAAAACCGTGACTCTGTTCCGCGGATGGACACTGGCCGAGCTCCAGGCCCCCTCGCGCGAAGCACTGCTTGAAGGAGTGGCACACAGTCGAGATTCTCTCGCGCTCAGGACGCGGGCGGGTTGGCCGTGCCGCGAGGAGACCGGCGAGACGCCCGCACCAAGAAACCGGCAATGATGACCGCATCATCAAGAAATCGGCGATCGGCGCGCCACACGAAAAGACCGGCGAGACGCCGGTGCTACCCAAGGCGGTGCGCGGCGGATCAACCGTTACGGCGCGGCGCGGGCGGATGACACATGGCTTATGGCGGTTTCGATGGGATTTCACGGCGATTACGACCGAAAATGAGACACGTCGCGTATTGATAGGACGTAAGATGCCGGCCCCATGGGTCAAAGCGGTGCGATGCGGCAGCGGCGCGTCGCATCGCGTGACTTGGTGTGTATGATGTAATAGGTGTGTTCGGGCTGATCGGGCCAGCGCGAATGTTCAACGGGCACGAGCCTCCTTGCTGGGGACGCCGCATGATCGACGCGTTCGAACAATTGATGGAGCTTCAGGAGAGCGAGATTCGCCTGGATTGCGCTGCGCTACACCTGGCGCGAGATGCCTATCCTGACCTCGATCTGCATCGTCACCTCAGCCGTTTGGATGCGCTCGCGGACATGGTCTCCGAACGGCGACCGGGTATCGGCGCGGTTGCGCGATTCGAGGCCATGCGCGACGTGCTCGTTGGCGAAGAGAATTTCACCGGCAATACGCAGGATTATTTTGATCCGCAGAACAGCTACCTCAATCGCGTTCTCGACCGCCGCGTCGGAATTCCGATTTCTCTTTCCGTGATCTGGACCGAAGTCGGCCGCCGATTGAAGTGGCCGGTCGCGGGCGTCGGATTTCCGGGGCATTTCCTGGTGCGATTTGACGATCCGGATTGCTTCGTGCTGGCCGATCCGTTTCGCGACGGCATGACGCTGTCGCTTGAGGATTGCAAGGAGCGGTTGAGCAATCAGGGCATTGACGAGTCCTGTTTTCAGATGAGCATGCTGGAAGGCATCCACACGCGTGCGATTCTGAGTCGCATGCTGAAGAACCTGCGAACGATATTTGAGCATGACGAAGACTATGCCCGCCTCGCGCGCGTGCTGCGGCGGCTGATGATGGTGGAGCCCGAAGAGAGCCGCCACGTGCAGGATCTGGCCGAACTGCTTTGCAAGATGGGGCACGTCGGGATGGCGTATTACTCGCTGGCCGGCTTTTTGCAGCAGCGCCCGGATTGCGAGGACTCGACCAATATCGAAAAAAGCATGCAGCGAATGCGGGCAATGATGACGAGCAGGAACTAAGTGAGTGTGTGAGAAGCCATTTTACCCTGGTTCCAGTCGATGCAACATCAAATTGATCATCGACAGATACTACCATGACAGCGCTATTTTTCGCCTGGGCCGGGATCCCGGTTGGCGGCCGTGCGTTTTCGGCTCTCGTAAGAGGGGGCGTTTCGGGTCTGGTAGTCGGTGCAGCGCGCCGCGATCTCATCCGGCGAGCGCCGCGTGCGTTTCCAGATCGCCC
>JAEUIR010000192.1 GCA_016795025.1 Phycisphaerales bacterium
CGCTGTCTTTGTCCCATCCCACGAGCCACAAATAGAAATCACGTCGCATGCCGGGTTGCGGCGGCGGAAGCTCCGCCGGGAATTCGAGCGTGGCCGCGTCGCCCGTGTTCAAAATCACGAGCCGATCATCGCGAGCGGCGAGCAACTCGCGGACGTCGCCGTAGCGTGTGCACCAGCCGCTCATTTCGCCCCGCCATTCGGGCGCTGCTGAAATGCGCGACGAATCGGGCGTCACCGGATCGCTGCGTCGCGGGCGCGACTGCTTCGCCACGCCGCGATACGAAAGTTCCGCGATCACCGGATCAAGGCGCGTAACGTGCATTCGCTCACTTGGCGCGCGGCGATAGAGCGCGATCTGATCCCAGTAGATTTCGTACGCGGTTGTCAATCGCAAACGGGGTGTGTTCGCGGGCAGCGCGCCATTCAGATCGACCGCATAGCGCTTGGGTTTGCCGCATGGCGCGCCGATGAAGGTTGACACGGGCCGCCAAGTCTCGCCGGCCAGCGCCTCCAGACCGGGAAAAGGAAACGGCAGATCGGCGTTTTGGCCGGCGGCGACATTCACGCTCGCATCGCCCCACAAGATCCAACCGTTCAGCGCCAATACGAGGTCTCGCGAGTCCGCAAGCGCGCCAAAATCAAGCTCAACCGCATGCGGCTGCGCGAGCCCGCGAAGCTGAGTCTCGCGCAGCGACGACGGTCCGACGCGCTCGCCATCCTCCGCACCAAGCGCGGCGGTGCAGTCGTTTCCCGCGGAGTCGCGAGCGGCTTGCAGCGCAATGCGCTCGTCCAGCAACCACAACTCCGACGGCGGAAACGGCGGGGCTTGAATTCGATCATTCGGGTAAACGTCCGTGCCGGCCGGATGATCGACCACAAACAGTCGCACCTCGTCGAGATAAAGAACCTCGCGCAGCTCATCGGTGATTTGAAGCACATAGCGCCCGGCGCGCGGCGCCAGGCGCGATTCGTCGCCGATCCACACGAACTCATCCGGATCGGCCGGCACGAACATTCCGCGCCGCAGCGACAACCCGAGCGGCGCCGCGCCCAGCAAATCGGTGACGAAACGCATTTCGCGACCGTCCCATGCGTACAGGTACGGACAGGAACCGACGGCCACGAACGGCTCTTCAACGCTCAGCGACCTGGACGGATCGATATTCAGATCATTGCGGATGACGCCGTTGGTCCATGCGGTTCTCACGACATCGAGCGTCTTCGCTTCGCCAACGCCGATCTCGACCGGCAGTTCCCAGGCATCGCGCATCAATTGCAGGTTCGCGGTGCGAATTTCGATTCGTGTGCCGATGCCGGAGCGATTGGAGCGCGTGCCGGTGAGATGCACGGTAATCGAGCGATGCGGACCCGATGCTTGTGCGAAAAGAGCATGCATCCCGTTTTCGCCGCTCAGCAGAATATCCGGGCGCAAATCCAGGTTTGCGTCAAACACCTGCACCCGCCCGGCATTGAGGTCGCGAAGTTTCGGCGACGTCCAATCGTCCAGCACCCGCCAGCCATCGCGCCCGCCATTTCGGATGATGGCCCACTTCGCAGCACCGGTATGATGGGCAATTCCACTGCGAATGATCAAATCCAGCCACCCGTCCGCGTCCACATCGCGCGCATCAGAAAATAGGTACCCCGGCCCATCCAAATTCGTGATGACCTGACGGCGGCCGCTGCGATATACCGCGTCAATTCTTCCGCGGACACCGATCACGGCATCAACCAATAAATCGTTGTCCAGATCCGCAACCGCAAGAAGTTGACCGTCAAGGTTGTTCAGCGGGCCGTCACATGGGTGAAACTCGCCAAGCCCAATGCTTCGCAACCACAGTGCCGACTTAATTGGCGCATGTTGGGTCGGCAACGACGTGATGACGAGATCGCGCGCGTCGTCATTATCAAAATCAACCGAAAACACCACGGGGTTGGAATCAAACTCAGGCATCCATGCCGGATTAGGAAGTCGTTCGAACGTTCCATTCCCGAGATTGAGGTAGAGCGTGACCGTGGGCCGCCCCGCATCGTTCTCAGGCATGAGTTCCGGAAATTGGGGAATGCTGACGGCGATCAGGTCAAGATCGCCGTCATGATCGAAATCCGCCCACACCGCCTGGATACATCGCGCCAGGTCCAGACCGGATGAGTGAGTGACATCGACAAGCGCTTCGGTTGTCTCGGCGCGAAACAATCGACCTTGCGTGTCGCTCGTCAGCAGAACATCCTGACGCCCGTCATTGTCGAAATCCGCGACCTGTGCGGCGTGAAAATCGCATGCGCGCGAACGACTGGTTGTTACGGGGGACGCTCCGGCACATGTGAAGAGCGGGGGACCGACGCGCTGAAGATTGCCGGATTCGATCTTGTCGATGTGAACGCTCTCACGATCCTGCACGATCAACTCATACCGGCTGTCGCCATCGATATCGATCCGACCCAAAAGCTCGGCCCAGCCCGCTGAAAGCTCGACAACCCGCCACTCGAGCGGCGCTTCAGCCGGCGGCTCCAACACCGCATGCCCGATCTCGATTTGCGTGTATGCGCAGTCTTCCAGCGCGTCCGCGCCGCGCTTCGTGTAGGGCAAGCTCTCTGATATTCGCTCAAACTCGCGCATATGCGACTGAAAGCCGTCCGCGTCGCCGGCCGCGCGGAGCAGATTCGCGAGCTGGTAGTGCGCGCTCCAGTGCAGCGGATCGAGCGCGAGAACGCTTTCGAGGAGTTCTCGAATGCGCGGTTGCTCGCCGCCGGCCTTGAGCGCGAGTGCAAGTTGAAACTGGATCGTCGAATTGTTCTGATCCAGCCGCCGCGCGCTCTCGAAGCTCGCGGCCGCCCGGGCAGGATCGTCGCGATGAAGGCGCGCGAGGCCCAGCAGGTAGTGATTTACGGCCGAGTCCTGCTCGACCCGCGCCGCATCCGCGATGAGCTGCTCGGCCCGCTCATATCGTTGTGCACGAAGCAGCCCTCGTGCGAGATTGCGCCGGCCACGCGGGTCTGCCGGCGCGGCCGCACGCGCGGCTTCAAACGCCAGAATCGCGCCGTTCGCGTCGCGATTCTCATAGAGGGCCTTGCCGCGAAGCGTCGCCGTGTCGAAACGGGCCTGCGCGGAATTCGCGCCGACACCGCTCACCGCGCCGGGCTGCGTCGTCGACGCCGGTTGGGAGGTCGGAGGTGTTGTCCGCTCGCAACCGGCGATCATCGGCACGAACAGACAGCCTGCCAATCCGAGCCGCGTCCACAGCGCCGGCGAGAATGTCCGGGCGGCGCAATTCGTTCGGAGAATGCTCATTACGGCGCCGCGCTTTCGTTTTCGCTCCATCGGCCTACGCGCCGCAATTCCTCGCCATAGAGCGCGAGCATGCCTTCCCAGATCACCTCCGATCGAAAGTCGCGCAGCACGCGCTCGCGGCCAGCCGTGCCCATTGCCAGCCGCCGCTCAGGATCGCGCACCAACGTGAGAATCGCAGTCGCGAGCGCCGCCGCGTCGCGCACCGGAAACAGCAGCCCGGTCACACCGTCCACCACTGCATCAACGCAGCCTGTTACGCGCGACGCTACGACGGGCAACTCCATCGAGTTCGCTTCGAGCAGCACATTTCCAAAGCCTTCGCGATGTGTCGGCAAAACGAGCAAATCCATCGCCTCATATGCAGCAGCCGGATTGTCCATCCAGCCCACCAGCACAACCCGCTCGTCACCTTGCAGCCGCCGCATCACATCCGGCGGAACGGGGTCTTCGTCATTCGGCGTGCCGACGATCACCAGTCGTGCGCGCGGCTCGCCTGCGCGCACGCGCTGCCACGCCTGCTCAAGCTCGATGATTCCCTTGTCATGCACGATGCGCCCGACGAAGCCGACGACAATGCCATCGGGAGGGATGTTCCATTCGGCGCGCAGCGGCGCCTCGGCGATCGGCGTTTTGCGCGTGTACCGCGCCGCATCGATGCCGTTCGACGAGCCGTGGCCGATGACCCGGATTTTCGAGGCCGGGCAAAGTCCGAGCGACACGGCCTCCTGCGCAACGCTTGCGCTGATCGCCGTGACGCGATGGGCGAGACGAAACGTGAGCCAGTCGCAGACCCAGAGCAACCGCCGCTTCCATCCGCGGCTCACGACGATCGGCAGGCCGCGCAGTGTGAAAATGCGAATCGGCACGCCCGCCAGCGTCGCGGCCAGCATGCCCAGCAATCCGCCTTTCGGCGTGCTGGCATGCACGATGTCGAACCGGCCGCGGCGCAGAATGCCGGCCATGCGAAATACGCAGCGCAAGTCGGTAATGGGTGTGATACGCCGCGTCATCTCGACGATGTGCGTTTTTTCGATTTGCTCGCGCGCGGCGAATTCGGCCAGCGCGCGATCGTCGGTGGAAATCGTCCCAACCGCGAAGCCTTTGCGCCGCAGGAATGCGGGCCAGCCGCGCATCAGAGCCACAATGCTCGCGCCGATCGTCGTGATGAGCGCGGCGCGATATTTCAATTCGTCGTGGGCCATCGCCGCCGGTCTCAAGAAGCGTTTCGATTGACAATCCGCTGCGCCGCGGATACCGTTCTCGGCTCGAAAAGAAGCGCCGTTTGCCGGCGAAAGCCCCCATCGTCTAGAGGCCTAGGATATCAGGTTCTCATCCTGGAGACCGGGGTTCGAATCCCCGTGGGGGCGCTTCCTTTTTGCTCACTTCGCCGCTCGTTCGATTTCCTTTTTCACGCGCTCCATCAGCCGCCCGACAAATTCGATCGACCCATCACCCAGTAAGCCAACATCGTCGCGGAGCGTGATGCGCCGCACGCTGGCCATGGTTTCGGCCGTGTCCGCGTCGCTCATTCGCATTTGCACAAAGCTCGTGGACTCGGCATTGATCGCCGCGCCTGCGGGAAACATTGTTGCGTACTTATGGCCGGACGCCGAGGCGAAAACCCAGGTTACGCCGCATCCCGCCAGATTTCGCAGCGCCCATGCGTCGCCTTCGCGGAGGCGACGCTCCAGCACGCGCATGACGATCATCATCGGCTCGGGAGCGACGCCGTCATGACGCTCGCGCAGGTCGATTCGGCCGGTTTCAAATATCACATGCCGCCGCGCCTCATTTGGTTTGAGCGTGATTCCCAATAACGCCGCGCCGCCACCGGGCGCGAAGCGCGCGGGCTGCAATCCCGCGTAGCGCCGCGTCATATCCGCGATGTCGCGAATAATGATGTGGGTCTCGTCCCAGCGATTCCAATATTGCCCGTCTTCGGAGAGCGGACAGCCCGCATGCATGCGAAGCAGATGCGCGATCAGCCGCGGCGCAAGCAGCTTTCCGCGCTCGCCGGCCGCGAGCCAGGGGATGTCTGTAATCAGCAATTCGCCGCGAGCGGTTGGCATCGACGCCGACAACACGTCGCGCACACGACCTTCCCATGGTGTCTGGCAGCTTACGAGCGTGGCGATCGCGTGCTCATCGGCGAAACGCTTCCATTCGCGCGAATAGCGAATAGTGCGCATTTGAAATGCGCCGTTTTCGTCGATGATGCTGTACGGAAATATGTCCTGAAGCGCGAAGCCGCGCGTCGCTGTGTCGGCGTACTCGTTTTTCGCCGAGAACAAATAGTGCTTGTCGCGATAATTGGCCGCGCGCAATTCGGTTTTTGCATGCGCCGCGGCTATTTTCGCCGCGGATTCGAGATCGACGATGATTACGGCATCGTTTGCCAGCCGTGTGAGGTCGTTCCAGGTCAATTGTTTGCGAGCGATCCAGTCGGGGTCCAGCACGGCGATGCTGCCGCGAATCGCTGTGGCGAACGCGGCGATCGAATTCGCGGGCGCCGCCACGCGCGCGTCGCAGTCGCGCAATGCGTTGGTGAGCGATTCCAACGCTGGCGGCAAGAGGATTCGCTCTGGAGCATGCGATCGGTGATAGGTCGCCCAGCGCGGAACATTGGCGGCCGGATGGCAAACCGGATCGCGGCTACCGACCGGGTGGGCGTCGACGCCGCGCAACCCAAGCGCGGCGAGGCCGAGGTGCACTTGAAAATGCGTTGCATTCGGCGGCGTCAGAAACCAGCCGATCAGCTCGTTCGCCACGGCAGGTGACGGCTGTAGCAATACCGCCTGGCGCTCGATTTCATCATCGTTGTTCAGGTAGCGCAGCGTGACGTGTGGCAATGGCCCTTCCGCCTCGTCCCAGCGTGCCCTCACCAGATGCCATTCTTCCTTCAGACAGCGCACGGCGCGGGAAAGCAGCGCTGCATCGCTTTCCCAGCGCCAAGACTTAAAGGGCCGGCGCGGCAGGCGCAGTCCACCGGTCGGGCCCGGCGATCGATTCTGAACTCGAGGCATCGCGTCTCCGTTGCGCCGGATATTATGTACTGCGCATCGCCGGTCGCAACCCGCGAACAACCGCCGGCCGCAGGACGATCAAATGACGGACCCACCCGCCGGCGATGAAATCGCCGCGATCCCAACCGCCCGGCCGATCGCGCTCGCGCGACCGATTCCGATGGCTGATGCGCCGATACCGGCTGTGTCGCATGCGCCGATGCTGCTTGAAGGCGCCACACGCGGCGAAGCGGCTGTTTCGCTTTTGATCGTCATCATCGCTGGAATCGTCGCCACGACTGTTGGCCAGATACTCATGATGGTTTTTTTGCCGCCGGTGACCGGCGATGCAATGGGCTGGCGACTGGTCGGCTTGAAAGCCGTTGACTCAGCGCTGGCGTGCCTGGCACTGTCGCTCGTGATGCGGCGTCACAGGGTGTCCGCCGAGGCATTCGGAATTCACGCCAAAAGGCTCGCAACGCAATTCGGGCTGGGCCTTCTTACGCTCACGGCCAATTATGCGTACATGATTGCAACCATCCCCCTGTTTTTTTTGTTCATGTATTTTTTTCCTCAGTTGATGGAGGACTTGCGCGACCGCGCCGAATTCGGTTCGCTCTTGCCGCTGGACAATCTTCTGCTCACCGTGATATTGCTGACGTTTGTCGTCATTCATGAAGAGCTGATTTTTCGCGGCCTGATGCTGCCGCTGTTGCGGCGTTTTTTCGGTTCATGGTGGCTCGCTGTGGCGATTTCGTCGCTAATCTTCGGCGGTCTGCATATCGCGCAGGGCGTGACGGGCGTGATCCAGGTGACCGGGCTGGGCGTGGTTTTCTCTATCGCGTTTTTGAAATCGCGCAGCCTTCTTGCGGTAATGGTTGCGCATTTTGCATTCAATTTTCTGCAATTTCAGCTTATGCGCTGGCAATTGCAATTTCAGAAGAGCTTCCCGGACTTCGCGGCGATTTGCGGCTGGCTGGGCTGACTCAGATCGCGCGAACCATCGCAAACAGCAGCGCCAGCGCCAAAAGTCCGGCCGCGGCGATACCCAACGCCGCTGGCGTGCCGCAGCGCAGCCGCGCATGGGTGGCCGCGCCGACGGCC
>JAEUIR010000193.1 GCA_016795025.1 Phycisphaerales bacterium
CTAAACGCGCGCAACTCGACACAACTCGAATAGAATCGTACCCGGCGCCGCCGTATATGGAATCCGCCGGAAACAGGATGCATTACGTATGCCCCGCGCGTGGATCGTCTCGATTGGAACTGAGCTGACGCTCGGCCAAGCCGTTGATACCAACGGCGCGTGGTTCGCCGCGCGCCTCGCGGAGCGCGGCTTTGACATCGCCCGGCACATCACGTTGCCGGACGAGCTGCAATCGATTGTCGCGGGGTTGCGCGAAGCGGCTGAGAACTGCGATGTAATCGCCGTTACCGGCGGGCTTGGCCCCACCGAGGACGATCTTACCCGCGCCGCGCTTGCCGCGGCCGCCGGCGCCGAGCTTGTGCGCGATGCAGCATCGCAGCGCCAGATTCAGGAATATTTCGACCGAGTTCGACGACCGATGAGCCCCGCGAATGTTGCGCAAGCCGACTTGCCACGTGGCGCATCCGCGTTGAGCAACACCAGCGGCACCGCGCCGGGCATTTGGATGAGAATTGGGAGAGCCTTGGCATTCGCACTGCCGGGGGTTCCATTCGAAGCCAAGCGAATGTATGCGGAGCAGATTGTCCCGCGTTTGACGGCCGCATTCACCGAGACGGGCGGCGTGATCGCCAGCCGCAAATTGAACTGTTTTGGCGCGGGCGAAGCGGCCATCGGGGAGCGCATCCGCGATTTGATGCAACGCGGGCGCAACCCGGAAGTCGGCACCACCGCGCAACTCGGCGTCATCGGCATTCGCATCAACGCCAGGGCGGCCAATCTTGAATCGGCGGGGCGCATGTTGGACGAGATGGAGGGCGAGTTGCGAGCGCGTTTCGGCACGTTGATCTTCGGGCGCGATGACGAAACGCTCGCCGCGACCGTAGGGCGACTGCTGGTCGAGCGCCGCGCGACGGTCTGTACGGCTGAGTCATGCACGGCGGGCCTTGCGGCTGAACACCTGACGCGCTTCGCGGGGGCCAGCCGTTTTTTCACGGGCGGATTTGTTACGTATTCCGATGAAGCCAAGGTCGCATTGCTGGGTGTTGATCCGGCGCTGATTCGCGAAAAAGGCGCGGTCAGCGCGGAGGTGGCGCGATCCATGGCGGCCGGCGCTCGTACCCGACTGGGGACGACCTATGCGTTGGCTATCACGGGAATTGCCGGGCCGGCCGGCGGTTCGGCTGAGAAGCCGGTGGGATTGGTATACGTCGCGGTGGCAGACGCATCGGCCATAGACGCGCATGAATTGCGGTTTCCCGAGCAGTCGCCGCGCGGCGTGATTCGCGAACGCAGCGTCGCGTCTGTATTGAATATGTTGCGGCAGCGAATCATCGTGGAGGCCCCTTCGCCAAATCGCTGATCTTGGCCGATAATGACAAGCAGCGCTCGTCTCCGTTTCGTCAGGCGGGCTCGGAGAATCGAATGACTCGAATTTGGACGGCCATAATGCTGTTCGCGGTTGTTGCCGGAAGCGCGCGCGGACAAGCGCCCACGACCGCGCCGGCCGCCACCGCGCCTACGACTACCGCGCCCAGCGGCACAGCGACGACGTCGCCAGCGGACGCCGCCAGCGGCGTGGGCGTGGCGGTCGATCGCATGTCAACGCCTGAACTGATGGTGCGAGCTCGCGCGGCGATCAAAGAAAAAAAGCTACGTGATGCACAGGGAATGTTCGCGCTGGCTTCGTCCCGCGAGCCGGACAACACTGAGATCAAGCTGATCGGCGCGGAGATCGCCGAAGCGAACAGCGACAACGAGAACGCGCGGCGCTTTTATCGTGAGATTCTCTCGGCCGACCCCGCTCATTTTGAGGCGAATTTCCGCATGGGCCGCGCTTTCAATCGAGCTAATTGGTGGCGTCAGGCCAATGGTTATCTCGAGAAAGCGGCCCGCATCGCGCCAACGGACCGGCTCGGAGAAGTGTTGACGCAGTGGGCCCAGTGTCAACGAGGTGAAAAACGCTTCGACGAGGCGGCCAAGACGATCGAAAACGCCGTGAAACAGGATCCCGACAGTCTGGAGGCACGCGGGTTACAAGTGACGATTCGCCTCGACCTTAAGCAATTTGATCAGTCCATCGCGGCGGCCAAGGCGCTTGAGGAAATCGCTCGGGCGAAGGTGCAAAACGAGCCCAGCAACCTTGAGTCGCTCCGACATCTGCTCGACGCCAATCTTCTTCTGCGAGAATCGATGCGACGCGCAGTGGAAGCGCTGAATCAGGTGGATAGCCGCGGTCAGGCGACGGATCGGCCGTTGCCGGGAAAAGAACGCGAGATTGCATCGCTGCTCATCCAGCTTTCAGAAGCGCTTGTGCGCGAGAACGCGCTGCGCTCCGTGATCAGCAAACACGAGTTGGTCATGCCCCTTGCGGAACGAGCGGTCATGTACGATCCCGACAACGTTCGAGCCAACGTGAATCTGGCGGTCGTGTACTTCGACACGGCCAACTATCAGCAGGCAATCGATGTGTGCCGCCGCGTATTGGAACTTGACCCCGGCAACGCCGAGGCCGGCCGCATGCTGCAATCAATGAACGCACCGCAGACGCCAACCAGCGCACCGGCCGCAGCCGCGGCGGATGCCCCGCGCTAGTCTTCCCCCCGTTAATCTCGGTCTGAGTCGCGGTCGTGATCTCGATCCCAATCCCGGTCGATATGGCGGCGGCGCCACCGATCTTGATCCGAATCGCGCACGCGCTCAACGAGAATCTCGACGTCTCGTGGTCGCTCCGAGCCCAGCACAGGAACCAATGAATCGTTCACCCATGCCAGATCATCGTCAATCAGGATCGACGCCTGGAGTGCATATCGACGGCGCGGGTCAATGTCATTTGTGGCGAAACGCAGGCGGAACGGAATCGGCGGTTGATATGGCCGACGGATGCGCTGCATCGCGACGGTCTCCGGCTCCTGCCCCGGCCGCGAAATATCCAATAGACGAACTTCGACTTCTGAATCGTCTGGTAGCGCCATGCGCTCGCGATATACCACGACGCCGCTGATGTGGTCGTATGTGCGGCGGGGCGCCGGGACGCGGATATACACGACGACGCCGTTACGAATCACCGCGCGATAGTATTCATCGCCGATCGCATACAGGCGCTCGCCGTCAATCGTCACGGCCGCGTAATCGTCCGGAAGGCGCATGATCTCGCCGCCGAGCGGCGGCTCCACCACGGTGTAATACGTGTCGAATCCGACAGTCGTCGGTTCATAGTACACGTCGTCGAAAACGTAATAACGCCGGCCCGTCACCTCGACGACCTCGTATGACTCCGGGAGGTATCGCACGCGAACGCCGATGGGCGGCCGGCTGACGACGTACGTCAGGCTCGGCCCGCTGCCGAAAGCGACGTAGTACGTATCGTCCCACACGTAATAATCGCGATTATGCACCCTGACCGTGCGCGCGGAAACCGGCAGTCGCGTGATGCGCGTTCCATAGCTGACCACACGGCGCGTTGGAAGATCGCGCCGAACAACGCGGTCGCGCGAGGGTTCGCTGCGCGTGATCGTACGTCGCTCGGAATGGCGAATGCCGGAGGACGGCGGCGGGCTCTGCTCAGAGCCGCCGCGGCGAATCACGCGGCGCTCCGGTTGCTGCGCGAGCCCGGCCATGGAGCACGTCGCGACACACACCAGCGCGGTAAACAACTTCGAGCGATATTGCGTGAGCATTTTCAAACTCCCAAACCCGGCAAACGGGCCGCTGTGGCCCGCGCGAGGCGCTGACTATCGGGCAGCCTCGTCCGCGACCAGCTCGACTCTCGTGGCGTCGGCAGGCAGACTGACGGCGAAGTCCTTATCCGTGAATGGCGCGCCGGACTTCCAGTCGCGGAACAGGATCACATCCTGCGGAACCATCGGCGCGTTCTTGTAAGTCACTACGAGCTTTCGCGGCCACGGCTGGTCGCCGTCTTCGATCCAGATTTGCCAATCGACCTGATCCTGCGAAAAAGCGAGGTGGTGGCACTTCGTATCGCCGACCTGGTGCATTCCCACGTAGCGACCGATTTTTACATCGGCCGACAGCGTCGCGTTCGGATCGCTGTAGAGCAAGTCGCACGTCGGAAAACTCAGACCGTATTTCTCGGCGAGCGTGTCGAACATCTCATCGATGTTCACCGGCATCTGTGCGACTGAGAATACGTTCTTATTTCGATCGATGATGGTAATGGACTTGCCGTCAAAGACGTATTCCTTGTTCCAATCGTCGCCTCGGGAAATGGCGTGAACGCCATTCGGCCGGCGAACGGCAATGCTCGCTCGTCGCGAGAACTGCAACTTCTGGCCGTCGGGACCGAGTTGTTCGACGACGCTCGTGGTTGCAAATGTGAAGGCGCTCAAGCTCTTGAGATGGTCGCTCATGCGGCGCAGCGTTTCGGCCGCTCGAACGTCGATTGCGGCTTCTCGCGGCGCAGCTTCCTGTTTCGGGGTGGAAGCGCAACCGAAACAAATAAGCATCGCAAGCGCGGCCGCGGCGATCCTAAATGTGTGCATTCCCGGCTCCGGTTCTAGTTCAACAAATCGATGGCCAGGGCGTCGACTGAAATGTCAATGTCAGTGAACGTCACAATGAACGCGTCGCCGCAATCGAAGTCGGCCGGCCGCTCGAAGAACGCATTATCGATCTCGAACGATTCCTCAAGAACGCCTGTGAACGGATCGAAATACTCCTCCGACGCCAATTCGATGTCCGTGAGGCAGGGGTATTCGAGCAGCAGCGTCTCGCCGTCAAAAACGAAGATGCCCTGCAAATCGCCGTCGACAAAATATTGATAGTAGCCGTCAAAGCCCGTCAGATTCTCAAACCCGAGCAGCGTCACATCCGGAAGCTCTTCGATGACGATGTCTTCCTGAATGTTGTTGATGATCGTCACGTTGTTGTTAATGATGACGGTTTCGTTCAGGTCGTCGGGCAACTCGACGAATCGCGGATCTTCGATTTGTATCTGATCGACGTTCGCATCGATCCGAAGCTCGATATCGTCGAGATCCAGTTCGTCAAGAATGTCCTCAATGTCGTCCGCACTTGGACACCCACCCAAAAGAATCGGCAGCGAAGCAATCGTCGCGATTGACCAACTCGATCGAACCCAGCAAGAACGCATTTGCGCTTCTCCCGCCCCCGAAACCATGAATCCAATACCCGAAAACACCGCTTAACAATATCGCGCAGCGGCGTGCGAAATCAATCCGGCCGCATGGCACGATGATAAGTCACGAACAGAATGTCGCACAACTCATGCGAGTTTCACGCCGCTTTCAGGCGGGATGGCACAATCAGTCATGGAAGGCGCGGTCACCGGCGGCATGATGCCGGAGATGATCTCTCGTAACGAATCGTGAAAAGATGCCGGCGCGGATCCGATTGAATCGAACTCGCACCGGCGCGTCTGTACTTGTGGTCTCCGGGGTCTAATTCTTGCCCGCGGACTCCAGCTCGCGCATGGCTTGCTTGCGCGACAGCTTGACGCGGCCCTGGTCGTCGACCGCGATCACCTTGACATGGACGCTGTCGCCCATTTTCACCACGTCGGTCACGCTCTTGACGTAGCCGTCGCTCAGCTCGCTGATGTGGCAGAGGCCGTCCTGGCCGTCGAAAATCTCGATGAACGCGCCGAAATCCTTGATGCTGATGACCTTGCCTTCGTACAGCGCGCCAATCTGAACGTCTTCGGTAATGCGCTGTACCATCGTCTCGGCCTTCTTGGCTCCTTCGGCATCGAGGCACGAGATGAACACCGTGCCGTCCGGCTCGATGTCGATCGTCGCGCCGGTGGCCGCTTCGATGCCCTTGATGCCTTTGCCGCCCGGACCGATGAGCTTTCCGATCTTTTCCGGATTGATCTTGACCGTAATGAGCCGCGGGGCAAACTGGCTGATCTCCGCGCGCGGCGCGCCGATGGCCTCTTCCATCACGTCGAGAATCTTCATGCGGCACTGCTTGGCCAGCTTGAATGCGTCCCGAATGATGTCGTGCGTGATACCGTGCGCCTTGATGTCCAACTGAACGCCGGTGACGCCGTCGCGTGTACCCGCGACCTTAAAGTCCATGTCGCCGTAGTGGTCCTCTTCGCCCTGGATGTCGGCGAGCAGCACCCACTTGCCGTTTTCCTCAACCAGCCCGATTGACACACCGGCCACTGCCGACTTGATCGGCACGCCCGCGTCCATCAGCGCCAGCGATCCGCCGCACACAGACGCCATCGAGCTTGACCCGTTCGATTCGAGAATGTCGCTCACGAGCCGAATGGTGTATGGAAATTGCTCCGGCGACGGCAAAACCGCTTCGAGGCTGCGCTCGGCCAGCATGCCGTGGCCGATCTCGCGACGGCCGGGCGCGCCCACGCGCCGCACCTCGCCGACCGAAAACGGCGGGAAGTTGTAGTGCAGCATGAACTTTTTGCTGTACTCCTCCATCATTTCGTCGATGAGCTGCTCATCGCGCGATGTGCCGAGGGTCACCGTTACCAGCGACTGCGTTTCGCCGCGCCGAAACAGCGACGAGCCGTGAACGCGCGGCAGCCAGCCGACCTCAGCCGTGAGCGGCCGAACCTCGTCCAGCTTGCGTCCGTCGGGTCGGATTTTCTCGTTCAGAATCATCTCGCGAACGGTCTTTTCCTCGAGCATCGCGATGATGCTGTTCACTTCGTCGGCAGTATGCTCAGGGCTTTCGACGCCCTCTGGGCAGAACTGGGCAATAGCCTTTTGATACACAGCTTCGCTCGCCGTCTTGCGCGCCTGCTTTCCGGTGATGCGCTTCGCCTCGCGCAGCGGAGCGGCAACCAGATCGCGCACCTTCGCGGCGAATTTCTCATCCAGCTCGGGCTTTTGCCACGCGCACGGCTGTCCCGCGTGTCGCTTCAACTCCGCCAGCATTTCGCAAATCGGCTGAACGCCATGATCGTGGGCATAGCGAATCGCGTCAGCCACCGCGTCTTCGGGTAGCTCGCGGGCCCCGACTTCGATCATGTTGACGGCCGTCATCGGGCCGGCGACAACCACATCCATATCGCTGTATTCGAGCTGCGTGCGCGTGGGGTTCACCACGAACTGCCCATCCACGCGCCCGACTCGCACCGACGCCGCCGGACCATTGAATGGGATCTGCGAAACAGCCAGTGCCGCGGCGGCCGCAATGAAACCAACCTGATCGGGATCGTTCTCCAGGTCAGCCGACAGAACCAGCACCTGAATGAGCACTTCATCCCGGAACGCCTCAG
>JAEUIR010000194.1 GCA_016795025.1 Phycisphaerales bacterium
GAACCTGAGGTAATTGGGTGCGCGGTGGCGTGTGCCGCCGGCGCTATTCAAGAATGATTCCCTGATCGCACTGTCTTTCGATCATTGTGCGCTGTTTTTCTTTTTTTTGAATTCTGCATTCATGCGAGGTGTTTGAATGAGTTTGTGTCTGGTTACCGGCGGCGCTGGATTCATCGGCAGTCATGTGGTGCGACGCCTGCTGGAACGCGGCAAGCGCGTCCGCGTGCTGGATGATTTTTCCACCGGCCACCGGCACAACCTCAGCGAGGTGGAGCGCAGGATCGAGCTGGTCGAAGGCGATCTGTGCAATGCCGAAACGGTCGATCGCTGCACGAAGGGCGTCGAAATCGTTTTTCACATTGGCGCGCGGGCGAGTGTTCCGCGAAGCGTCAAGCAGCCACGCCAGGCCCACGACGTGAACATCACCGGCTCGTTCAATGTACTGCTCGCCGCAAAGGAAAACGGCGTGCGGCGCGTTGTGTATTCGGCCAGCAGCAGCGCCTATGGCGATACGCCCGTATT
The DNA here is from genome assembly GCA_016795025.1 of Phycisphaerales bacterium. Taxonomy (GTDB): domain Bacteria; phylum Planctomycetota; class Phycisphaerae; order UBA1845; family Fen-1342; genus JAEUIR01. The sequence goes on from JAEUIR010000194.1 coordinate 523, forward strand.
GCCCAAAGTCGAAAGCATGTCCCCCAGCCCGCGCAGCCCGTACGCAGTCAGCAAGCTCGTGCCGGAGTATTATGGCCGGGTATTTTCGCAGGTTTACGGGCTGGAGTGCGTTTCGTTGCGATACTTCAACGTATTCGGCCCGCGGCAGGATCCGAACAATGCGTACGCGGCGGTCATTCCGGCATTTGTCAGCCGCATGCTGCGCGGTGAGCGGCCGATTATTTTCGGCGACGGAGAGCAATCGCGGGATTTTTGCTTCATCGACAATGTTGTTCAAGCGAATATGCTCGCGGCGGAAGCGCCGGGCGTACAGGGCGAGACGGTGAATATCGCTTGTGGTCAGCAGACAACGCTGAATCAGATTGTGGAAATGCTGAACAAGCTGCTGGGCACCAGTCTATCGCCGGAGCATCAGGAGCCGCGCGCGGGCGACGTAAAGCACAGTCTCGCGGATCTGCGCGAAGCGAAGCGCGTCATCGGCTATGAACCGAAGATATTTTTCGCGGAGGGCCTCGAGCGCGCGATCGATTGGTACAAGCGTACCGCGACATAAGCGCAATGCATGATGCAAGGCGGCGGATGTGGGTTCGTGCGGGAGCGTGCATGCGTCAATTGGCATTTCTCGGAAAGACGCTGCGGCGTATTGCCGCGTGGCTCGCGGTGGGTGGCGCGGCTGCCGCGGCGGACGAGCTGTCGCTTCGCCCCGCGGATGCCGTGCTCCGCGGGGCTGACGTCGTTTTCGATTGGCACATTCCGCGGCAATGCCTTGCGGGCTGGAGCCGGACTGACTCGGCCGCCACATGGGAATTCGAGACCCGCGCAGCGACGACGCTCGAAGTGTTGGTCGAACAATCCTGCCCGGAGAAAAACGTCGGCGGGGAATTTGCGATCGAGATTGGCGCGCAGCGACTGACCGGCAAAGTCACGCCCACCAAAGATGCCGACACGTTCGCGCTGGTTGAGTTGGGCGAGATTCGCATTCCCGCGCCCGGGCGGCAGGAGCTCGTGTTCCGGCCGACGAAGCTGGGGGCGACCGGCGGGTTGTGCGGGCTGCGGCGGATCGTGGTGAGGGGTAAGGGCGTCGCCCCCGCGCTGCCGCGATATACTCCCTATTCCCCCGCCGCGGCAGCGCAGCGAATCACGGAACGTACGCTTCGTTTTGCGCCGAGCGGCGTTGAGTTCGCGCAACCGCCATATTTCGCAAAGGTCATTCGCGGCGAAGCGGCGCGGATTGCGGAGGCCCGCGTTCAACCGGCGTTCGGCACGTCGAACCACAACCCCGCGCGCTGGTTTCGCTCAGCGCCGCCGCCGTTGCGCTATAGCGCACACCTCGCCATCGAGCCGGGAACGAGCCTCTACGCCACCGGTGAGGCGGCGGGACCGCTCCTGCGCAACGGCAAAGTGACGATGTGCTGGAACACCGACGCCTGGGCATACAACCTGCACTCGATGAGTCTCTATCAATCTCACCCGTGGGTGCTGGCCGTGCGAGCGGACGGCAGCGCGTACGGCGTATTGGCCGACACGACGTATCGCTGCGAGATTGATCTGCGCGACGGCATTCGCTTTACGGCTGACGGTCCGGCATTCCCGGTGTTCGTCATCGAGGCGGCGACGCCGCTCGATGTGGTTCAGGAGTTGTCGGAGTTGACCGGCCGCATGTCATTGCCGCCGCTGTGGGCGCTCGGCTATCAACAATGCCGCTGGTCCTATTTTCCGGAGAACCGTGTTCGGGAGATCGCGGCCGGCTTTCGGCAGCGCAAAATTCCGTGCGATGTGCTGTGGCTCGATATCGATTACATGGACGGCTTTCGCGTGTTTACGTTCGATCGCGAGAGCTTTCCTGATCCGGCGCGCCTGAATGCGGACTTGCGCGGCATGGGCTTTCACACCGTGTGGATGATCGATCCCGGCGTGAAAGTTGACGAGAACTACGCGGTGTTTCGCTCCGGCACGGCCGGCGATCATTGGGTGAAAACCGCTGACGATGAGCCATTTCACGGCAACGTCTGGCCGGGGCCGTGTGTATTTCCCGATTTCACCCGGCCGGAAACGCGCGTGTGGTGGGCGAATTTGTATGGTGATTTTCTATCTCAAGGCATCGACGGCGTGTGGAATGACATGAACGAGCCGGCGGTGTTTGACGTGCTGACCAAGACCATGCCGGAAGACAACGTGCATCGCGGTGGCGGCGAGCTGCCGCCCGGGTCGCACGCGCAATATCACAATCTGTATGGCATGCTCATGGTTCGCGCGACGCGCGAGGGAATTGTAAAGGCTCGGCCGGAGAAGCGGCCGTTTGTGTTGACGCGCGCGAGTTTTCTGGGCGGGCAGCGTTATGCGGCGACGTGGACGGGCGACAATCGCGCGGAGTGGGAGCACCTGCGCAATACGATTCCGATGATCGCGAACCTGGGATTGAGCGGGCAGCCGTTCGCCGGCCCGGATATCGGCGGCTTTGCGATCGGCGATGACGAGAGCGGTGAGTTGTTCGCGCGGTGGATGGGAATCGGCGCGCTGCTGCCGTTCTCGCGCGGCCACGCGGCCAAGGACGGGCGAAACAAGGAGCCGTGGGAATTTGGGCCGGCGGTTGAGGCGTCGTGCCGTACGTCGCTGCAACGGCGCTATCGACTGTTGCCGTATTTTTACACACTGTTTCAGGAGGCGGCGGAGCGCGGCTCGCCGGTCTTGCGGCCGCTGTTTTTTGCCGACGCGGCGGATGCGCGATTGCGCGATGTTGATACGGTGTTTCTGCTCGGCGCGGACCTGCTGGTGATGACGAATCCGGCGGCGGACGGCGCGGCGATTCGCGGCGTGGCCATGCCGCGCGGCGTTTGGCACGATTTGTGGCTGATTGGCGAAGACGAGCGGCGCGACGCCCATCAGCCGCAACTGTTCGTGCGCGGCGGCGCGATCGTGCCGCTCGGCCGGGTCGTGGAAAGCACCACCGAAAAAATGCTCGATCCGCTTACGTTAGTGGTCTCGCTCGACGAATCGGGCCGAGCGGAGGGGACGCTATATGAAGATGCCGGCGACGGGTTCGGTTATCAAGCCGGCGAGTTCTTGCTCACGCGCTATGTCGCGCGGCGCGACGGCAATCAGGTGACGGTGAAAATATCCGAACAGCGCGGCGGCATGCAGCGACCGAAGCGGAAGTGCGTCGTGGAAGTGCTTACAAAGGGCGGTGCGGCTGTGCGCGCTGAGGGCGACGACGGCGCGGAAATTCAAGTGACAATGCCGTAGCTGGAATGTCGAAACGCACAAATGTAGGAAAGTAAGAAGCCGGCGCAACAGCAGGGTGTTTTCCGTTTATGAGGAACGAGCGAAATAACGCATAGAATATTGTCGGGTCTTCGCCCGAATACCCCGTTGGAAAGTCGGAGATTGCGATGATCCGCTCGACGATATTGTTCACGCTGGTCGTCTTGCTGGCGTTTTTTGGTTATTTCTTTCTCAACCAGCCTCAGACCAAACCGACCGACGAGCGCGCCAAACAGGCCGCGATGCGCGTCGGCGATCTGGTGCTCGAAGAAGGCCAGGCCGGCGTGATTCGCATGAACATCGTCGCCAACCTAGGCGTCGATACGGCCCGATTCCTGCACGTATATTGCAACAACGGCCGCGTTTTGATCTATGGCCTCGCGCCGGAAGGCGTCACCGCCGATGCCCTGACGCAGATCGCGCGGCAGATGCCCAATGCCCAACACGTTGATGTGCAGATTACGCCGCGGCCGGACTATGTCGCGGCGCTTGGAGCGACGGGCGATGGCGCCGGCGAGATGCCCGCTGTGGATTCAACTCAGCCCCCGCAGCCTGTGGCCGCGCCGGAGCGCGACAGGCCCTCCCGGCGTCGGGAGCGTTAAGCCGCGACCATCGGCGGCGCTTGACCGCCGCGCCGCACCGGCGACACTAGTCGCCATGAAACCCGGTCCGCGCATTCACGATCCGCTAGCCGAAGCCGAATTCGAGACGATTTGCAGCCAGTATGGCGACGACTATGCCGCGCGCTTCGGCGCGGCCGCGCCGGCGATCTATCAAACATCCACGTTTATCTATCCCTCGGCGGAGGCGTTCGAGACGCGGAAGAGCGAGGATTGCCCGCATTACGACTACACGCGCGGCGGGAACCCGACGGCGAGCATCCTGGAAGGAAAGCTGGCGCGGCTGGAGCGCGGCAACTGGTGCGAATCATTCGGCTCGGGCATGGGCGCGATCGCCGCGGCGATCAATATCGCCATCCACAGCGGCGCGCACGTGGTCTGCGCTGGGCATGCATATGGCCCGGCGCGTTGGTATTTGCAGCATATGCAGCGCTTCGGCGTGGAGACGACCTTCGTGCGCGGCGTCGATATGGATACTTTTCGCGCGGCGCTGCGGCCGAACACGAAACTGGTCTACCTGGAAAGCCCGACAAGCGGCTGGTTTGAGGTGCTGGATATCGCGGCGCTCGCGGACATCGCGCGGCGGCACGGCGCGATGAGTATTTGCGACAATTCGTGGGCATCGCCGTATTACCAGAACCCGCTTGAGCTAGGCGCCGATCTGGTGGTGCATAGCGCGACGAAATTCATCGGTGGTCACAGTGACGTGGTGGCCGGCGTGTTGATGGGGCGCGATGAGCAGATTCATCAGCGCGTTTTTCGCGAGATTGAGTTGGGCGGCGCGACGCTCGATCCGTTCGGCGCGTGGCTGCTGCTACGCGGATTGCGTACGTTGCCGGTGCGGATGCGGCAGCATCGCGAGAGCGCGCTGCGCATCGCGACGTTTCTTGAAAGCCACGCGGCCGTCGCGCGTGTGCACCATCCGGGCTTGCCGAGCCATTCGCAGCACGCGCTGGCCATGCGCCAGATGCGCGGCACCGGGAGTCTTTTCAGCTTCGAGCCGCGGGTTCAAACGCGCGAGGCGACGTACGCGATTGTGAACGCGTTGAAGCTGTTCTCGATCGGCGTCAGTTGGGGCGGCTATGAAAGTCTGGTGCTGGGCGGGTCGTTTTTCTCCGATCCCGGCGAGCCGCGCTGGCTGATCAGACTGCACATCGGGCTCGAAAGCACGAACGATCTGATCGCCGATTTGCAACAGGCATTGGGATCACGACACGCATGAGTAAACGAAAGCGGGCGATCCCCGATCCGAGCCGGCACGATCGCTACGACAATCCGCTTGCGACGCGCTACGCATCTGGTGAGATGCTGCGGATTTTCAGCGCGCGGCATCGGACAGCGACGTGGCGGCGCGTGTGGGTGGCGCTTGCCGAGAGCCAGCGCGCGCTGGGCCTCAAGATCACGCCGGCGCAGATCGCGGCCATGCGCCGCGCGGTGGATGACATCGATTTTGCCGCGGCGGCGCGATACGAAAAGCAAACGCGGCACGACGTCATGGCGCACATTCACGCCTTTGGCGACGCCGCGCCGGCGGCGCGAGGAATCATCCACCTGGGCGCGACCAGCATGGATGTCGTCGATAATGCCGATCTGGTGATCATGCGCGAGGCGCTGACGCTGCTGCTCGGCCGGTTGATCGCGGCCGCTGCGGCGCTCGCGGATTTCTGTGAAAAATACGCGACGTTGCCGGCACTGGGCTATACGCACTTGCAGCCGGCGCAATTGACAACGGTCGGCAAGCGCGCGGCGCTCTGGCTGCATGATCTGATGCTCGACTTGCGGAGGATCGAAGCCGCGCGCGACGGACTGGCGTGTCGCGGTCTGCGCGGCGCAACCGGCACGCAGGCGTCGTTTCTGGCGCTGCTCGGCTCGGCGGACAAGGTCGAATGGCTTGAGCGGCGATTCGCCCGGTCACTTGGTTTCGAGCGATGCTATTCGGTCTCCGGGCAAACGTACTCGCGCAAAATCGACATCGAAATCATCGATGCACTTGGCTCATTCGCGTCCGGTGTGCATCGCATTTGCAATGACATTCGACTTTTGGCGATGGTCAAGGAGATGGACGAGCCGTTCGAATCGACGCAGGTTGGTAGCTCGGCGATGCCATACAAACGCAATCCCGCGCGCAGCGAACGCGCGACTGGCCTCGCACGCTACCTGATGAGCCTCACAAGCTCGCCGGCGATGACGCACGCGGCGCAGATGTTCGAACGCACGCTGGACGACAGCAGCAACAAGCGGCTCGTCGTGCCCGAGGCCTTCCTGACCGCCGACGCGCTGGCGATCCTGCTGCACAACATCTTTGATGGGCTGGTTGTGTATGAGGCCACGATCGCGGCTCGTGTGCAGGCCGAGCTGCCGTTCATCGCCACGGAGAACATCCTGATGGCCGCCGTTGCGCTCGGCGGCGATCGGCAGGAGCTGCACGAGCGCATCCGCAGTCATAGTCAGGCAGCCGGCGAGCAGGTGAAACGCTACGGTCGGCCGAACGACCTCATCGAGCGTTTGCGCGGCGATGTGGCTTTTTCCGGCGTGCGCTGGGCGAGGTTGCTCGATGCGCGGCGCTATGTGGGGCTTGCGCCGCAACAAACGCGCCGGTTTTTGCGTGCGGATGTTCGGCCGTGGCTGCGAAAGCGAAGCAAATTGGCGATCCGCCCGCCGGCGCTCAGTGTGTAGCGGCGCGCAGACCAACCAGTTCACGCGGCGATCGACCGCCGCGCCAGTGTAGTGCG
>JAEUIR010000195.1 GCA_016795025.1 Phycisphaerales bacterium
CGCCGTGGCCGATGTTTTCAAGCAACTGATAGCCTTCGATTTCGATTTTGAGCTTGGAAAGCAGGCGGTCGGGCAACTCTTTTCCCACATTGCCGGCGAACGATGCAGTGACGGTTCCCTCGGCGATCGGGCCGCGAACGCGTTCCGGGTTTTCGGGAGTCTTGTTGCTCATCTTTCACCCATCAAACCGAGCATCACTAAGTGTGGCATGCTCGCCACGCTGTGGCATGCTCGCGGCCGTTGGCGAGCATGACCGTCGCGCGAGGACGCCCGTTCTTCCATGCAGCATGGCTGCCAACGGACGCAGCCATGCTACATCTGCATGCTCGCCAACGGACGCGAGCATGCTACACTTTGCGCGCATGTCACACGCCCATTACCCGAGCACATCATCCAAATCGTCGAACGCCTGCCGCAACGACTTGCTCACGCGCGACTTGGCGGCTCGCACGCTTTCGCCGGAAATTCCCAATTGCCGCGCGACCTCATCCGTCGAAAGATCGAGCAGCGAACACATTTCGAACGCGCGAAACGTGCGTTGCCGCTCGGGGTTGACAGCGTAACGCTCGCGAACAATCGCCAGCGCCCGCTGCAATTTCTCCGTTTCCCAGACATCATCCCAATGGGCGTCCGCCGAGTGATCTGCCGATTCGGGAGCGACGACTCGACTTGCATCCAGCCCGCCGGATTCGGGTCGAATCTTCGCACGCATCTCGCTGAGCTTTCGCGTCACGCATGTCTTCAAATAGCCGCGAAACCGCCCGCGAGCGGGATCGTAGGAAAACTCCGGCGACGCGGCGAAAAACGCCCGCATGACCTCCTGCACCAGGTCATCAACAATCTCGCCTTGCGCCCCCATCCGCCGCGCAAAACCTGAAATGATTGGGGAATACAACTCATAGAACTCATGCCACGCGACTTCGCGAGCCTGCCCATCCTGCCGCAGCCGCAACAAGAGCGACGAGCTTGTCCGACCATGCGAATTGGAAGAGAAAACAGTCATTTGCCCCATGATACGCGCGAGAATTCGAATCGTGACAGTTTCTCAGACGCAATCTAGCGTAATGTCTCATAAATTAGTTGAATAATTAAACGACTCGTTCGTCTGGGGTATGAAGCCAATCGATCTAGTTTACGCCTATTTCGCCGGGCCGCGACCGCCGCTGCGCTTGATGACGCATGAGCGGATTGGCGAGGATGTGATCCGGTTGACGTACGTTCCTGCATAATTCGCAATTGCCTACGGATGCAAAGACAAAAGAATGCCCCCGCATCCAGGCGTTGAAAACGCCTGGCAACGTTCGCGCGCCCTCCGGGCCAGGGCCGACTGGACTACGCGTTGAATTGCGGGCGAAGGCCGCCGAACTACGCCTTGAGTTTTGAGCGAATGAGCACTGGACGACGCCCCGAGTCGCGCGCGGAGCGTTCGAACCGCCAAGTAATCGCGCCCGGCCGCGCATACCAAAGAAAAGCGACCGAGCGCTCCGGGATCGGGCGCGCTCGGTCGATAGTCCGTCTCTCTGGAAGGTCGAAGCTGCCGTGCGGCGATTAGCCGGCCAGCAACGCGACGAACGGATCAATATCGAAGTTATTCACCAACCCGTCGCCGTTGATGTCCGCGTTCATGCGGTCGCAGCCGGGGAACATTTCCTGATATAGCGCCGGGTCGCTCAGCGCGATGACGAAAGCGTTGATGTCAAAGTTATTCACCAGACCGTCGCAGTTCAGGTCGCCCGGCATGCCTGGCGTGGAGACCGCGCCCGGCCAAAAGCCGCCGGTTAGCGAGAACGTGCCGCCGGTCATCGGACCGCCGGCGTCGTGCTGCCCGATCGTGCCGCCAAGCGAAAATGTTCCGCCGGTGCTGAATGTCGCGCCGCCGCAATCGATTGTGTGCCAGCTCAGGTCATACTGAGCCAGCGCGGTCTGGCCGAAGAAGGCTGCCGCAATGATGGCCGCCACCGAAAGCGATGTCCGTGTACGAAGCATGCTTCGCTCCAAATATTCTGGCATAAGAGTTTACCGATCTTGGCCGTCGCGCCCGCTCGGATGCACGGCCCGTCCATTGATATAAGCGTAATTGGCGAGGCAACTCATTGAAATGGATGTGCGGATTTTGCGGAAAATTCGCCCAGGGGGTCAATTCTCGGGCAACAGCGACGATTTATAGCGCTCTAACCGCGCGAGCAGCTTAGACGTAAGCTCTTTATTATTAGAATGTTGCGCGATTTCGAACGCTTCCGTGGCCGCCTGGGTCGCGTCCGAAAATCTGCCAGCGGCCGCATACGCATATGCGAGTACGTCCAACGCCTCGGCCTGGCCGCGATTCGTTCGCTCGACGGCTTGCTCGCCCCAGCGAATCGCCCGATCGATGTCCTTCACCGCTGAGTTGGTCGATAGGGTCGCGCACAACTGCGACATGTACACCGGCGAGGGTGACAACTCGATGAGCGATTCCAACTCGCGCACGACTTCCGGCCAGCGCCCGGCGACGGAGAGCGCGCCGACGCGGCCATAAAGCAGTTCCGCGTTCCTGGGCTGAATGGCGAGCGCGGCGTCGTAGATTCGCAGCGCGTCGTCCGGCTTTTGTTGCTGCGTGGCGATGGCGGCGAGGTTGCCCAACGCGATCCAGTTGCGCGGTTGCAGCTTCAGCACGCGATCAAAGCAGAGGCGCGCATCGTCGAGTACGCGCAGCCGCAACAGCACCTGGCCGATTTCGCTCCAAACGCCCGCGTCGTCGGGCTTTTGGTCGAGATACGCATAGTAGAAAACAACCGAGTCGTACTCGCGTTTTTGCTGAACCATGGCGCGAGCCGCGGATAGTTGCAGGGTTGTGTTTTTGGGCAGCCTGGCCGCGCCATCGGCCAGCGCCTCTGCTAGCTCGGCGGTGCGACCAAGCGTGGCGAGCGTTTGAAGGAGGTCTTCGAGCACGTTCAGTCGCGTCGGATCCAGTCGCCACGCGGCTCGCATCGGCTCGACGGCTTCGTCGAGACGCTTCTGCTCCGCCAAAACCGAGCCGAGGTTGTAGTGGGCTCGCGCATTTTGCGGTCGCTTGGCGATCACGTCGCGGTAGAACGACTCTTCGGTGCGGAAGGCGGTGTTGCGAGCAAATGTGGTGGCGGCGAGCGCCGCAAAAACAGGCGTCGCGCCGATGAGCGTTTTCATTCCCCGCCGCGCGACTCCGCGCATCGCGCGCGCTTCGCCGACAAGCGCAGCGAGCGACAGGGTCGCGTAAAGCGCTACGGCCGCGAGGGGCAGATACATTCGATGTTCGCCCACAATCGCGCCGCCCAGCGGAATGAAGCTCGACGTCGGCGCAAGCACCATGAAAAACACCACCGCCGCGAAGCCCAACCGCGGATTTCGAACGAACAGCCACAATGAAAAAAACGCCAGCAACAGCACTGCAAACCCAAACGGGCCGATGTCGTTTGGCGAGTTTGCGATCGGCCAATCCTGGTAATCGATCGCCAGCGGATGCGGCCACAGCGACAATCGCAGGTAGTGCGCGACAACGCCTAGCTGTGTGTAGAAGTAATTCAACGGGGTAACGCGACCGCTGATTCCGACGGTTTCGCCGCGATCGCCGCTCATGATGCTCGCGATCAGCACAGCCCATGTGGCCATCAAACCCAGATAGAACCATCCGCGCCGGCGCAGCATTTCGGCGATGCGCGCGCGAACTGGCATCGTGCCGCCCGCAAAGGCGTAGTCATACAGCGCCGCGGCGACAGGCGCTGAGACCATTGCTTCCTTGCTCCCCATGCCGAGCGCGCACGCGATCCACGCCACCATAAACCACAACGGCGATTCGCCGGCAATTGCGCGGGCGGTGCAATAGAGCGTGAGCAGATAAAAGCAGCCCATCAGCACTTCGTTGCGATAGACCACATGATTGATTGCCGACGTGTGCAGCGGGTGCGCGGCCCAGATCGCCGCGACGGCCAAAGCCAGCGCGGCGTCAGTCGCCGCGATCGACTTCGCATCGGCGCTGCCGCGCGCCAGGCGCAGCGTGCGGCGGATCAGGCCGAACAGCGCGAGAGCGGCGCCGGCATGAACGGCGATGTTGAACAGGTGATAGCCGAGCGGATTCAATCCGCCGAGCGCATAATTCAGCGCCAGCGTAAACGCTGCGACCGGCCGGCCGCTCGCGCCGGTGCCCGGCGGCGCACTCATCGAAACGCCAAGCGGCCAGAGCCGTCTGATATTGGGGTTTTGAACAATTCCGCCGTTGTCGTCGAAAATGAACGAGTTTGTCAGACTGTTGCAGTAGGCGGCGATGACGATCAGGACGATCGCGAGCGGGGCGAGCCGGCGCCAAAATGTTGAACTGACCCCATTTTGCCCGACCTCAAAGGACGGGTTGTGTTTGTCCCGCGAATCGTCGTGATGCTGTGATGACGCCTCGGCGGATCGCGATGCCGGCTCAGCATCGCGGCGTGCGACTTCAGACGGCGAATGTTGCGGTCGATCCATGCGGCTAATATCCGGTTCAACGCCGCAGGGGTCAAATCGCCACGAGTCCGCGCATGAACCGCGCCATCAGCAACCATCGACATCCGCAATGTCACCAACCGATGGCCTTTGTGGCGACAGAGCAATGTAGCCGCCGTCACCAACGACGCGCACGAATGGGAAAGCCCAAACCGCTACGGAACGTCCATCCGCCGGCTCTTGTTTCTGCCGATTACTTCGATGCCGCGTGTGCCGACAGAGTGATCAAGCACGAGCCGCGCTTCGTACGGCGTAAGCAATTGCGCGCACGGGTCAGTGCCGGCGTCCGCGAGCACCTGAATATTCCAGTAGTCCGGCTGCATGATGTACGTCACCGGCTGCAGCGACACGCTGTGACACGGCGTCGGTACATAACCGCGCACGACCAGTTCGCGCTCTCCCCCCGCGCTTAACTCGATGACGGCTTCGTCAAAGTCGATTAGACCGTTTTCATCGGGGCCGCCGGGCGGATCTGTCGGCAAGCAACTGAACAGCACCACCAGCGCCGCTCCCTGCGACAATGTCAGAATCCGCTTCAACGCTCTCATGCCACGAATCGCTGCGCCAGTCATTTGCACACCTTTCTGTTCAGCCTGGCCGTCGCCGACGACGCCGATTCGATTGTATGCACGGTGCAAGTGTCGTCGCGCGCGTAACTTCGCAACGCCAATCGAGATCAAAGTGACTGGCGGCGGTCGGTCGCCGCGGCGGTCGCGCGAGTGAGCGCGACACCAAACTCGATTCAAAAAACTGGAGCACGGTTTGTCGAAAATCATCAATCAACAAATTGGGGAGAAGCGCCGCGCGCGGAATCGATGCGCGACGGCGTCGCTCGCGACGATGCTGGCAATTGCGCCGGCGTCGCTCGCGCAAAGCTGCGAAGGTGAAATCTGCTTCATCGATCGCGGCGATGCCGGCGAGATTGTGCTGGGAACCGGCATGCGCGGCCCGCTGGCGATCATCGATTATGACCGTGACGGCTGGATGGACGTCTTCGTTGGCAACGGTTCATTCAGACAGCACCGTCTGTTTCGCAATGTCGCGGACCCCATCAATCCCGCGCGCCGCACATTCGTCGATGTCACTGCGGGAAGCGGTCTGGATGTCGGAGAAGCCGTCGGCCGCGACACGGGCGGCGCGATCGCCGGTGACTACGACAACGATGGCGACGACGATTTGTACTTGCTCGGCCGGCGCGCCACGCCCGCAACATTCGGCCTGCTTTATCGCAACAATGGCGACGGAACGTTCACGGACGTAAGCGTCGCGGCCGGTCTGCGGCAGGACGGTACAAGTGTCGAGTCGTGCAGCTTCGCCGATCCCGATTTGGACGGCGACCTCGATCTGATGCTCGCGCACACGGCCGCGCCGTTTTCGCGCTATTTCCAGAACAACGGCGACGGCACATTCGCCGAGCGCGCCGATCTGTTGCCCGGTGGTTATTCGTTCAGCCACAGCTATTCAAACTCGTGGATGGACTACGACGGTGATGGCTGGCCGGACTGCTTTCTCATCTCCAGCGCCAGCACTATCGGCATCGACGCGTTGCTGAAAAACGAATCCGATGGCGCGGGTGGACGGCGATTTGTGAACACGGCCGCGCAGGTGGGATACACGCAACTCGGCGTCGCGCCGATGGGCATCGCGTTCGGCGATTACGACAACGACGGCGATTTCGATCTGGGCATCAGCGATGCAGCGGTTGGCTCGTATTATCGCAACGACGGCGGCGCGTTCACGAAGATCACGCCATTCGCGACGATGTTCGGTTGGGGCGTGGACTGGCTGGACGCCGACAACGACGGATTGCTGGATTTCTACACGGCCGGAAGCTGGCGGACCGCCAACCCCGACAACTTGCAGCGGAATCTGGGCGGCGGCGCGTTTGAGGATCAATCCGCGGCGCTGAATGCCGTGTCGGCGCCGAGCCAATACTGCGCGCAGGTTGATTTCGACAATGACGGCCGTCAGGACATCATTACCGTTGTGCCGGACGATTTTGTCAGTGTGTATCACAATCAATCGACGACGGCGCACCATTGGTTCGGCGTCGAGCTGATCGGCGATGGCGTGACAATGAACGCGAATGCGATTCATGCGATCGTTCGGGTTCGCGCTGGCGGGCTTACACAGATTCGGCAGATCAGCAGCGGCAGCAGCACGACGACCACTGAAGATCCCCGTTTGCACTTCGGTATTGGTCCGGCGGCCTCGATCGAGTGGGTCGAAGTGGTCTGGCCGCGCGCGGGCTCCGTGGAATCGCGCACCGTGCGTTACGCCGGACCATTCGCGGCGGATCAGCGCGTCGTGATCACGCCCGAGGGTCCGGTCGCGCGGCGCGGTGATTTGAACTGCGACGGAGCGATCGACAATTTCGATATTGACCCATTCACGCTGGCGATCGCTGACGAACCGACCTATGCAGCCGCGTACCCGGCGTGCAGCTCAACCCGCGCGGATGTGAACGCCGACGGCGCGGTGAATAACTTCGACATCGACGCGTTTGTGGAACTGTTGACGATCCAATAGGTCGCGGCGTCGTCCGCGAAACGAAACGCGGCCCGCGGCG
>JAEUIR010000196.1 GCA_016795025.1 Phycisphaerales bacterium
GGGGTTGGGGATTCTTGGTGGGGGGTTCGTTGGGGGTGGGCGGGATCCCCCCCCGCAGGGGGGGGATTGCACCCCGGGGGGGCGGGCCCCCCGCACTCCCCTGGCCCGCCCTCCCTTTGCCTGCACGCCAATAATGTGGGCTGCGATTGCAAAACGGTGGTACACTGAATTCGAGCGAATTTCGGAGACGGTGATGACAAATGTGGTACGGGATGCGGAAAACCTGGGCAGCGCGCTGCGGAATTGGCGGCGTGCGCTCCACGCAAATCCTGAGTTGAGCGGGCAGGAGGAGCAAACCGCCGCGTTCGTCGCCCGCGAGCTGCGCGCGATGGGATACGAGCCGCGCGAGCGGATCGGAGGCGAGTGGGGCCTCACGGCCGATTTGCACGTAGCGAGCGGCCCACTGGTGGCGCTCCGGGCGGATATGGACGCGCTCCCGATCCACGAGGAGACCGGACTGGAATTCGCGTCGAAGAATCCGGGTGTGATGCATGCATGCGGGCATGACGCCCACACGGCCATGTTGCTGGCCGCGGCGCGGATGTTGCGTGAGCGAAAGAACGAGCTGCGGCGCTCCGTTCGATTTGTGTTCCAGCCGCACGAAGAAAAATACCCGGGCGGCGCTCCGGGGATGATTCGCGGCGGGGTGCTCGAAAACGTGGAATCGATATTCGGCGTGCACATCATCTCGGTGATTCCGAAAGGAATCGTCGCGGCCCGCGAGGGGCCGTTCATGGCGGCGGTGAATCAGTTGCACATTGTCGTGCATGGCAAGGGCGGACACGCGGCCATGCCGGAGGATGCGATCGACCCGGTGGTGATCTCGGCTCAAATCATTACGGCGCTGCAAACTATTGTGAGCCGTTCGATCGCACCGCACGACACGGCCGTCGTGTCGGTGACGTGCGTGGAAGCGGGGACGGCGGACAATGTGATTCCATCGCGCGTGGTGCTGCGCGGGACGATTCGCACGTTCGATGAAAATGTGCGGCAGCGCGTGTTGCAGCGCGTTCGTGAGATCGCGGCGGGAATCGCGGCGGCATGCGGCGCGCGGGCGGAAGTGACGCTTGGCGAAGGCTATCCGGTCTTGTTGAACGACGCCGCGACGCTTTCACGGGCGAAGCGAGCGGCGGAATCGCTCGGCGGCGGGTTGATCTGGCAGAATCTCCCACTTCAGGGCGGCGGCGAGGATTTTGCGTATTACGGCAAGCATGTGCCGGCGGCTTTTGTATTCGTCGGCGCGAAGAACGAGCCGCGCGTGCCTTGTTTTCCGCACCATCACGCGCGGTTCGACATCGATGAGGACGCCATGCCTCTCGGGGCGGCCTTGCTCGCGCAATATGCGCTGGAGGCGGGTCGTTGAACGACGAGTTGCTGGAGGCGCGGTTGCGAGCGCTTTTGGATGAGATCGCGCCGGCCGTCCCCGAAGCGCGGCCCGCCGGTACATGCCCGATTTGTGGAACGGAGTTGACCGGCGCGCATTGCAAGCTGGTCTGCCGCAATTGCGGCTATCGCGAAGTATGCTCTGATCTGTTCTGAGGAAGCGGCGGTTTGGATCGCTCCATTGGTTACGACCTGATCGCCATCGACGTGGACGGCACGCTGCTGGACACGTCTCATCGCGTCCCGCCGGCGCATCGTGATGCGTTGCATCGGGCGCACGACGCGGGGTTACGCGTCGTCATTTGCACCGGGCGGTCATACCCCGAGATTCGCGCGATTCTGGATCACCTCAGCATTGAATTCGACGCGACGATCACGGTGTCGGGAGCGCTCGTAAGTCACGCCGCCACGGGCAGGACTTTGAGCGTCAACGCGATCGAACCGTCCGCCGCCGCGCGGCTCCACACGTGGCTGCGCGAACTGGGCTACGCTGTGCTGTGGCTGGCCAATCGCGCCGAGTGCGGGCATGACGGCTACGCACTGGCCGGTCCGCGCATGCACGCAGGGCATCGCAATTGGCTCGACAAAACTCCGTGCGTCGTGCATCCCGTGGAAACGCTGCCGCCCAATCCGGCCGCGGCTCTACGGCTGTCTGTGATTGACGATCGCCCCGCGCTTCAGGTTGTCGCGGGCGATCTCGTGCGGCGATTCGCGGGTGAGTTTTCGCACAACCTGCTGGATGCGCCGAGCTATCGATTAACGGTGCTGGAGATTCTCGCGGCGCACGTGAGCAAATGGCGCGCGATCGAGTCGCTATGCGGCGTGTGGGGGATCGATACACGGCGAACCGCGGCGGTGGGCGACGACGTAAATGATCTGGAAATGGTGCGGCGAGCGGGATTGGGCGTGGCGATGGGGAATGCAGTTCCGGCGGTTCGGGCCGTGGCGCGGCGCACAACGCTGACGAATGATGAGGGCGGGCTGGCCGTGGTGATAGACGACATTCTCGCCGGTCGCGCGTAAACTCACGTCATGGCCAGATACGCTCTGATTGAAGTAACGCTGATCGCGCTGCTGGGCTTGGCGGCGACGGTGCTCGCATGGTGGTATTGGGAGTGGTGGGCGGTATTGCCGCTTTTGTTGACGGCGGCGCTGCTCGCGTTTTATCGCGACCCGCCGCGGCGCTGCATGATTCGAGCAGACGCGATCATCGCGCCGGCCGATGGAACAATCATGTCCGTCGAGGCGAACGTCGCTGGTCGGCAGGGGGAGGCCAAAGAAGTTCTGAGAATATGCATTTTCTTAAGCGTGTTGAATGTACATATCAATCGCAGCCCATGCAGCGGCGAGGTGCGCGAAGTTCGCTATCACCCCGGAAAATATCTGAACGCGCTGAGCAGCGAGGCGACCGTGCAGAACGAGGCAAATGAACTGATTCTCATGCCTGATTCCCCATTACCGGGTCCGATCGTCGTACGCCAGATCGCGGGATTGCTGGCGCGCCGCATCGTTTGCGCCGCGAAAGTGGGCGAGCGTCTGACGTGTGGCGAGCGCTTCGGTATGATTAAGTTGGGCTCGCAAACGCAGGTCAGCGTTCCCAATGACGGTCAGTGGCGCGTTCTGGTCAAGGTTGGCGATGCGGTGCGCGGCGGGTTAACGATTTTGGCGGAGCGAAATTCCTGACGCGCTTGTTCGAACGGTGAAGGGCAGTGAAATGAGGCATCATCCCGAGTCGCCGCCGAAAAACGGCGCAAGGATCGGCCGCGACGATGTTGTCGATCAGCGTCGGCCGTTGATCGGAATCGCAATGTTGCCGAGCGCGGCCACGCTTGGCAATCTGTTGTGCGGTTTTCTGGCAGTGATGTGCTGTGTGCTGTCCACGCGCGCTGCGTATTCGGAGATTCTGGCGACCGGCGTGCATAAGCGGATCGCCATGATTCTGCCCACGGATGTGGCGATCGGCTGTTATCTAGTCGTTGCCGCGATGTTTTTCGATGTGCTCGACGGACGTTTGGCGCGAATCGCGCGGCGCACGACCGAATTCGGCGCGCAGCTCGATTCGATCGCCGATGTGGTCAGCTTCGGCATCGCGCCGATCATGCTTTACCTCACGTTGCTGATGCAGCTGGCGACGCCTGCGACCGGCGAGCCAACCGTGTTTCCGATTCAATGGCGCTTGGCGCTGACGGCCGGAATGGTGTTCATCAGTTGCGCCGCGATACGCCTGGCGCGCTATAACGCAGAGAACATTCAGTCGGAATCCGGCACGCAGAGATTCAGCGGCCTGCCCACGCCGGCTGCCGCCGCCGTGGTCATTGGACTGCTTGCGCTGCATGAGCATCTTGTTCTGGAAGGCAGCGTCGCGCTGGGTGTGAATTGGCCGAGCGTCATACGCTGGGCGTTGATTCCGACAGCGGTAGGGTTGGGCTTGCTCATGGTCAGCCGCATGGATTATGTCCATGTGTTCAATGTCTATGTGCGGCGCGACCGGCCGCCGACGCATCTGATTTTGGCGGTCGCAGCCCTGGCGATCGGTTGGATGTTCTCGTTGTCCGGGCTGATCACGCTCTTGGCCGTGGCATACGTGTTAAGCGGGATCGTGCTGAATATTCGCCGCGTTCGCCGAATCAGCGGCGATAAGCCCGCCGCGCTGCAACTCGCGAAGCCCGAGGGAGGCCAAACGGGATGAGCATGCTGGAGACACGAGAGCAGGCCGCATTGCCTGCCGAGATCAACGCGAAGTTTGAGCGACTGCTGGAACGGCTTCGCCAGTTGGAGTCGGTCGTGGTCGCGTTCTCCGGCGGCGTGGACAGCGCGTTTGTGTTGAAAGCTGCGGTGCTGGCGCTCGGGCCGGACAGCGTTCTCGCGGTCACCGCGCGAAGCCCAAGCGTGCCTTCCGCCGAAATCGCTGGTGTCGAAGCGCTTGCTTCACAAATCGGGGCTCGGCACGAGATGCTCGATACGCGCGAGTTCGAAGACCCGAATTACCTCGCGAATCCCTCGAATCGCTGTTATTTCTGCAAGAGCGAGCTTTATTCGAAGCTAGCGCCCATTGCACGAGCGCGCGGTTTTGACGCGGTGATCAATGGCGTGAACGCGGATGATCTCGGCGACTATCGGCCCGGCCTGGTTGCGGCGGACGAGCACGACATCGTCGCGCCGCTGGCGGATTGCGGAATTACGAAGGCGGAGCTTCGGCAAATGGCCGCGGCGCTGGGGCTGTCGGTCAGCGACAAGCCGGCGTCGCCTTGCCTCTCGTCGCGCGTCCAATATGGCGAGGCGATTACGCCGGAGAAATTGGCCCGAATAGACGCGGCCGAAATGTTTCTGCGCTCTCTCGGATTTCGGGAGTGCCGTGTACGGCATCATGCCGATCTCGCCCGCATCGAGTTGCCTGTCGCGGAGCTCGCGCGATTGGCCGATGCGAGCGTGCGGCGCGCGATTGATGAACGATTGCGCGATTTGGGATATCGCTATGTAACCCTGGATTTGAGAGGATTTCGATCGGGGAGCATGAATGACATCCTGATCGGTCCGGGACTGCGCAACGTGGGGACCATCGGGAGTTAGCCGAGCGGGGGCCGGATTTCCGAACGCACGTTGCCCCCAGATTTTTCCGAGTTTGAACAAATTTCGGTGAATTCCCGTAATGTAACCGCGGGGCGTAGTCGATAAGTATCAAGAAGAGATTCAGAAAAAGTGAGCCTGCGCCCCTAGACGGACGGCCCGCAGGGGTATATAAATAAATTGGAGGATCGATAATAACGGCCTCTTGCTGAGGCCCGCAGTAAAACGGCTTCTTTCCCCTCCGGAGAGCACCGGGATGCCTTAGGGCCCCTGGTGCCCTCTTTTTTTTGCCAAAATTCTCTCTGATTTGGATTGCTCAGAGCTCCAAGTCCGTCGGGGCGGGGTTGCGTGCCGATTGACGTTGGGGGCGCGCGCTTCGCATGAATCGACACCGCCTCGCTACGCGCAATTGATCAACCGGGGCGCCGAGCGAGTGACTCGCCCGACGCCCCGGCGTTGTTCAGACCGAAACACTAAACATCATTGCCACGCGGGTGACTTTCTATCGCACCCGGTCAGCGCCAGTGACGAGACCATTGGCCGGAGACGGCCAAAGCCGCCGGCTTATTGGCAGCCGCACTCACCGCTCGACAAGCACAGCACGAACGGGTTGATGTCAAAATTGTTGACCAATCCGTCGCAGTTCATATCGCCGCGAATGCCGTTTTCAACCGTCACGACGAACTCAGTCTGATGCGTGTAGCCGCTGCAATTCACGCCGGCCAGATCGCTGGCGATCAACCGCAAAGCATATGCGCACTTCGGCAGACCGTTGGTGTTCCAGTTTGCCAGAACGCCGTTGACGACATTCGTGTTGCCGCTGGCGATCGTCACCCACGTATTGGAGTCGCCACCGGCATATTGCAGTGTCCAGCCCGCAAGATGCGCATCGGTGGCCGTGCCGCGAATTTCCACGATGCCCGATACCGAGTCGCAGTTCACCAGAGACGTAATGACCGCCACCGGCGCGGTGTTGTCGATGATGATGTCGCGACGCACGTTCCGGCTGTGACCGCAGTTGTCCGTGCCGGTTACCTGCACGCGATACGTTCCATCCGGCACAGCCGTCGGGCCGCTCGCGGTGTTCCACGAGCCGAGCGGATCATTCTGAATCGGTGTGTTGTATTCCGGATTGGCCGGATCGACCGGTTGATAGTTGTTGTAGTTCGGCGGCGTGGCATACCTGATTGTGTAATTATCGAAGCAACCTCCGCTGTTCCCATCCGTCACCGTACCGTCGAAGCACACGATTCCGCCGAGGATGTTTCCGGATTGCGGGCTGCGCAGGTCAATCGTGTCGAATTGCTTGTCCACGAACACCAGCGACACCACACTCGCATCGGGACCGCATTCCTTTCGCGCGATCAGCCGGACGAAATAGTAGCCCTGCGAAATGTTCGTCGTGTCCCAACTGCCGAGCACGCCGTTGGTCACATGCGTCGTGCCGGTGTCAAACGTCGTCCACGGCCCGTTCGGGTTGGTCGCGTATTGCAGCTCATAAGAATCGAAGCGGCCTTCGCTGTCGGGCAGGTCATAGGCGCTGCCGCTGAAGCTGATCGGATTGCACGAGCACTCGAACGGTTGTGGATCGGTCAATTCGACAGTAGGCAGGCCCGTTGGCTGCGTCACATTGATGGTCAATTGCAAAATCGTCACGCCCGGCGGGTTGAAGTTGTCAACCGCCCGCAGGCTGAAGCGATATGACCCGACATCGTCGCACGTCGTGTTCCACAAGAAGCTGCCGGTCGCCACGTTGCCGCTGCTCGTATTGATCACACATCCATGCGCGGCCGCGCCGTCCAGATCGGTGATGAACAACTGCGTCGTCTGGCCCGGCTCCGGGCTGAGGAACTGAACCTGCTCGAACATGAGATCGCCGGCCGACACCGTTCGCGTATTGTTCGCCGGAAAACCCGTTGCCACCGGCGGAATGTTGTTGATCGTGTCAGTGTTGAATCGCAGCGTACGGCCGTCCAGCCAATTCACGCCGTCATTCGCGCCGCCCGGTCCGTCATAGTTGCCGTTGTTCTGGTTGAAGCGCCCGAACACCGCC
>JAEUIR010000197.1 GCA_016795025.1 Phycisphaerales bacterium
CGCCGCGACATCCGGCAGGAACACCGCGTCAACGCCGGCCGACTCGCATCGGCGCAGATCGCCGGATTCGTCGCGGGGGTAACGTTCGAAGTCCTCATTTGGTCCGAATTGCGTCGGGTTCACGAAAATCGTGACGATCACAAAACTCGTAGCGCCGCGTGCAGCCTCGACCAGCGAAACATGGCCGGCATGGAGCGCCCCCATCGTGGGCACGCAGCCGACGCGATGACCGGCCGTTCGAGCCTCCGCGACGCACGCACGCATGTCGGCGATGGTTCGGCAAATGCGCATGATGAGGATCGCGTGCGGCGCTGTATCGCTGTTGCGCCGCATCGCCTTCTGCGGCCCACGCCGCGTTAAGCCGCGCCTTTCCCGTGGCACTGCTTGAATTTCTTGCCCGATCCGCACGGGCAGGGATCGTTGCGGCCGACGCGCGGCATGTTGCGACGGATCGTCTCAGCTGCGGGGGCCTGATTCTCGGCGACTGCGGCGGCCTGCCCGCCGGCGCGTAAGCCCGCGTTGGTCGCGTCGTCGTGCCGCGCGGTGAGTTGCGGCCCATAAGTGGAGCCGGCTTGCGGGCCGCTCGGCTCGACTTCGGCGGGGGCATCGCCGCCATCGCCGACGTCGGGTGGCGTGACCTGCACCTTGAAGATCAGATCGGTGACGCGCTCGCGAATATTGCTCATGGTTTCGTTGAAGATGCGCGTCGCCTCTTTTTTGTACTCAATCTTGGGGTCTTTCTCGGCATACCCTCGCAGGCCGATGGCCTCGCGCAGCAGCGAGATTGAGTACATGTGATCTTTCCACACCGCATCGACGGTGGTCAGCACGACCATTCGCTCGATGTGCGTCAACTCGAAACGCAGCATTTCATATGCGGTGCGTTTCAATTGCTCGCCGACAGCGGGGCTGTTCAGGTCAAGCTCGACGAATTCGAGCACCGTGCCGAAGCGCTCTTTCGCCCAGTCAAGCAGCGCGGGGCCCTTGTGAGCCGTGAGCGCGGCGTCGATTTCCGAGTCGAGCTTGTGATTGGTGAGGTAGTCGTCATTCAGCGCGCGCAGCTCCTGAAATATTTGCGCGGGCGTCTTGTCCAGAAAGTGCTCATACGTCCAGTTCAGGCCGTACTTACGCTCAACCCAGCGGGCGATTTGGGCATAAATCTCGTTGGCGTTTGAGCCCCCGCGCTGCATCGCGTGCTGAATAATTGCCAGCGCCGGATATTCGATCTCTCGCTTGCGGTAGGCCGCGCGCATCTTCTCTGAAAAAATCCGCTCGGCATCTTCGCGAACCGTTCCACGCAGCTCATCGGCGGGAACCACGACGCCGAATTTGTCGTGCGCCCAACTCGTCAGCCGGGACTTGCCATAATTTGCATCGCAAAACGGTTCCAGACCGCTCAAATCCTGAGACTCGATCTTGCGCACCGCCGCTTCCGCGATCATTTCACGAAGCCGCTGCGGGTCGGTGTCGCGCACCTGACGCTGCGTCAGCGTCAGGCCGTTCTGCGCGGCCCAACTGATCAAGCCGCGGATGTCCCAGTCCTCAGGATCGGTGTCGGGGTCGATGTACTCGCCGAACGTGCGATCCACCGTGCTCTTCACCTCCGCGCCGGCGTACTCGCGCACCTGCTCGCATAAGTCCTTGAACTGGTGAAGGTCCAGGCGCGACTGGTCGATCTGCGTGCCGATGTTCTGGCCGACCCATTCGGCGACGCAGATGGCCGAATAACGCGGGTCGTAATACCGGTCCGTCGCGTCCGCGACCGATTGATCGATCATTTCCCAGATCAGCTCGCTGAGGCCGCGGCCGACAACCACCCGCTGGCGCAGTTCATAGAACGTTCGGCGCTGATGGTCCATCACCTCGTCATATTCGAGCAGGTTCTTGCGGATGCCGAAGTTTCGCTCTTCGACCTTCTTTTGCGCGTTCTGGATATTGCGGCTGATCATCGAGTGCTCGATGGCCATACCCTCCTGAAAGCCCATTTTTTCGAGCATTTTCAGTGTCCACTCGGGCATGAACAACTTCAGCAGCTCATCCTCCATCGACAGGAAAAACCGTGACGTGCCGGGATCGCCTTGCCGGCCGGAGCGCCCGCGCAACTGGTTATCGATTCGCCGCGATTCGTGCCGCTCGGTGCCCAGCACGTGTAACCCGCCGATGTTGGCGACGCCGGGTCCGAGCACAATGTCGGTCCCGCGGCCCGCCATGTTTGTGGCGATGGTGACGTTGCCGTGCATCTGCTTGCGCCCTTCGCGCAGACCCTCATGCTGTTGGCCGGCCTTGACGATGATCTCGGCTTCGCGCGCGTGCTGCTTCGCGTTGAGCACTTCATGGGCGATGCCATACGTCTGCGAAAGCAGTTTGCTCAGCCGCTCGGAATTTTCGACGCTGGTTGTGCCGACGAGTACCGGACGGCCGCCCAGATGGCCTTCCATCAGCTTCACATAGGCGCGTTCTGGCGCTTTTTCGTCGCCCTCGCCATCCTTGAACGCGCTCAAAGCCTCGTCGATTAGCGCCGCGTTTTCGCCGACATGCTTCAGATCCGCATTGTCGCCTTCGACGCTGCGGGATTTCTTTTTTGCCCACACCAACTCGTCGTGCAACGTCCACGGGTCGGCCGGATATCCGAATTGGCTGATCGAGCGAATCTCCTCGATGATCGCGTCATACTTGCTCTTCAGCGTCTTATAGATCTTGTCGTTCGAGTCGATGCGGCGAATCGGCCGGTTCGTCGGAATCGTCACCACATCAAGCTTGTAGATCTTCATGAACTCGTCGGCTTCGGTCATCGCCGTTCCGGTCATGCCGGCCATCTGCTTGTACATGCGAAAATAATTTTGCAGCGTGATCGTCGCCAGCGTCTGGTTTTCCTGCTTGACCGTGACGCGCTCTTTCGACTCGACCGCCTGGTGCAAGCCGTCGGACCACTGTCGCCCCGTCATCAGGCGACCGGTGAACTCATCGACGATGGTGACGACGTCGTCCTGAACAACATAGTCTTTGTCTTTCTGGTAGCAGAGATGCGCGCGAAGCGCGTTGTCGAGATTGTGCGGCCAGTTCATGTTGCGACTGTCATAGAACGAGCCGATGCCGAGTTCCGCCTGCGCGAGCTTCGCGCCGTGTTCGGTCATGTGCGCGCTCTTGCGGTCGAGCTCCACCACGTAATATTGCAAGTGCCCGATGGCGTCGGCCTCTTCAGACGAAAGCAGCAGCGGATCGGCGCGGAATTTCTTGACGGCCGTGCCGAATCGCGGGTTATCGCGGGCTTCGGGCGGCGGGTTCGCTTCGAGCGCGTCGATTCGCCCCGCCATGTCCTTGTTGGACTGGTGCTGGCGGCGGATGAGCGTTTGGGCAATGCGATCGGCCACGCCATATTTGCTTACGTCATCATGTGCGGGGCCGGAGATAATCAGCGGCGTCCGCGCCTCGTCGATGAGAATGGAGTCCACTTCGTCCACGACCGCGAAATCGAGGCGTCCCTGAACCTGGTCGCGCGACCACATTTTCATGTTGTCGCGCAGATAATCGAAGCCGAACTCGCTGTTCGTTCCGTATGTGATGTCGCTGGCGTATGCTTCGGCACGCTGCCCCGCCCCCGCGCCCCAGCTATCCATGCTCGACAGGATATATCCGACCGACACGCCAAGCAGCGCAAAGATCGGCCGACAAAACTCGGCGTCGCGCTTCACGAGATAATCGTTCACCGTAATCATGTGAACTTTCAGCCCGCTCAGCACCTTCATGTAATTGGCCATGTAGCAGACGATTGTTTTGCCCTCACCGGTGCGCATTTCGGCGATGCTGCAATCCTCGATGACGCGCCCGCCGATAAGCTGGCATTCGAATTGCCGGTGATTTCGCGCGCGACGTGACGCCTCGCGGACCGCCGCATAGGCTTCCGGGCGAAGCGCGTCGAGCGACTCGCCGGCCGCAAGCCGCTTGCGAAATTCGGCGGTCTTGGCGCGAAGCTGGTCGTCCGACAACCCTCGCACCTGCTCATCCAGCGGATCGACGTGATCTCGAACATAGGCGCGCAGCGCGAGCACGATTCTGTCGTTGCGCGACGGCACAAACAGAAACCACAGATAAATCAGATAGAAGAGCATGATCGCCCCCAGAACGGAAGCGATCAGCGCCACGACTTCGTTCGTCAGCCAGTCCAGCGCGCCCGGCGGCTTGTAAAGCGGAAGCGTCGCCACCGCCGCGATGAGCGCCAACAGCCCGGCGCCCGCATAAACCAGCGCCGAATTGCCTGCGGCTCGATGCCAGAATACAGCCGACGACGACGTAGCCTCGCGCAAAATGTCGCGGTCGCCGCGACTCAGCAGCCATTGCATGTGTAGGAAATCTCCCGGAAGCGAATCGGCATGTGCGGCCGCCGCGTTGGGTAAGCGGGATTGTATCGCCGTGAAAGCGCATTGGCGCGGGCCGGCGACTTGCCGTCACGATTCAGCCCGGCGTGAGTGCGAACGACGATCAACGCGAATCAGCCTTTGGCGCGTTCGAGATACTCGCCGGTGCGCGTGTCGACGCGCAGCATTTCGCCGATTTCGATGAAGGGCGGGACGCGAATGGTCAGACCGGTCTCCATCTGGGCGTCCTTGGTTTGATTGGTCACGGTCGCGCCGCGCAACACCGGCGGAGTGTCAACCACTTTCAGCTCAACGGTATTCGGCAATTCGGCTGAGACGATCGCTCCGTCAACGAATTGCAGCGTCACGACCTCGTTGCCTTTCAAATACATGTCGGCTTCGCCCATCAGATCGGCCGCGACGTTGATCTGCTCGAATGACTGCTGATCCATCATGACGAAGTCGGTGCCGTCGCGGTACAGAAACTCGAACGGCTTGGACTCGACAAACGGCGTTTCGACGCGATCATCGACCGCGAAGCGCACGTCGAGAATCTGTCCGGTCTTGAGCGAGCGGAGCTTGGCTTGCAAATAACTGCGCCAATTGCCTTTGGATACGCGCTCGATGTCAAATACGTTATAGAGACCGCCCTCGTGGACGATCACCTTGCCCTTTCGCAATTCGCTGGCTTTGATCATGCTTAATCACTCCTGGCCGCCGAGCGCTGCGCCCGACGGATTCCGATCCGCAACAGCCTGGCCGCGGACAAATGCAACGACGGAATGCCCGCGCCTCGGAGCGGCTCAGGCGGATTCCCGGCAGACGACCAGTCTCCGGGGAGCCGAGCAGTATAGCCGAAAGGAGCCGGGCGAACGATCGTAGTATCGGACGCTTTTCTCGATCCGATTGGGGCGGTCGCACAAAGCGACGCAGGATCCGAATTTCACGGTCTGGTGGCCCGCCTGCGCCCAGCAGTTGCGACGACCGATGAAAACGCTTGCCGCCCTACTTCACGAACATGTAGTACAACTTCCCTTCCGCACCGATCCGCCCGGCCACCGCCTCGGCGCCGGCCCCGATACCGATGTAGATGTCCGAGCGCCCTGCTGCACGAATCGCGCCGCCGGTGTCTTGATCCAGCGTGAAACTCGCGTACGGCCGAACCGCGCGCGTCTGCGGGTCGGGCAGTTCGGTCGTGAAAAACGCCATGCATGCTCGAGGAAACACGGTCTTGTCAGTGGCCAGCGAGTAATACGGCGTAACCGGCACGTTTAGACTGCCATACGGCCCGCCGGCGCGCTCTTGGAAGAAAACGTAGCGCGGGTTCTGCCACGTGTATTTCCAGACATCCCGCGGATGCTGCGCGAAGTAGCGCAGCATCGCCTGAAGCGATATTTCGCTGCGCTTCAACGCGCCGTCAGCCACCATGCGCTTCGCAACCGACTCGTATTGATGCCCGTTGTTGCCGCCATAGCCAAGCTCAAAGAGCGATCCGTCGGCCAGACGCAATTTGGTCGAGCCCTGCACGGTCGCGACATACGCCTCAAACGGGTCTTTTAGAAACGCAATCTCCAGGCCATTCAAAACGCCGCCCTCTTCGATCTCGCGCCGCGTGTAATATGGCACGATCGCGCCTTCCGGCGTGCGGCGGCCTTGCGCCATACCTTCGGAATCGACGACCAGATCCGGCGGCTTGCGATACAAGGGGAAGCGAAACGTGCTGTCGTGCCGGCGACGACCTTCGAAAATGGGGCAGTAATAACCCGTGAAAAACACCGTACCCTGATCGTCGCAACCCACCGACTGATACACTTCGAACTCGCGCTTGATCGTCGCGTCGAGCTCCTGCGGCGACGAGACGGTTTCCAGCAATTCTCGCATGCGGCGCAGCGAGGCGACCGCGCGATCGTGCGACACGTCCAAATAGGGGAAATAGCGCTTGCTTGACGGCTTGGCGAGATACGCAAGGCTGTTATCCAGCGACGCGATGAGCGCCGCGCGGTCGTAATAAGCACGCGAAAAGTCGGGATATTTGTCAGGTCCGATCTTGCGCAGCGCCATTTCGCCCGGCCCGAGCGGTCGGCCGTAGTCTTTTTCCACCGGCCGAAACGGCTGCATATCGTCCTTCGGACAACCGAGAATCAGCAGCGACATCGTTGCGAGCGTGACGACGAATAGAGACCGGAGTCGATGCACGTGAAACTCCTCCATGAAGTAGCTCGGTCTTCCTGACCGAAGGCGGCGTTAGATATTCTCGCGTTTTTTCGATTCGCCGCAACTTTGAGATTGCCGCCCCGTAGTAGTTCATGCCGGGTGCGCGGCCGAAGCCGACAACACAAGAGATGCCACAGCTTCCCACAGAAATCCACACGCGGCCGGCGTGTCAGGATGATGGCGTCTGGGACTATACTGCAACGGTCGCCCTCGATCAGTGAGGGCCGAGCTGCGCCATGAGCCGCAACAGCGAAAGCAGGCAGGATGACGGACGCCAAGACAGTCACGCTCACTCGGCATGGGAGCGCGGCGGTCGCGCAAATCGACATTCCGCGCGAGTTGGGCTCCCTGCTCCTGGGGCGCGAACTCGGTCGGGGCGGAATGGGCGTTGTCTATCACGCTCGCGACAAAAC
>JAEUIR010000198.1 GCA_016795025.1 Phycisphaerales bacterium
GAGCACGCATTGTCGTCTGTACAAAGCGCGGCCATCCGCGCGCTAGGTCAACCCGGTAATGAATGGGCGGTTCAGCCTCTCTTGGAAATCCTCGTGGATCAGTACAAGAAACGCGGCACAGCCGGCCACGACGTGGACTATTTCGCGATTGGTATGGCGCTCGGTGAGTTGGGTGATGCGCGAGCCATCCCGACGATCATCGGCGTGATTCAAGACGACAATTCGTACGAGACGGTGTACGGGCTGGGATACTTCGCGTTGTCAAAACTGACGGGCGTTCGCTATGACGAAAGCCACGAGGGCGCATGGTGGACGAATTGGTGGGACGCGAACAAATCGCGCTATGCACCCGAGGTTTCGGGCATGGCGATTCCGAACATTCAATCAAAC
Organism: Phycisphaerales bacterium; assembly: GCA_016795025.1. Classification (GTDB taxonomy): domain Bacteria; phylum Planctomycetota; class Phycisphaerae; order UBA1845; family Fen-1342; genus JAEUIR01. The sequence goes on from JAEUIR010000198.1 coordinate 391, forward strand.
GCCGCAAAGGGCGAGCCGATCGCCAATGCGATCACTCGCTCCTCTGCTGCTCAGGGCGAAAAGACGAGCCCCGCGGCGTTGTGTCGCATAGGCGAAGACGACAACAAGCGCTATTACCTGATCGGCGACATCGATTCCAAGAACGCGCCGAAAGATGGCTATCGCCTGCTGCTTGTGCTGCCCGGCGGCGACGGCGGGCCCGGCTTCCACGATTTCGTAAAGAATATTTACGCGAACGCGCTGCCACCGGGTTACGTGGTGGCGCAGCTCGTCGCACCCCAGTGGAGCGACGACGAAAACCGCATCGTCTGGCCGACGCAAAAATCGGCGGACAAGAACATGAAGTTTCCAACCGAGCGCTTCATCGATGACGTGGTTCGCGATGTGGCGCGTCAGGCGCGGATCAACAAAAAGCGCGTCTATGCACTAGGCTGGTCGTCGGGCGGACCGCCGGTGTACTACGCCGCGATGCAGGTGAATTCGCCGCTGGCCGGAGCGTTCGTGGCGATGTCGGTGTTCAAGCCCGACCAGTTGCCTCCGACTGACAATGTGAAAAACCAGGCGTTTTATGTACTGCATTCGCCGACGGATTTCATCAACATGAACTTCCCCAACGCCGCGATCGCACAGCTCAGCGCGGCCGGCGCGAAGACCAAATTGCAGACCTACGAAGGCGGGCATGGCTGGCACGGCGATGTATTCGGCATGATCCGCACCGGTGTGGAATGGCTGGAGAATCCGACCCAGCCCGAGCCGTCGAAATAGCCCTGACCGTTTGGGGAGCACCGGAAACCAGCCGATCGTTTTTCCGTCGCAATCCGCGCCCCGTGAATTGTTGCGCTGGCGTGGCGCATGGCTTTGTAGCGTCGGCCGTCTCTGGCCGACGATCGGCGGCACGAGACGGCTGCGAGTCGCGAAAAACGCCGACGCCGGAGAGCGGCGCGGCACATATACCCTCCCCGGGCTTTTCCCCAAAAGGGCCGGGAACAGCGCGAATAGCACGGCTCACGCATCGATTACGCCGCCGGTTCGTCCGGCGCCGGCCAGAGACGGCCGACGCTACGGCGCGGGAGAGTTGTGCTCAAAGCGGTGCGGTGAATTACTCCCCCCGGCCGGCCGCGACTGCTTCGACAAAAGCGTCGATGTCGAAGTTGTCGATCGTGCCGTCGCGATTGACATCGGCACGGGCGCGGTCGCACCAGCCGTGGAAGGGAAGCGTCGGCGTCTCGCCGGTGCGAAACCACCCAAATTGCCGGGGAGCATCGGCGTCTCGCCGGTGCGAAATCCTGTTTTCGCACTGCTGCGATTAGTCGTCGGTATGGGCGATGACGGCGGCGACGAAGGCGTCGATGTCGAAGTTGTCGATCGTGCCGTCGCGATTGACGTCGGCGCGGGTGCGGTCGCACCAGCCGAAGCGGGCCTGATAGCCGGCTTCGTCGGTCAGCGCGAGCACGAACGGGTCGATGTCAAAGTTATTGACCCAGTTGTCGCAGTTCATGTCGCCGGGCTTGGGGGCTTTGTATACGGCGATTCCGCGGCCAACGCTGGCTTGGCTCTCATCGGACGGGACGGTGAAAAGCAGACGGCGCTCGTACGTGTCCAAGTCAACCGAATATAAGTTCCACTGTTCGACGACATACAATACCGACTCGTCCTCGGAAAGCGCGATCGACATCCAGTTAAAGATTTGAAACCCTTCGGCCACGAGTTGCCGGGTGCTCGCATCTTCGTGATCATATTTGTAAATCGTTCCGCTATTCCCCTCAACATGACGCGCACCTAAATAAATCGTTCCATTCTTGCTCCGCGCGATCGTCCGTGCCACCGGATAGGTGCGCACGAAATATGGATCAAAGACCGACACAATCCCCGCCCGCGTGATTCTAAATAGCCTGTCTTCGGCGAGGAGCAAATCGCCGTTGGACAGCACGGCCAATCCGCCGCCGCCGGTTATTCCATCGTTACGATCGGCCAACACGACCGGTTGCTGGGCATCTGGCGAGAAATGTAGAATCTGTTGAGAGTATTCGTTCGCAACAAAGAAATTCCCCTCTCGATCCCACGCCAGGCCATTTCCGCCGAATGGTCCGCCGAGTCCATGGCTGGAGTCGTACACGATCGCGCCGACGCCATTGCTGTCGAAATCCATGATGTCGTTGCCGGTCAGGTTGATGACCCGCAGGCGCGCGGCGTCGGGTGTGAATGCTAGTCCACTGTTGTTGCACAGTCCGTCGAAGTAATCAGCGATCAACCACGACTCGCCTGTCGCCGGATCGACCTCACGGATCCAACTCCGCTCCGCGCGACATCCTTCCAAGCCGAGCTCGCTCAGGAAAATATTCCCGGGCGAGAATGTGCCTTGCCCTGATTGACCTATGCCGACGGTCACGCAAAGGAGCCCGGTTCCAACCAAGAGAAAGCGAAATCGCAGCATGATTGACTCCAAGTACGGCACTCCGTCGATTGTCCAAAATTGTAGCATGCCCTTGAAAAAAAAAAAAGGGCCCGCTGTACCATGCCCGGCACGTACCGCGCCCCCGCGAAACGTTGCTGCGGGCGGCGCAAACCACTTCTTATTGGAGCAGCAGCCATGAGTCGAACTCGGTGCAGTATTTTCGCCACACTCGCGATGGGGTTGGCGGGCGGAGCGGCGACGACGCTCGCCCAGTCGTCAGTGGAAGGCGCTTGGGAATCGCAAATGAGTTGGGGCATTCGATCCGTGCATCTGATCATGCTGCGCACAGGCGAGGTGCTCGTACTCGACCAGCCGCAAACAGGCCAAGTCGATACGGCGCTCTTCAATCCGACTACCGGCGCGCTCACGACGAGTGTCCCGCAACAAATAACTGACGGCAGAAACGTATTTTGTTCTGGGCATAGCCAAACCGCTACTGGATCGATACTGATTGTCGGAGGGGATGACTCACCGCCGGGTACGGTTGATGTGTTTCTGTACGACCCATCGCAGCCAAACCAGTCCTGGAATGCGCGACGGCTATCGAGCGATTCGATGCCCAATGATCGCTGGTATCCAACCTGCACAACGCTCGGCTCCGGCAAGATACTGATTTCCGGCGGTCGGGACGATCCTCCCAACCAAACCTGCGACTGGCCCGACCCCGTCATGCCGGCCAACCGCGTCCTGCTTTTCGACATCACCAAGGCCCCGGGCGAGCGGTACTCTGAGCCTGAGACCGGTTCTGTTCCAATCCATGAATTCATGTTCTATCCATACATGGCGGTTCGCAGCAACGGCCAGGTTTTGTACGCCGGCAGCAACGACCATGTCGAAGAGTGCAATCTGCCGCACAACAGCTATCAACTGAACATCAGCAGCGGCGCGTGGTCGCTGTTCGGCGAATATTTTCGATACGGCACATCCGCGGCGATCTACAAACCTGACGGTGTGGTCAAGATCGGGACGAACCAGGCGGGTGAAACAGGCACGGGATATTGTTCCGATCAGGCCAGGAAATCGGCTTGGAAACAGGACTCCAGCTCCGGCCAGTCCACGTGGACGCAACTCCCCTGCATGAATCGCGAACGCACGGCCGGGCAATTGCTGGTCTTCCCGGATGGCAAAATCGGCGTCTTCGGCGGCGCGTACGAAGGAACCGACGACCAGAAGAAACGGCCGGAGTGGACCGATCCGGACGCGTCGCCTGCGTTGGACTGGACGGCGCTCGCGCCCGGTCAGACGATCCGGGCATACCACTCCGCGGCCGTGCTGCTGCCGGATGCGCGCGTGTTGTTCGCGGGCGGCGAAATCATCAGCACCGCGGAGATTTTCAAGCCGCCCTATCTGTTCAAGGCCGACAACAGCAGCGCGGAATCGCTGCGGCCGGTGATCACCGCGCCGGCGGCGAACGCCCTCGTCAAGTACGACACCAGTTTTGACATCACGCTGAACAGCAACGGCGATTACGCGGATATCGAGCAAGTGGTGTTGATGCGCCTGGGCGCAGCCACGCATAGCTTCGATCAGGACGCCCGCCGCGTGCCGCTGGAGTTCACGCTGAAAACCATCAACGGCCCGGTCCAGGCCGCCGCCCCTGCCCATTCGCACCTCGCCCCGCCGGGGTATTACATGCTGTTCGTGCTCAAGCAGGGCGACCGCGCGGGAATCCAGTTCCCATCCGTCGCGCGGATCGTCCGCGTCGGGGCGAGCTGAATGTGCCGAATAACACGAGGTGTTTTCCTCACCGGCAACCGCTCCCTCACGGTCGCGGCTCTGATCGAAACAAGACGACCGGCAAGATGCCGGTGCTACCCCAACGGGCGCGGCGCGGATCGGAAGAGACGACCGGCAAGATGCCGGCGCTACCAGGACAGGCAGGGAAAAAATGCCTCAGGCCGGGCGACGGGGTTAATGCCGCCCGGTAGAGGCTGCCGGGAGAAAGGCGTCCCGGATCATTGCGAAGGCAATGCGCAAACGATCCGGGTTTTTGCGCGCGCGGCGGCGGTTCGACGCACTCATGTCCTACTTCGGGGGATGAATGAGCTTGCCCGATTTCTTGTCGAGTATGCCGTGCGGATCCAGGATTCCGCCTGACGGCGCGTTTGGATTGCTCACACTGCCGACCGGCGCCAGTGTGCCGGAGGCGGTGGTGTGAATCGACCAGCGCCCGCCATCGTGCGAATCGAGCGACATGAGCTCCAGCGAGTCGTGCACACTGATTGTTCCATCCGCGTTCATCTCGTAATAGACGTATTGCTCGCCTTCGAGCGGCACGTTTTTCCACGTGCCCGTGACGGCATAATCGACTTCGTAGCCCCAATCGAACACGATAATGTCATACACTTCTCGCGACATTTGCAGCGTTCCACGATCCACGGTATCCGTGTCGCCGAAGTCAACCCAGTAGCCCGATGGAGCGAGCATCTCGCCCTGGACAAACGTCGCGGTGACATCGGCGTCGCTCTGGCCCTGCCAGTACAGCGCGCCGCCCTCGCGCCACTCCGATAGCGCGTTTGTTTTTCCGGCGTACGTCCCGTCGGAGATGAGCTTGTCGCTTCCGACTAAACCCGACAGCAAATCATCCAGTGACCCGGTGAGCGGGCAGCCGGCCGCCAACGACAAGCCGAACCCGATCACCCCGAACGACAACAACAGCTTCTTCATTGTGTACTCTCCAACGTGCGGCCATCGCACGTTTCTAAAATGCAGTTGAAATCGAAGGAGGGGGGTCACGCGGAACCGCGTTTTTTTTTTGAGCGGACTTGCGCAGTCGTTGCCCCAATCAATCGGAGCGCGCGCGATCGGACCGGCTGACGGAATCCCACAGGCAAACCGTGCCGTCAAATCCGCCGGTGGCGATCTGCGAACCGTCAGGGCTCCACGAGATGCACATCACCGTGCCGGCATGGCGGCCGAGTGAAATCAGCTCGGCGCCGGTGGCGACGTCCCACAAGCGCAGCCGGCGGTCTTTGGAGCCGGTGGCCAGGCGCGTGCCGTCGGGGCTGAACGCGACGCTCCAGACGACGCTCTGGTCGCCCGCCGGTGCGCCTGTGGGGCGCAGGACATGCAAGAGGCTTCCGGTGGCAGTTTCGCAGATCCGCGCCGCGCCGTCGTATGAAGCGGTCGCAAAGAGCCGGCCATCGGCACTGAATGTGGCGTTTACGATCTGCTCGGTACCATGATTTCCCCGCAGTGCCTCTCGCCCGGACAGCGCGTCGAATATGCACCAGCGTCCGCCGTTGGCCCAGGTGATGATCGCCGACCCGTCGCGCGCGAAGCAAACGCCGGTGAGCGGCATGTCAACCGCCAAGGTGCTTTGAAGCGCTCCGTCGGATACGCGCCAAATTCGCACCGGCCCGGCGCGGAGCGCGATCGCGATCAGGCGGTGATCAGGGCTGACCACCGGCCGCATGCTCATCGCTTCGTCGATTGTGCCCAGCGGCACGCCGTTTCGCAGTATCGCGCCCGAGAGGTCGGGCGATTTTCGGCCGACCCATTCAAACGCCGGGTCGGCGGTGACCCATGAATTCCAAGCCCATTCCCCGCGCGGCGCAAGCGAAGCGAGGGGTTCGAGCGTTGCGGAATCCCAACTCCGTTGATGCGTGAAAATCCGGCTGCCGTCGGGCGTGAACTCGACGAATAGCACGAAGTACTTTCCGGTTTCAAATGTGGCGGGCTCATTCGATGTCGTGGCTTGCCACACTTTCATCGAGGGTTCGTTGTACGCCGCGGACAAGACGCGAGACTCGTCGCCAATGAATGTCACATAGCTGGCGGGAGTCAAATGGCCGCGAAGACAGGCCGTCGCGGAACCGCTAGCTACATCCCAAATACGCAGAGTTTGATCCGCCGAAGCGGAAAGCAGCCTCGTGCCGTCGCGACTGAACGCGATATGGCCTACGCCCGCGATGTGCGCATTCAGGGTCTGGCGCAGTTCGCCGGAAAGATCGTAAATGCGAATCGCGGAATCCTGGGACGCGACGGCAAAACAGCGACCGTCGGGGCTGAACTCCACCTGGAACACGTCCAGGCCTTCATAATCCACGAACTTCAGCTCCTCGCCCGTTGCCGTATCCCACAATC
>JAEUIR010000199.1 GCA_016795025.1 Phycisphaerales bacterium
GCGGGCGGTGTTCAAGGATGTACTATCGCAGGTCGAGCGATCGCCGAACGAGACCACGCTCGTCAATACGCACGCGGCGTGTCGTTGGAAGCACGGTTTATTTCCCGCGTTCGATCACGACCAGATGGCGAAGCTCGACGCCGACCTTTATATCACGTTGGTCGATAACGTGGACGCGGTGCATCAGCGGCTGTTGCGCGATCACGACGTGCCGCACTCGCTGAAGGACATCCTCGTCTGGCGCGAAGAGGAAATTCTGGCGACGGAGGTTCTCGCGAACGCCACACGCGGGCACGGCGCGTTTTACGTCGTGGCGCGCGGCGTGGAGGAGAGAACCGTCGAGTCATGTTTTCGCCTGATTTTTCGCGGCGACACAAAACGTGTCTATCCGTCGTTCCCGATGACGCACGTCATGGATATGCCCGAAACGCTCGCGGAAATCGACGCTTTTCGCGCGGCGATCGCGGAGCATTTCATCACGTTCGACCCCGGCGATCTGGACGAAAAGCGCCTGTTGTTCGAGGCGGGGCTGGCGATGCAGCGCGGCGAATCGTCTTTTCAGGTGGATGTAAGCGGTTCGCCGATGCGGTTCGAGGTCGAGGAGGTCATGCGCGTCACGCGCGACATCGATGCGCAAATCTATGCGCGCGATTTCAAGTTGATCGATCAATCGGACATGATCGTCAGTTTCATCCCCGAATTGCCCGGCGGAAAGCCGGGCCTGTCCAGCGGTGTCGAGCGCGAGCTTCAGCACGCATACGAAACGACCAAAGAGGTGTACGTGGTGTGGCAGCCGCGCGTCGAGCCGTCGCCGTTCATCACGGAAACCGCAACGCGCGTGTTCCGGACAACCGACGACGCGTTCGAGCATTTTCAGCAGAAGGGTTACGTCGGCTCATACCAGAAACCACTGTTCAAGAGCGGAACGGCCGGGCAGCGCGGCAGATTCGGGTGATTTTCCCCGCGTGAAATGTCAGCGTATGTCCGCGTCCGCCGGCGGTCGGTTTTGCTTGATCCGATAGCGGTCAAGCAATCCGCGAACTTTTGGCTGATCGGGATTGATTTCCAGGCTGTTGTGCCAGCACTCCACGGCCTCGTCGAGATAGTCGGCGCGATCGGGCTGCGCCAGGTATTGCGACAGGCGGACCACGCCCAGGCCGGCGTGGGCGGCGGCATTTTTGGGGTCGAGCTCGAGCGCGCGTCGATAAGACGCGGCGGCTTCGTCCAGCTTGTCTTCGCGCCACCAGCAATACGCGAGCCGGGCATGCGCCACCGACAAATTCGGTTCGAGGCGAATCGCGGTCAATAGCGTTTGGCGCGCGGCCTGCCAGCGCTCCAGGTTGATGTGCGCGGTCGCCAGATTCACCAGAACGACGGGTTGATGCGGCGTACCGCATTCGAGCGATTGCTTATACGCGTTGATCGCTTCGTAATACATGCCCTTTTCGTTGTACACCGCGCCGAGATTGCTCCAGGCGAATGCATTGCGGGGTTCCAGCCGCAGTGCGGCCTTATATGTTTCGATGGCGCGGTCCAGATCGCCGGATTGCTGATAGCAGTTCGCCAGCCGGCTGCGCACGTCGAAGTTCCGCGGGTCGAGCTCGCAAGCGAGCGCGTATGCCTTGATGGCCTGCGCAACGCGGTCGAGCAGTTGATAAACCTGTCCGAGCTCGAACATCGGCTTGAAATCGAACGGGTCGAGTCGCACGGCCGTCTCAAGCGAATCCGCCGCTTTGTCCAGATCGCCCATTTCTCGATAAGTTTCGCCGAGCTTTTGGTGCGCGTCAGCGTTGTTGGGGTCTAGCGCGACGGCTTGCTGATATTCGGCGAGCGCGGCGATGAGATCACGCTGATCGAGCGCCACGTTGCCGCGTTCCAAATGCTCGCGAGCCCGCAGCGCGCAACCCGGCAACAGGCTCATCAACAACAGCGCGAGTGCCAGCGGCGTGGTGCCGCGCAAATTCGTCATCCGATCGCTCTCCGGTGCATCCGCGCACGACTTTAGGGGCGCTCGCGGGGTACGGATTATGACCGAAACGCCGCGGGAATGCGCACGAGGGAGGCGTGCGCCGCGCAGTTTCGAACTGAGTCTAATTATCGGCAGTTTGCGCTGATTCGCGTGAGGCGGCGCGCGCTGTCAGGGAGCAGGATTTGTCGTCGGAGTCTTTGCGGCCGCCGCCTGGTCGATCTGCTCGATTCGGCAGCGGATCACAGTGCGAACAAGCTCGTCGGTCTCGATACCCGTGAGTGTGAGAAGTTGTTCGCGAGCGTCCGCACCGCCGCGTGCGATCAACCGGACCGCAAAAAGCCGCACGAGCCAGTTTTCATGTTTCGCACAGGCGGCCACGAGGCGAAGCGTCTGGGCGTCGAGTCCGGCGATTTGCAATGCTTCAAGCGCTCTTACGCGAAGCTCCCAGCTTTCGCTGGTCAAAGCCGCGCGGATGGCGTGCAGCGCCCGATCGGCCGGGATGGCTTCGGGCGCGTATTTGAGTTGACCCAGTCCGGCGCGCTGACTTTCGCTGAGCAACTGCGCCAGTAGTTCGATCGCGTCGAACTGGCGTTCGCCGCCCGGCCCCGCGACCGACGCAAATGTCGCATTCATGCCTTCGCGGCTGACGTTGGCCGGCAGGCGGTTGAAATACAACGTATTCAAGCGGCGGCCGGTAGGCCCGGGCGTCCAGCCGCCTTCGGCCGTTTGCGCGGGATCGAAAATCGCATCCAACTGAATCCGCAGCAGTTGCTGCGGCGACATGCGCGAAAGGCGGCGCAGCGGGCCGACATCGAGTGTCCGCTGCAATTGAAGCTTTTCACCCGGGGCCAGCGCGCGGCGGCGGTCCAGCGTAACGGTTTGCAAGTGCGGCCATTCGCGCGGTCGATCACCATCGATCTTGAAAGAGAGCAGAAAAGCCGGATTCACCATTCCATCTTCGCCGAGCGTAATCGGATATTTAGCGCGGTTCACCAGCGTAAAATTCGCGCGCCACGGCTGAGCGGGATTCAAGTTCTTTTCTTCGAGATCGACTGTCACGTCCAGGGAGCGCGGGAGGTCGGATTCATACGTCAGAATCGCAGCGTCAAAACCGCCAAGAATCGAGAGCAGGGCATCGTGGGCGGCCGACGTTGGCTGCGTACTCGCGCTGCCTACTTGATCGCGAATCTCGGCGAGCAGCGCTTGCGCCGGACCGTTGCGCGGCGCGGGTGTCAGCGACTCAAGCACGCGCGCCGCGGCTGCCACATCACCGGCGTCGGCGTGGATTTTCGCGACGGCGTACGCCGCGAACGGATCGTGGCCCACCAGCGCCGATAGCGTCTGAAGCGCGTCGCTGGTATTTGAGTTTCTCCATTGCGCCCAACCCAACACGCGGCGCACGAATTCGTCAGTGTTCGCGCGCTCCGACGCCGCGCTCGCGAGCGCCAGCGCCCGCTGCGGCAGGACGTCCAACGTGCAATGAAACCATGCGGCCTGCGCGATCTCAGCGATCGGCGCGGCGGCCGGGTCGCGGACCTGTGCGAAACGATCGGCCAGCTTGTGCTTGATGACCTCCGCTTCGCCCAGGCGCTTGGATTCGCGCAGCATCCAGCACAGAAGCATGTTGGATTCAATGGCCTGCGGATCGTCGCGGCGATCGGCCGCTTCGCGCAGCGAACCAATGGCCGCATCACCGTGATCGCCAGCCCACTGCGCCAGCGCCAGGCTGATCAGGCTCGCGGTCGGCGCGGCGTTCGGGCCGGACGCGGATTTGTGCAGATTGATGCCTCGCGACAGAAACGGCTCCGCCTCGGCGGTCAGACCGGTGTCGAATAGAAGCATCCCGACCTGCCAGCAAAGCTCGGCGTTGGTGCAGTTCAAGCGAAGCGCCGAAAGCCCCGCGTGCAGTCGATCGGGCAGTGCGGTGTCCGCGGGTTGAGTGTGGAAAGCCAGCAACGCGGCTTCCGGCAGGAGCGGATCGGCAGACAGAGCGCGGTCCGCGTAATCGCGGGCCTTTGCGTGATCCATGCGTTGCAGCGACAGGACCGCCAGGCGTTCGAGAATAAGCGCGCGGCGCGCAGCCGTTTGATCCGGCATCGCGAGCAGCGATTCCAGCCAGGCGATGCGTTTTTCAACGGTTTGCAAGCCGGCCAGTTTGCGATCCAGCAATCGCCCGAACGCTCCGACGTGGCGGGGGTCGGCGGCTGTCAACGCCTCAAGTCGCGCCGTGGCCGATGCGTCGTTTCCCACGAGTGTGTCGTACTCGTATAGCAGAGCATAAGCGTCGGCCAGGCCGGGATCGAGGCGAACCGACGCGATAAGCAATGCTTCGACTTCGCGCGCATCGACACCCTTCGAGCTGTCGCGCATCTGGGCGGCTTGATCGCGCGCCAAGTCCATTACCCATTCGGCGGTGGTGAGCGGGCCGCGACCGGCTCGCGCCGCAGCGTTGAATAAACATACCCCCAGGAGCGCGTGCAACCAGACGACGCGCGCGAGGCGCGGCGGCTGAAACGTGGAACTAGCGCGTTGGAGATTCAGCAAACACACCGCGGAGTTACGCGCGGGCCTTGCCGCTTTTTGCGGCCTTACGCTTGGCGGCCAGGCGCCGCTGATTCTTACGGTGTTTTTGTGCGACGCGACGAGTCTTCTTATTCATCCGATGGCTTCCTCAATGGCTCCGGGCGCGAAATCCGCGCCCGTGATGCATGAAAATAACCAGCCAAGGCGAACTGGGCAACGACGCCGGTGAATGGATTATGCCGGCTCGATTTTGGCGGTCATGCTTCCGGCGGAGCGTTCGAGCCGCGGATCGGCGCCGTAAGCGTGGATCTGGTCGCGTTTGAACTCCGCTCGTTCGAGGTATGTCGTTTCAACCACCACGCGGCCGTCGCGATCGACGTCGCAGGCTGCCTGATATGCGCGCGGCTCGTCAAAATTGAACAGCTTACGCAGCATTTCGATCACGTAAGCGTACGTATGCTCATCGTCGTCGAGCAAAACGACGCTCCACTGGCGCGGATTCGTGGCCAGGCGATCCACTTTCGAATCGTGTCTGGTTTCTACCGCGTTGCCCACGAATGACTGACTCCAGTGCCGCGAGTGATCTACGAGTGGCGTCTGCGCGACAATTTATTACCCGATGCGGCGAGCCCGACATCAACAGCCGCCCGCCCTCCGGACCTGTCGAATTCGCTGAAAACACAAAAAACTCGCGAACCCGGCGTCGCCAAGGGTAATATTATGCTGCGGCAGTGCAATTTGTCGCTTTCGATTCACCGGTTGATCGTGCGAAATCCGCAGGAGTGATTATGTCCCACGATGCGCGCCCGTCGTCGCCGTTTTCGTCCATTGCAGACGCTCTGGAGGATCTGAAGGCCGGCCGGATGATCGTGTTGGTCGACGATGAAGATCGCGAAAACGAGGGGGACATCATCTGCGCGGCCGAGTTTATCACGCCTGAAATGGTGAACTTCATGCTGCGGCACGCGCGCGGCGTTTTATGCGTGGCGCTCACGCGGGCGCGGTGCGAACAGCTGCAATTTCAGCCGCAAGCGCCGGTAAATACGACGCGCTTCGCGACGGCGTTTACGGTGACGATCGACGCGGCGCCCCAGTTTGGCACGACGACCGGCGTTTCCGCGTCGGATCGCGCCATCACAATTCGCCACACCGTGAACGAAGAAGCCAGGGCTGAGGATTTCATGCGGCCGGGGCACATCAACCCGCTCATCGCAAGAGATGGCGGCGTGCTGGTGCGCGCTGGGCAAACGGAAGGCTCCGTCGATCTGTGTCGTTTGGCAGGTCTGATGCCGGCAGCGGCGCTGATCGAGATATTGAATGACGACGGAACAATGGCGCGCGTGCCGCAGCTCTCGGAGTTTTGTCGTGCCCACGCGCTCAAAATGTGCACAATCGCCGATCTGATTGAATATCGCATGCAGCGTGAGCGGCTGGTTGAGCGGGTTGAGAGCGTTGATATCCGCAATGAGCTTGGGTCATGGCAACTGAATGCGTACCGATCGCGCTCGGATCAGGAAACGCACTTGGCGCTATGTTTCGGCGGTGTAGGCGTATCGGATGAATCCGGCGCAATCGCCGCGACGGACGAACCCACGCTTATTCGCGTACACTCAGAGTGCCTCACGGGCGATGTGTTCGGGTCATATCGGTGCGAGTGCGGCCAACAACTCTGGTCGGCCATGGAAGCGATCGCGAAGACCGGGCGGGGCGCGCTGGTCTATCTGCGTCAGGAAGGCCGTGGCGTGGGGCTGCTGAACAAGCTGAAAGCCTACAAACTTCAGGATCAGGGCATGGACACGGTGGAGGCAAACGAGGCGCTCGGGCTTCCGGCGGATCGGCGCGATTATGGAGTCGGCGCGCAGATTCTCCGCGACTTGGGACTGAAGAACATTCGCATCCTGACGAATAACCCGAAAAAGATCAGCCGGCTCGAAGTTTACGGACTGAACGTCGTGGAGCAGATTCCGCTTGAGATCGAGCCGAATCTGCATAACCGACGCTACCTGGAAGCAAAGAAGAGTAAGCTGGGGCACACATTGCGAAACGTGTAGCGCTGACCGCGATTTGTGCCGGCGGGGTGCGGGGGGCGGCGCTTTCCGTTGGTGCGCGGCGCTCATAGTGGGACTACACCATCGTTATCGCTCACCGATTCGCTCCGTGCGGAACAAGTCACCGACCCGGCGCGGCGGCGCAATTCATCAAGTGTAATTTCGGACGCTTGCGGTTTTTCGGCCCCGCCCAACGCTAAACGGCGCTTGCTATACTGATTGGGCAAGCATCGGCCAATCGCGGCGCGATGATTGCGGGGGTGGGAATGATCATGAACAGGCGCGCCAACTGGAGCGAGCTCGACTGCGGCGGCGGCTGCGACCGCAACACCACCGCGTTGCGCGTCGCGGGCGGCGCGTGGTTCAACCGCGTGGTCG
>JAEUIR010000019.1 GCA_016795025.1 Phycisphaerales bacterium
TGGCGTCGGGCGATGGCGGCGATCGCTTCGGCGAGCCGCAGGCAGTGATCGGCGGACTCGATGACGCATGGCCCGGCGATCAGAAGAAGCGGCTGATTCGCGGCAACAGTGTATTGCGCGAGCGTTGCAGTGAGCGGTGTCATTGCGCGGATGATATTCGATTTTGGATTTTTGGAGTCCGGATCGGCGAGTGCTCCGGCGATAAATGCCGGTTGGCGGCCGCCGTGCCGCAGGACTGAGCGTTACCGATTCGCCCAGCGCACGCGCCGCGCGTCGCGCATCATGCGCATGATCCAGACAACCACCAGCGCCGCCCAGCCCAGAACGATGGCGATCGGTTCGTACATTCCGGCCAGCATGGCGCGGCGCGTGCCCTGCGTCCAGGCGATGAAATCGCTGATCCACATGTCGAAAAAAATCATCGACATGAACATCGCGAAAAACCACATCCACGGATACCACAGAAACACGACACTGTAGGCAATGACCTTTTCCGCCCCGCGCGCATCGTGAAACTCACCGCGCCAGAACCACCAGATTGACAGCAATCCCCCCAGCAGACGATGAACCAACCATCCCACCATCGGCGTCAGCCCGACCGCGACCATGGAGACCAGCCAAAAATCCGAGCGGCCGCCTTGGTTGGTGGAAAACCAAAGGGGGAGGTACCAGCAAATCAATATCGTCAACATCGACCCGCCGATGAGCGCGATTCCAAGAGCCGCCTTTCGCCCCGCGATGAAAATGGCGGCGACGATCACGGCCAGCCACAACGGCGTCTTTCCAAAGTTCTCTCCATATCGTCCGACCGTGTCAGCGAGGAAAATGCAGCCGAGCCACGCCCAACTAAATAGCGCGATGAGAGCATAGTTCCATATGGCGAAGCGCTGCGCGTGAATGGCCGGAGCGGCGACCTGAAGCGATTCAAAAAAAGCGCGCGGTTGGACGAGCAGTTGCTGCGCCGTGCGCATCAGTCGGCCGGCAAATTCCCGAATGCCGACCGGCGCCGCGCTCTCCCATTCGACGCCGCGGCGACGCTGATTGGTCAGCGAATCGTCCGCCGGCGCGCCGCATTCGGTGCATCGCCGGTCAGTCGATACGTGCGTCAGGTCATAGCCGCATGATTCGCAGATCATGGGCCGGTCAGCGGACGCAGCCATTTGATTCAGTAGCGAGGCTGAGCGCATCGCGCGCCGAATGATGAACAATGCCGCGAACCAAACCGACGGGGCCATGACCATCGCCACGGCGTCTTGGCGCTGCGGAAGCCCGGCCGCGATCCGATTCAAGCGGTAAAACGTGACAATGGTGATGATTGATCCGACGACCCCAATGCAGATCAACGCCGCCGGCACGTTTGCGGCGATGACCGACACCGCGTTCCATACCGCTCCGCTCAACGAATCTTCGCGCGTGGCGCGAGGCAGAACGATAATGACCGCGATTGCGACGATGATGCACATGACCAGCGAAATGGCCAGCAGCGCTAGCGTGGCGTGAACGAGCTGGTCCTTCCCTGGAAACAAGGCGCGAAACGCGTCGCCCAGCGATCGCGACGCGAGTATCCAACTTCCGCCAATCCGCAGGCCGCCCGCAGTCTGACTTGTCGCCGGCGGTTGGCGGAAGTCAATGTACTTGGTCTGACCGTAGACCACAAAAAACAGGACAAGCACCGCTGCGAACACGATATGAAGCGCGAGGATCAGCAATAAGGCCGGTCTCGATGCACGGGTTGTGCGTGCGATACCCGCTTGAAGGCGAACGAGAGCGATCCAGGGGCCGATTGCGGCGTCTCGGAATTCTCCACGCGCGTGCGAAACCAAAATACTGCCAGCCGGGGTTTGGTCGCTGCCGGGGGGTTCGTGCGCCTCAGGCTGCATGGAGTCCTCGTGGAAGTTGCTACAGTGTACGCGCCTTGGAGGCGGTGGGTGCGACCGCTGACGTAAGAATTGGTCGGATATGACTGCGGCGCGCGGATGTAAGTGCTACCCGGCTTGCAAAGCGACGCTTCGATAGCGAGCGTTTTTTCGTCCTATCTGGCCGCGCGGGCTCCGAAGCCTGTTCAGGGAAGCGGGGCTTCAACAAGCCAATCCACCACCTGCTGAGTCGGCGCGTCGAAGATGTAATCACGCAACTGTGCGCGAGCGACCCAGCGCGGTTCGACGCAGCCGACGGCGGCGATTTCTCCGGCGCGTATGCTGCATATGTAATAGCGGAATGTCACCGTGTGCGTGCCGAACGCGTATTGAAACGGTGGTTGGCCGATCTGGAAATCGATGGTGACGCCGAGTTGTTCGCGGCATAGGCGGCGCAGCGCGGCCTCCGGGGATTCGCGGTCCGCGACGCGCCCGCCGGGGAATTCGTAATTTGCCGACGGGTCTGCCGTCGTTTTGATGATGAGGAACTCATCCGGTCCGCTCCGCAGCAGGGCGCGAGCCTCGGTCCAGCGGGTAAGCGGTTGACGCGACATTGGCGTGGACGTTACAAGAGCATGTTCGCGGTGTCTATCCGCGTTTTTTTGTGTGAGCGCGGTTCGGCGGCGCGTGTCCGCCACGGCCGTTGCGAAGCGGAATCGCCATGCGCGTTTTGATTACGGGCTCTAGCGGACTCATCGGAACCAATGTCGGTCTGGCGCTGCAAAAGCGCGGGGACAGCGTGGTGGGAATCGACAAACGGGCCAACTCGTGGACCGATCGGATTGAAACAGTCACGTTCGATTTGTCCGCGGGGCGAACCGGCGAATTGCCGGTCAGCGGCACGTTCGATGTCGTGCTGCACCTGGCCGCGTATGCAAAGGTATTCGAGCTTGTCGAGCATCCGGATCGGGCGCTCGAGAACGTCCAGATGTGCTTTAATGTGCTCGAATTTTGCCGAAAATCTCAGACGCCGATCATCTTCGGCAGCTCGCGCGAGGTGTACGGCGATATTCATCGCCACGTGACCGAAGAGACCGCCGCGGATTTTGTTGTGGCCGAGAGCCCCTATAGCGCTTCGAAAATCTCCGGCGAGGCGTTTATTTATTCATACGGAAAATGCTACGCATTGCCGTATCTCGTGTTTCGCTTCAGCAACGTCTACGGCCGCTTTGATTGCGATCTGGAGCGCATGGAGCGCGTGATTCCTTTGTTCATGCGGAAGATCGTGCGGGGAGAACCGATCGTGGTATTCGGCCGAGAAAAGGTGCTGGACTTCACGTATATCGACGACTGCGCGCAGGGCGTGATGAAGGGCATCGACGCGCTGGTTTCGCGCACCGTAAATCAGCAGACAATCAATCTCGCCTATGGCCAGGGTTCGACGCTGGTCGATCTGGTGAATCTCATCTCGCTGGCGTTGCGCAAAGAGCCGAATGTGCGCTATGAACCAGCGCGATCGGGCGAGGTGACGCGCTATGTCGCGGAGATCGCCAAGGCGCGGCGGTTGCTGGGCTATGAGCCGACGACTCCGCTCACCGCGGGAGTTCCGAAGGCGGTGCGATGGCAGCAGGAGATCGGAGTGCTTTCGGAGTAGCGATCGGGGGCAATCAGGATTCGCCTCACGGCTTGGGTGTAATCGCTCGTACAATCACGGCGTCGCCGCGGGCGGAGCATTTTCCATTTGGCAGGCGTACGTCGTTCATATTGATGATCGCGTTTGCGCCGCGGGTGGCGGCCTCGGCTTTCAGCGATTCGGCCGCTTTGGCCGGTGCGGGGTGACCATCGGTAAATACCGCTTCGATTTGCTGAACGATTTCGAATCCGACAATCTGGCCCGTTGAACTGGTGGCAATGATGCGGCCTGCGAGTCGCGCGGCTTCTTCCTGCTTAGCCGCGACATCGTTGAGCGTGCGCTTCAACTCGGCCTGCCGCTCGCGCGAGGCGAAGCCGTTTTTGATTTTGCGCCAGATGCCGGAAATTACGAAGAAGGCGATGATCGCCCCGCCCACGAGAATGATGCGTTGCGCGATGGGGTTATTAAGTTGTTCCGGAAGCTGACCGAGCACGGCATCTCGCTCCTCGCGCGTGTTCACACGCAATTCGAACGCCTTTATATCGCGCGGCTCGCCGATTGAGAATAACGCCTGGGCGAGAATTAGGCAGGACGCCCGGACACAGGTACAATTCGTGATTCTGTTGTGTGAGCGCGGGCGGGCGGGCCGCTGATTCCGGAGCTTCTTGCATGAGCGCTGTCGATATCGATCTGCGGTTGGTTCGCAAGGTTTACCACAAAGGTAGGATGAACATCACCGTGCTCGACGGTCTCGACCTGTCGATCGAGGGCGGCGACTTCGCCGTCATCATGGGGCCGAGCGGATCGGGCAAATCGACGCTGCTTCACTTGGTCGGCGGATTGGATTCTCCGACTTCCGGCTCAGTGCGCGTCGGCGATGCGCATTTGGAGCGCATGTCCGAGCGCGAATTGACCGCTTGGCGCAGCAGGCATGTCGGATTCATTTTTCAGATGTACCACCTTGTTCCGGTGTTGACGGCCGCACAGAACGTCGAGTTGCCGCTTCTACTGTTTCGAATGAGCAGTGCCGAGCGCCGCAAGCGCGTCGAGACGGCACTCGAGATTGTCGGCCTGAAAGACCGAATGGATCACCGACCGAATCAGCTTTCGGGCGGGCAGGAGCAGCGCGTGGCGATTGCGCGGGCGATCGTCACCGATCCTGACGTGATCGTCGCGGACGAGCCGACGGGCGACCTGGACGCGAAAACCTCGACGGAGATTCTTCAACTTCTGAGCTTGCTGAACTCCGAGTTTCGCAAGTCGATTATCATGGTGACTCACGATCCGCGCGCCGCCGGCTTTGGCAAGCGATTGCTGCACCTCGACAAAGGCGTGTTGGAGCGCGATGAACGTCACACGCATCCCGTGCAACCGGTGGCCGTATGATCGCCGGCAATTCTTCACGTCGCGATGATCCAATCCGCGGAGCTTGCGGATGACGATGGGCTATGTGCTTTTGCAGAATCTGCGGCGCAATCCGCTGCGGACGGCGCTGACTGCGACGGCGTTCGCGCTGCCGATGGCCGTGTTTGTCATCGCCATCAGCATCGTGCTGAATCTTGCGATCATGTCGCAGGATCTCGCCAAGCAGCTTCGCGCGGCCGTGCATCACCGCGTTTCATTCACGAATTTCCTTCCCGAAGGCATGCGCTCACGCATCCAGGCGCTGGATCAGGGTAAGAATCGACTCACGGCGGTTTGCGGCATGCGCTGGTTTGGCGGGCGAGTGCCGGGAGCTCAGAACATCGTCCAGAGCCTTGCGGCCGATCACGACACCTTTCCGATTGTTTATCCCGACGTGGCCATGAGCGAGCATGAGATTGCCGAATGGAACCGCGAACGGCGTGCGTGCGTTGTGGGAAAGCTGATTGCGGAGCAATACGGTTGGAAAGTTGGGTCGCAATTCAGTCTGCAAAGCTCCATTCCGCCGTATCAGGAGCTTGAATTCGTTTGCGTCAAGATCGTGGAACTGTCGTCGCGTCAGAGCGTCATGTATTTTCGCCGCGACTATCTTGAAAACTCGTTGGAAGCGCTTGGCGCCGGCCCGGGCGGCTGCAATGTCTTTTGGATTCGAGCGCGTGATGCGGAGAGTTTGTTGGCGTTGCAGCGCGATATCGACGCGGCGTTCGCGAACAGCCCCGACGAAACAAAAACCGAGGACGAGAATGCTTTCATTGCAGGGTTCATTCAGGCAGCCGGCAATATTCCCGGTTTGATGCAAATGCTGGCGGTGGTGGTGGTGGTGATTTTGGGGTTGGTCGGCGGAAACACGATGATGATGAGCTTGCGCGAGCGCATGGCGGAGCTCGCAGTGTTCAAAGCGATCGGGTTTCACTCGTTGCGCGTGTTCCGGCTGGTTCTCACGGAAAGCGTCATTCTGGCGATCGGCGGCGCTGCCGCCGGCGTGATTCCGGTGTGGGCATTGCTCAATCTGATCCCGCTGAGCGTGCCGGGCCGCGGACCTTCGATGCCATTGACGGCATCGTGGCAGGGCGCGGCGGGATCATTGTTCATCGCGGCGCTGATCGGGTTCGCGGCCGGTCTTTGGCCGGCTTATCAGGCGATGCGGCTGAAAACGGTGAACGCATTGCGGAATATCGGGGAATGATCGAACGGATGGCTGAATGGCTCTGCCGCTGAAATATCACACGCGATATCTGCTGGTTCATCGCGCGACCACGCTTCTGACGGTGCTGGTGGTGGCGGTCGTTGTCGGGACGTTTACGTGGATGAGCGGGTTCGCCGCGGCGCTCGGCGAGACGCTGAGCGTGGCCGGTGATCCGCAGAAGATGGTCGTCGTGCGGCGCGGCTCGGAGTCGGAGTTCAACAGCGCGCTTTCGATGGAGGATTTCAATCGTCTGCGACAGCTTGAAGAGATCGCCAGGGATCCGGAGACCGGCGAGCAACTGCTTAGCGGCGAAATGCTTGTGCAACTTCAATTGCCGCGGCGAAGCGACGGGGGCAAAACGCTCGCCAATGTCGCGGTGCGCGGGCTGCGCGAAGTCGGCGCGAAGGTACACCGCGATGTGAAGATCGCAGGGCGTTTTCCCGGCGCGGGCCAGCGCGAAGTAATTGTCGGAGCCGCGGCCGCGCGGCAGTTCGTCGGCCTGGAGGTGGGAAAATCCATTGCGCTCGGTTATGGCGGCGATCGCGCGTTTCAGATTGTCGGAATCTTCACGGCCGAGGGCGGGCCGCTGGAAAGTGAAATCTGGGGCAACGTTGATACGCTGATGAATGCCTACAACCGCAACGGGTATTCGTCGGCAAATCTGCTGTTCAGCACAAGCGTCGATGCAAAAGCGCTCGCAGCCAGGCTGGAAGGTCCGCAGATCCAGCTTTCGGGATTCACCGAGTCCGAATATTGGCAAAAACAGGCGGCCAACATCCGCGTCTATCTCGGCTTCGCGTACGCACTGGTGGCATTCATGTTCGCGGCGGCGGTGTTCGCGATCGCCAACACGATGTATGCGACCGTCGCAGGGCGAACGCGCGAGATTGCGATGTTGCGAACAATCGGCTTTCGTCCGCCTCACATTCTGGCGGGTTTTTTGCTGGAATCAGTGTTGCTGTGCCTGCTCGGCGGAATCCTGGGCTGCCTGCTGTGCCAGGCGTGGCTGTCAATGGGCGGCGCGATGAAGGACATGTACGGCGCGACAACGTTCTCGACGCTTGCTTTTGTGATTCGACTCACGCCGATGACGGTTCTGTTCGCGCTGCTTTCGGTGTGCATCATCGGCGTGCTCGGGGCGATATTCCCGGCGCGCCGCGCGGCTCGCATCGAGGTCGTCACGGCGCTGCGCCAAACGTGAGTTCGGCTCTGCCGGCCTCGAAGGAAAAGTGAACGGAATAGACGTTTGATTCTGCGTTTCTCCTACCTGCTCCGGAACCTCAGCCGAAATCCGCTGCGCACGCTTCTCACACTTGCGGCCGTGGCCATGCCCGTGATGATCCTCGTGTTGTCGACGGCCGTGATCTCGGGAATCAATCGCTTTCTCGATAACTCGGTGAAGCAATTGCGCCTGGTGGTGACGCAAAAAGCGTCGATCGCGAATCCGTTGCCCCTGGGTCATCGCGCGAAGATCGAAGCGATAGACCCGGACAGACGGGACCTGGTGGCGGTGTGCGGCATGCGCTACCTCGGCGGCGCGGTGGAAGGCGTGCAGCATCCGTTGTCCACGCTGGCCGTGGAGCCGGACACCTTTCCATTGGTATACCCAGAGCACCTGACCACCCAAGCGGAGCAGGACGCGTGGAATCGTGATCGCCAGGCGTTGATTGTCGGGCGCTCGACCGCGGCGCAGATGGGTTGGAAAGTCGGCGACAAAGTGACGATCCGCGCGTCGGTGCCGCCTTACACGGCAATGGATTATCACGTTGTCTCGACCGCGCCACGATCGGCCGACGATGTCACGCTGTTCTGTCGGCTGGATTATCTGCAAGAGGAGGTTCGTCGCACGGAGATGGTTCCGGACATCGTGAGCTTGTTCTTCATCAAGTGCAAATCCGACGGCGGCCTTGATCGCATGCGCGCGGCAATCGACAAGCAATTCGCCGGCTCCGTCGATGAAACGTTGACTCAGCACGAAAAGGCGTTCATGAGCGAGTTCATTCGCCAACAGTTTGATCTGCCCACCAATCTAAGCATCCTCTCGGCGGTGACGATCTTCGTCGCGGTGATGGCCGCGATGAACACAATGGGCATGAACTTTCGCGATCGTCTGAGCGAATTCGCCACGTTGAAATCGCTCGGCTTCCGAAGCCGCTGGGTGTTCGCGCTGATGCAGACTGAAAGCGTGCTGCTATGCGCGCTGGGGGGCATCATCGGCGCGGGCTCGCCATTCATCGCGTTCACCTATACGCCGCTGAAAAACTACAAGCTGCCGGTGATTCAGTCGTTGGAGATCGCGCCGGTGGTGTGCCTCTACGGAATTCTGATCTCGGTTGCGATCGGCATCATCGCGGCTGCGCCGCCGTCACTCGCGGCGGCGCGAACGCGCGTGGTCGATGCGTTTCGGACGCTGGAGTAGGTCTTGCCCTTGCCGCTCTCGTACACCTGGCGCAACCTGCTGGCGCGAAGACTAAGCTCCGGTTTGACTTTTCTCGTTGTGGCCGTGGTCGTATTTGTGCTGTCGGTATTGCTCAGTTTCGCGGCCGGAATGCAGGCATCCCTGAAGGCGGCGAACTCTCCGGTGAACATCGTGGTGTTGAAGGCCGGGGCATCGGCCGAAAGCACGAGCATCATCTGGGATGATGAAGTCACGCCACTGGCGCAAACGCCGGGGGTCGCCACCAACGAAAGCGGCGGACAGTTGCTGAGCCGCGAGTTGTCGGTGCAGGCGCCGGTGCCGCGGCGCACGGATCTGTCGCGCAAGGCCAACGTGCCGGTGCGCGGCGTGGATGACATCGCGTTTGGGGTTCATCCAGAAGTGCGCATTACGGAGGGGCGCAGTTTTGTTCAGGGGCAGATGGAGGCGATCGTCGGGCGCGCGGCGCGCGGGCGGTTCGCGAATCTGGAAATCGGCGATCAAATCGCGCTCGGCCGCCAGGTGAATCGCCTTTTTCGCATTGTGGGCGTATTCGAGGCAAATGGCTCGGCGCTTGAAAGTGAAATCTGGGCGCCGCGCACCGTCTTGACCGATTCGTATCGGCGCACGTTTGCGTCGTCGGTTCACCTGCGTTTGAGCGCCCCGTCTGCAATGCCCGCGGCGCTCGACTACGTGAACGGCCCATCCGTGCAGTTGCGCGGAAAGCGCGAAGGGGAGTATTACGAGGATTTGAACAAAAAAACACGCGAAATCGTGTATCTGGCATCCATCCTGATCGGCATCATGTCCGTTGGCGCGGCGTTTGCGGTGGCGAATACGATGTATGCCGCGGTGGACGCGCGGCGGCGCGAGATTGCGATGCTGCGCACCATCGGTTTCGCGCGGCGCTCCGTAATCTCGATTTTCATGATCGAATCGGTGCTCCTGACGGCGATTGCGTGCGCGGCCGGACTGACGTGCGCCGCTTATCTTGGCGGCATGAAGCAGGACTATCTCTCCGACAAAACCTGGACCGTGTTCGCGTTTGAACTGAAGATGACGCCGCAAATTCTGGCGATTTGCTTTGCCGTCGCGACGACCGTGGGCGTGATCGGAGCGGTCGCGCCGGCGGGTCGGGCGGCGCGGACGAGAATTCTGGACGCACTTCGAAAAGCTTGAGATTGCACGCGATGTCATCCGCCGCTAGTCTCGCGAAATCATGGCGCGACCTGGTGTTTTGGAGCGAACGCTTGCCGCATTCGGCGAGCGCGTGCAGGACGGCTTTCTCGATTTCGGCCGCTTCTGGATATTCGGCGGGCGAGCCGTCGGTTTCATCCCGCGCGAGCTGATGAGCGCCGGCGGCTGGCGCCGGTTGCTGCCGCAGTGCCTTGAAATCGGCACGCGTTCGGTGCCGGTGGTGATGGTTACGGGCATGTTTGTCGGAATGGTGCTCGTGGTGCAGTCGTTCGAGCAGTTCGACGCGGCCGGGCTGGGCGACCGCATCGGCGCATTGGTGAATGTGTCGGTCGTGTCAGAACTTGCGCCGGTTCTGGCGGGCGTGATGCTTGCGGGCCGGGTGGGCGGGGCGCTGACGGCCGAGCTTGGGACCATGAATGTCAGCGAGCAACTGCTTGCGCTGCGTGCGATGGGGGCGGATCCGATTCGCTATCTGGTCGCGCCGCGGTTTCTGGCGTGCCTGCTGCTTGCGCCGTTACTGACGTGCTACGCGAATCTCATGGGCGCGATCGGGGCGTGGATCGTCTATGCGGGCATTTTTGCCGGAGATAGCGAGCCGTATTGGACGAATACGCGCAATGCAATCGAAATGTGGGACATCGGCAGTGGATTGACAAAATCCGTGTTCTTTGGCGGCGCGCTCGGCATGATCTCATGCTACAAGGGTTTTCATTGTAAACCCGGTGCTGAGGGCGTTGGCCAGGCGTGTACGCAGTCATTTGTGGTCAGTTTCATCGTCATTCTTGTGCTCGATTTTTTCTTGAACATGTCGCTGACCGGCTTCTATCGCGCGTGGTTCGGATTTCGGAGCATCTTCTGACCGTTGGTGGGGCAGCGTCGCATGGCAACGCGAAACGACGCCTTGAACAGTCCACGATCCGAACGCAACGCGCCGCGTGCGGCTGATGCGCCCGGGGGTCTCAATGCAAGCTCTTTCGATCGCGCGCTGTTTGTAGCGCTGAGCGTCGTGGTCGGCCTCGCCGCCGTAGCGCCGCGCACTGTCGATCTCGGTCTGCGGGCGCTCTGGCTCGACGAGTGCTCGACGTGGCATGTGGCGCGTTTGCCGCTGCTCGACAGCTTTCGATGGCCGCCGGAAATCACGATTCCGCCGCTTTATCAGTTGTGCGTGCGGGCGCTGTTTGCCGACAAAGAGCCGATGAGCGAGTGGATGTTGCGGTTGCCGGCGGCCGTCGCCGGCGTAGCGCTTGTCCCTGTCGTTTGGTGGCTCGGCCATCGTTGCGGCGGGCGCTGGGTTGGGCTGGCAGTCGCCGCGCTCGTGGCGCTGCATCCGCTGTCAATTGAATATAGCCGCGAAGCCCGGCCATACTCCCTGCTCCAGTTGTTCGGCACGCTTGCGAGCGTGCTTTGGTTAGAGCTGCTGCGCCGGCCGCGCGCGGCTCTTTTGGTCGCTTATGTCACGGGAATGATGCTTGCGCTATATTCGCACGTATTAGCTGTCCCGTTGCTGGCGGCGCACGCATCGCTGCTGGTTACAAAAGGCGTGCGGGCGCATCGCGTGATCTTCGTCCGCGGCTGGGGCGCGATCGGCGCCTGCCTGATCACCATGATTCCGCTTGCGTTGCGCGTGATATTAAACAAATCGGCGCTGAACGAGGCGTTGAGTTGGAACCCCGCGCTGACGCCGACGACAGCGTGGTCGATCCTGAGCGCGGCGGGCTTTGGCGCAGTCTGGTCAACTTTGCTGATCGGATCAGTGGTGGTAACCATCTGGCTCGTGCTTCGAGCGCGGAGAGGCGCGAGCACGATGCCCGCCTGGGTTCGTTCCGTGCGTGCCTTCGAGCAGCGGGCGTTGATATTGTTGGTGCTGTGGGTGCTGCTCAGCATTGGGGCATTAGTTGCAGCGGCCATGCTTGGAATGCCGCTGGTTGCCAAGCGATATCTGTTAGCCGCGACTCCGGCGATTCTGCTCCTGCCATTGCTGGTTCTGCGTCGGGCGCATCGGTTCGCCCCGTTGGCCGCCGCGTTGTGTTTTGTAGCCCCCGGATTGCCGGATTCAATCGGCCCGCCCATCACGGAACCTGGATTGCGCGAGTTGATGCGCTATATTCGTACGAACGAATCGTCTAGCGCGACGGTTCTGACGGCCGTGTCGGCGCACAGCGAGAGTTTTCGCGAATTGGAAATGCTCGGCGCGAAATACTATGCGCCACAATTTGATTTGTGGGTGAATCCGCTCATGTTAAGCGACGAGCTTGAAGCGCTTGGTTCGCTTGATTTTGACGGGCGCATTTATTTGATCGTGATGCTCGGTGATCCATTGCCTTTGATTACGAAAGCCGGCCGCACGATTGAGCCGGTGCCGATGGAAGACACATTCGTAACGCAATTGCTCTATCCGCCGTACCGATTAATCGCGCTGGCTCCAAAGGCGGCTGAATCAAAACCGCCACCTTAGGCGTCGCGTCACATGCCGCGCAGCGTCCGCTCAAACGCATCGACAGCCGCCTCGATCGAATGATGTTCGCGAAAGTGCCGCAGCGCTCGTTCGGAACGTTCCGCCCATGCATCGCGCGAAGCGACAGCCTCTTGCAGGGCCGCAGCCAGGCCGTCGATCGAGCCGGCCACGAGACCGAATCCGCCGCGCTGCACGATTTCGTCGGGATCGAGCGTAGAGACAGTCGGCACGCCGCGCGACCATGCTTCGAGAAACACGTTCGGAAAGCCCTCCCACGCGCTGGTGGAAAGCAAGACACTGGCGTCACGATACAGCGCGATCGCCCGGTCGTGAGCGAGAAAGCCATGCATCGTGACGTTTGAAAGTTTTCGCAAAGCGTCGATTGCCGCGCATGTCTCAGCGTCGCGCTCGCCGCCCGTGCCAACGACGTCGAAGTGAACCGCCGGGCAGCGCCGCGCGAGATCAGCCACCCACGCGAGCCGCTTGTGCCGCGCGAAACGCCCGATCCAGAGCGCTCGCGGCCGAGCGATTCGTGCCGCCGCATCGGGTGGCGACCAATCGACCGGCTGCGGCGCGCAGTTACGAATGACAGTCGCCTCAATGCCGAAGTTATCCCGCAAAGCCCGCTGTTGCGCGAACGTCTGGGCAATCACACGATCGGCGCGCAAAAGTCCGTATCGGTATAGCCGGCGCTCGCGCAGCGGCCGGTCTGCGCCGCCCAGCCTCTCATCGCATTCGGGATCATTCGCGATGCCGACGGTGAATCTGCGGCCGTGGCTTCGGCACCACATTGCGGTTTGGCCGGTCTCCGCGCCGGCGGTTCGCTGGTAATAGAAATCGGCGTTCGCGCGGCGCATCGCCGCGCAAAGACTGGTCCAACGCGGAAGAAAAAACCGCACGCCCGGAAAGCCGGCGTCGCGGCGGCACATTTTGAACACCCGAACGCCGTCATGCTCGATGCCGTCCGGTTGACCGTGATCATAAGTGACGAAGCTCACGTGATGGCCGCGCCGCGCCATGTCACGCGCCAGCAGCGCGCGCTGCACCTCCGCCCCCCCGATCTGTTGAATATCACCGCGTCCGGAGAGAATCGCATAATTATTCGGGGCTACAAAGCAGATCGAAAGCGGCTCGGACCTCATGGCGCCTCCACGCGACGAGCGACGCACACCAGATAGGGGCTCCAGCCGGTTTCGAAGGACCGGCCGCGAAGCCAGGCGAACATCAAATAGTTCGCGAAGTCGCTGAAGCGATCGACGACGCGCCAGAATCGGCCGCGCAACGATTGTTCGTGTCGCAGGATGAGCCCGAAAGCGTGAAACTGCCCGACCGCACCGCAGAATTCGACTTGCAGGTCGTTCCGTTCAAACAGCGCTCGAAACGCCCGCCGCTGCATGATCGCGAGGTTGTGAATGTTGAGCAGGTCGCGCGCGGCGAGGCGCATCAGCCAGCGGTTCGGCCCGACGAGATTCGGAATCGTTAGAAAAACAAATCCGCCGGGGCCCGTGAGGTTCACATGCGCGTCGATGGCCGGCCGCGGATCATCGAAGTGCTCAATAAAGCCGAAAGACAGCACGGCGTCGTAGCGAGCGGCGTGCGCGGCTTGAAACTCCGGCGCGAACAGATCGCTCTCGATCACATTTTCCACGGGAAAACCGTGCTCCGCGAAAATCGCGCGAGTTTGCACAACGCCCGCGGCGCTATACTCGACGCCGTACGGCTGATAGCCGAGTGTATCGTGCAGTTTGATGAGGTTTCGCCCCGGAGCGCAGCCGATCTCGATCGCCTTCCAATTGGTATTTGCCGGCATATAGCGCTGCATCAGCATCCGCAGCAGAAAATCGGAGTAAGTTTCGCCGGAAACCGCTCCGACTCGGCGGCGAGCGGCATCACCGAAGCGTGGCCGATGCGCTCCGGCGCTCCCGCGCAATACGCGTTCATGGCGAACATCCCAGAAATCCCGTTCTGCGAGCCGGCTCATCAGGCGGTTCCTTTGCCGGATTTCGGCTCGCGGCCGGAGCCATCCGATTCGAGCAGGAACAACTGGCTCGATGCCAACCCGATGCACGGCAAGATCGTGTTTGCCGGAATCCACGGCCAGCGGGCATTTGCGTACAGCATCAGCCGACGATATTCAACTACGCGAAAACCGTGGCGATCAAAGCGCCGCAGCCACTCGGATTTTCGAAATGCCAGAACGGCTTGCCAGAAACCGGGATATTCGCCGTGGCCGCCGGGGAGCAGGAATGCGAGCGAGCTTTTCTTTTCCGGAGTTTTGTTCGGGTTATCTTCAGCGATCAGGCGGTTGGCCGCGACCGTTGCTTTCGGCTTCCGCCGGCCGAACAATCTGCCGAATACGCGGCGGATTTTGTCGAGGTATCGCATGGGAATCGACAGAAACAACCAGAGCGGCGTCGGCACCGAAAACGCGTAAACACAGTTTGGCGCTGCGATGCGCTGAACTTCGTCGAGCGCGCGATCCAGATCAGGAATGTGCTCCAGCACGTGATTCGAAAAAATCAGATCGAAGGTCCCCACCCGAAACGGCGGGCGCGTGATGTCGCAAACGAGAAACGGATCGCCGGGTCGCGCGAGCCGCAAGTGCGGATTGATGTACACGTCGGTGGCGACGACGCGCCCAAGCTCGCGCAGCACGGGCAATTGATGGCCTTCGCCCGAACCAAATTCGAGGATGAGCGGATCGCGGGCCGCATCACCCAGTCGCGGGAAGCGGCGGCGCACGCGGTCGGCGATGAGCGCGGCCTCGCGATGGCGCAGCCAGTTTCGATATCGAATTGTGCCTTCTTTTGATCGCGGCCACATGCGTTGGCTGATTCTCCGGTTAAGGCGCTGCCTGTTGATTGAACGGCTCGGTCGCCGAGGTCGACGTCGCGGTTGAACTCAGCGAGCGCGCTCCGAGCAGCCGCGTCGCGCGCCCCCTGATTTGCGATCGCAGCGAATCCGGCGCGACGAATCGCCAGTACAAGCTGCCCAGCAAGACTCCGCCGAGGGAGCCGCCCACGAGCAGCGAAAGGAGCGGGTGATTCGGCCAAGTGAACTCCGCCGCCAATAACACGGCTGCAAACGGCGCGTTCAGCAACAGCGGCTTCGGCATTGTCGCGGCCGCATACCGAAGCGGCGAGAGCCCGAGCGTGCGACAAGCGTCGAGCGGCAGAATCACGCCGCCGACCACCAACAGCGGCGCGCCGATGGCGACGGACGCGCCGATCAAGCCGTAGCCCGCGACGCCGACCAGAACGTAACCGAGTGCGATGCTGGCGATCGCGCCGAAGAACTCGTAGACGGCCGCCCGCCCGTGGCGATCCATCCCCACGAGCACCGCGTAGACGCTAAGCTGCGAAATGAGCGGAAGATGGCAGAGCGTCAGGACCGCCAGCACGATGTCATTTCGATAGCCCGGACCCATCCACAAATCGATGACATCGCCGCCGGCGAATAACAGGACGATGATCGGTGGCAGCGAAACATAAAAGCCATATTGCGAAGAGCGGATCAGCAGGTTACGGAGCGCGTCCTTGTCGCTCGCGGCGTGCAATGCACTGCTGGCCGGCACGAACACGTGGGCATATTGCTTGATGAATGTGATCAGATGCGTCAGCAGCGTGCGTTGTCGCGAAAAGACCGCCAGCGCTCCAAGGCCTAGCCAGCTTGATACATAGACGGCGTTGACCTGATACACCGCACCGCGCAGCACTTCGCGAACGACGGTTTTTCCGCCGAACAGGATTAGCTCGGCACAGCCGCGCCGGTGAATGCGCCATACCGAGAGATGTAATTGCGGGAAAAGTCGCCGCAGCACCAGAAACAGCGACGCGTCGCACAGAATGTGGCCGACCAGCACCACCAGCGAAGTGGCGACGAGTCCGAATCCGGCGTAGAGCAGCGCGATAATTGCGACGATCAGAAATGTGTCGCGCGCGCCGCGCAGCCAGTTCAACAAGTCCCATCGCTCGAACCCGGCTAATCCGGCGTCGAAGACGCTGCCGATGAGCTGCTGCGCGGAGCTGACGCCAAGAATGAACACCACCCATTGCGCTTGAGCGATGATCGCCGCAGGTTGCTTGGGCAAGAAAAACGGCGTCGCCAGCGCGAAGCCGGCCGCAAGACAGCAGCCAACCAGCGCCATTCCGGTCATCAACCAGATGCTGGTGTTCAACGTGTCGTTGAGCGCTGTCCATTCCTGCAACGCGCGATGCCGCGCCGTGTAGCGATTCACCGACGCGGATATGCCCATATGCAGATTGCGAACATAAAACACCCACGACCAGCCGAAATCCCAGACGCCCAACAGCTCGGGCCCGAGATGTTCGTCGATCTGCCGCGGCAGGATAAAGCCGCTGATCAGCACGATAAGTTGCCAGACCCAGCTCGTCGCCACATTCTTAAACGTAGAAGGGCGTTTCCGCGGCCCCGGCGGCGGAGGAGAAACAGTGGTCTGGCTTGCGTCGGCGCTACGCATAGCCGTACTCGCGATTCAGCCCGCCCGCGACGCGCTCGAATTCGTCCAGCGCCGCCGGTGAAAGAGCGGTGCGCCATTTTTCATCCAGCGCGATGTGGCCGGAAAACTCAAGCCTCATGCGGTTCCCGAGCACATGGAATTTCGTGACATCCAATTCGCTGGTGAGCGCGATCGGCTCCAGCCCGATGAACTGGAACAGCTCAGTCATCCGGGATTGCGGCGCGGCGCAAAGATCCTCGTATCTCAGTTGAAACCATCGCGCGGCGTCAAATCGGCCCCGCAATCGCTCGATCTGCCGGTGCGTTTCGTACCACTCGCGTATCGAGGTTCGCACATCGAGCCGCTTGTTCTGGATGCCTGAATTCGTCACTCCGCGGCCGTCGCGGATCAGATGCACCACGCGGATGTCGTAGTCGCCGGTGTCGGCCAGGTGTTTCAGCCGCGTCGGCTCCTTTGACGCGTCTACGAATACCCCGCCGCCGCGCAGCGCGATCATGGCTTCCATTGTCGCGTAGTTAACATCGCGGACCATGCGCCAGCCGTTGCGGCTGGCGGGCAGAATGCGAAGCAGCACGTCGCGGACAAGCTCAAACACGCGGCCGCGCACGCCAGATCGCGCGACGCGATCGGTCAATGGCGCGCTTCGAAATCGAAACGTCGTTTGCGGGCGCTTCACTGAAAACGGCAATCCGCGCGCCGCGACGCGCTGCTCAACCTGCTTCCAATACGAGCAATCATTCAGCAAATCGCCGCACGAGCAGCGATAGGTTGCGAGGTCCATGTCGGCCCAGCGAAGCTCGCCCATCGTTGACACGCGCGGATGCGCGCCGAGCAAGAATGTCAGCAGCGTCGAGCCTGAAAAACTCGGCGACGCGATGTACACAAGCGGAATTCGAGGCCGAACTTCCCCAAGCGGGTCAATCTTCGCCGCCGCCGACTGGATCTCAACGCCGGTTGTGGAACTCATGGGCCCACCTCCGGCGCGCGCTCAATGGCCGCATGCATGGCCGGCTTGGGCCCAATGGACATGACGCGCCGCACGCTGACATGTTGCGCGACAGGAGCGCCGAGTTCTCGTTGTTGCAGCAGCCAATGCGCACGCATGGCGACGCCCCACACGCACAGATAGGGAACGCTTGTTTGCGAAGGGTAAAAACTGTAGCCGGTGACCCCCGCCGCGAGCCACGCGACCACGCCCGCGAGCGCCGCGGAGCCGATCGCGGCCATTAGCGGATCGTCGCGTCGGCGCGCCAGCCTGATCGCGCCCCAGCCGATCATGCCCATCAACGACACGCAGATCGTCAGGCCGAAAACGCCTGTGTCGAGTAGGATTTCGAGATAGGCGCTGTGCGGATGATTCGGCGTCACACCCTCGCGCAGCAGCACTTCGTCGTGACAGGCCGTCCGCAGAATCGCGTATCGCGCATGGCCGATCAGCGGACTGTGCGTGATCTGCTCGATGACCGGCGGCCAGAGGTTGGTCATTCGACCGGCGCTGACTTCGTCCCAATCAGTGTGAAACTCGTCGCCCAACCCGGTGAAAATGCGATCGGCCAGACTTTGGTCCAGCACAATGGCGGCGGCGCCGGCCATCGGCAAAAGCGCGAGCAGGAAGCGCCAGCGAACCACGCCCAGCGCCAATCCGGCGGCGGCAAATGCCAGAAATCCGGCGCGCGACTTCAGGCAGAGAAAGCAGGGGAGTGCGCCGGCGGTCATGATCCACCACGCACTGCGTTGCCAATTGCGGACGAGCGCGAGCGCCGCGAACGCCCCAGCCCAAACCGCGAATGCCAGAGTCAGGCCGAGATCATTTGCATAAAGCCCGATGAGTTTCTCTGTCACGCGCCGTGCGCCGGCATAGTCCACCGTCAGCACGCTGAGCTTCATCGATTTCCACATCAACAGGCTATAACAAAGCGCACTGCCGACCCCGACAAGCAGCGCGATGATCGCTCGACGGCGCGTGGTGATGCCTTGATAGACCAGGACGCCTACCGCGAGAAATTTCAGCGGATTCACTGCGCCGTCGATGAGCAGCCAGACGCGCAGATCCGAGCCCTGACGGCCGGATTTCACCGACGATGCGTCGACCACCGCAATCAGCGCCGAAACGGCGACCATCGCGACATACGTCCACAGCAAACCACGAAATAGTGGAGCGGTCGGCGCGGGTGCGGCCTGCTGGTGGCTGCGTTGCAGAAAAAAGCCGCAAATCACAGCCAAAAAGCAGGCATTCCACGGATTTAGTCCGGTGATGCCGAACATCTGTGACGGCATGTCGGGATGCTGTTGAAGCACTGTGAGCAGGATCAAGCCGCAGAGCGCGATGAACCAGTCACGAAACGCCACAATGGAGAGCGCGCCGACAAATAGATAAAGCAGCGACAGGCGAATCATGGCGTTCCGCCCTCGAATGTAACGGAGGCGGAGCGCGGCGCCGCGGATGCACGTCGATGAGCATGCCACACCTGAAACGCGAAGATGCGCCAAAGCAGGGCGCCATAGTCGTGCGTGCGATTCATGTGCGCGTCGATCAGCGACGCCACCACGCCTGGTTCAAATACACCGCCGCGTCGCAATGCCGCCTCGTTCAGATGGTCCATCAGCGCGCCGCGCAGCTCTCCACGAAACCACCGGCTGATCGGAACACTAAAGCCGTGCTTGGGGCGGTCAATGTGCTCGCGCGGCAGATATTTCTCCAGAATACGCTTGAGCGCGATTTTGCCCACGCCGTCGCTGAGCCGCAGATGCCGCGGCAGCGTCCTCGTGAATTCCACAATGCGATAGTCGATGAGCGGCTCGCGTACTTCGAGCGAGTTCGCCATGCTCATGCGATCGACTTTCACAAGGATGTCGTCCGCCATATAGAGCAGCAGATCGTGACCGCAGAGCGCGTCGAGGTCGTCCGGGCCACAGGCTTCGAGCAGCGGTGCGGAGATGTCCATCGCCGACAGCGGCCGGCCATTGCCGACAAACTCGGGTGTTAATACGCCGCGCAGTGTGTGTTCGCTGTGGCCGATGATGTAATCTTCGCGAGGTGTGCGCGCCAGGCTTTCGAGAAATCGTCGCCCGCGTGCTTGTGCGGGCATGAGCCGATGAGCCGCGCTCGCGACCGCGCGGCGTAGCACGCGCGGCAGGGCGAATATGGGCCGTTTGCGGAAATACTGGCGATAGCGTTCGTAGCCGGCACACGTCTCGTCACCACCGTCGCCGGAGAGGGCCACCGTGACATGTTGCCGTGCGAGCTTGCATAGGAAGTAGGTTGGAATCGCGGACGGATCGGCGAACGGTTCGTCAAATTGCGTGATGATCCGATCGAAATGGTCGGATACATCCCAGCGCACGCAGAATTCGTCATGCTGCGTGCCGAACCGCTTGGCGACAAATCGCGCGGCCTCTGCTTCGTCGTATTTCTCCTCTTCAAAGCGAATGGAGAAAGTCCGCACGCGCCCGCCCGCGACCTCGCTCATGAGTGCGACGACGAGGCTCGAATCAACGCCGCCACTCAGAAAAGCGCCAAGCGGCACGTCGCTCATCAGGCGGATGCGAATCGCGTCGCGCAATAGCGAATGATAGTTCGCCAGCAACTCGGCATCCGGGGCGTTCGACGGCCGACCCGGCGGCAATTCCCAGTAGCGCTCGATGTGTACACCCTCACGGCTCGCTCGCAGAACGCATCCCGCGGGCAGCTTGTGTACGTTGCGATATATGGTTCGCGGAGCGGGTATGTAGCCGTAGCTCATGTAGTAAAACACCGCGGTCGGGTCGATCTCCGGATCGATTGCTTCGAGAATGCTCTTTAGCTCCGACGCGAAATAGAGCCGGTCGTAATGGACCGCGTAATACAAGGGCTTCACGCCCAGCCGATCGCGCGCGAGCAATAGCGAGTGATCGCGATCGTTCCAAACGGCGATGCCGAACATGCCGTTGAGGTGCCGGGCGAATTCCGCGCCGTGATCCTCGACCAGATGCGGAATCACCTCGGTGTCCGTGCGCGTGTGAAAGACATGGCCGCGCTGTTCCAGGGCGCGCCGCACATCCGGAAAATTGTAGATTTCGCCGTTGTAGACGGTGATGATCGTTCCGTCTTCGTTCGCCAGTGGTTGCTTGCCGCCGGCGACGTCGATGATCGACAGCCGACGCATTCCCAGTCCGATCGGGCCGCTGACGTGATACCCGTCGTCATCCGGGCCGCGGTGATGCAGGCGTTCGGTCATGGCGCGCACGACATCGGCGGGCACGTGTCCGCCGTCGAGCGCCATGATTCCTGCGATGCCGCACATCGGGGCTAAGCGCCTCCAGCAGCTTTGTGCCCTCGGACCGCGACTTCAAAACGCAGCGGCCGAACATCGCACAGGCCCGCCTCGCGAAACCAATCGCAAACCTCGGGGTAGCTATGCTTGGATTGATACACAGGCGAATACCAATCGAACGTATCCAGCACGCGCCAGTCGTAACTCTTGTACGAATGCAATCGCGGAATCGCGTGATAAACAAACCCGGGCAGCAGCATATGCCAGAAAGCCCGCCATCGCGGCCGAATCAGGCACAGCGCGCGACACAGGTTGTGCAACGCGCGCGAGTTCATCCGCGTCGTGAAGCGCCGAATGAACCCGTCGCGAATTTCGTCCACGCCGCAATCCGGGAAGGTGTGCGACGAGTAAACCCAGATCGCGATGTGTCCGCCGCGCTTCAGCAGCGGCGGAAGAGCCATGAACGCCTTTTTGCAGTCCGGCGTGTGATGCAGCACGCCGAGGCTATAGATGATGTCGAACGATTCCGTTTTGAACGGCAGACCGAACACGCTGGCTTGCAATGCCTGAAACCGCCCCGTGCCGCCCAGGTTTGACTGCGCTGATTCGACCGCGAGACTGAGATCGATGCCGATCACCCGACCACCCCATTTGACGATCACATCCGCGAATCGCCCCATTCCGCAGCCAACGTCGAGCACGAGCTTTCCGCGAACTTCGTCAGGGGTCAAGCCGGTTTTGATGCGAAACGTGTCTTCTGAAATGCGGCTGGTTTCGTTATCAAGCTGCGTCTTGCGATGAACCGTCCACTCAAGGCTGAAATTGCCTGCATAGTCGTCAGTGGGAACGAAGCGCGGAATGGCGCGAACGACCGGATATGCGGCGTCGCAGATCGCGCAGCGCAGTAGCGTCGCGGAGCGCACATCTCGCGATTCGGCCGGCTCCGGCGAAAGCGCGCCCTGATCGCGCGGGCAGCAAAGTATCGGCAGCAGCGCGTCGAGAATCGGCGCATTCGGCGGTGCGGCGGTAGGGGCGGAGGTCACGTCAACGAACTCCTCTCTTGAATCAACGACCGCTGATCCGGCGCAACCTGGTCCGTGGCGGCGAGTTGGTTCAGCGAATCGGGCGCCTGCATCCATTCGGGCGGCGACTTCGATCCGCCGGATTTATTTTCGGTGAATCGGTCGTGCTCGTCAGCAAAGCGCAGGATTCGCGCGGGCACGCCACCGACAATGGCGCCGCGCGGAACCGAGCGCGTCACCACACTGCCCGCTCCGCACGTTACGTGATCTTCGATCGTCACTTCACCCACGATGATTGTGCCGACGCCCGCATAGAAATTCGCACCGATTTTCGGGCCGCGCCGGCTCTTGGCCGTTACGAGACTGACGTTGTGATACAGCACGCAGTTCGGTCCGATCTCGCAGTCGCGCGTGATGACCACTCCGCCGAAATGCAAGATGACCAGCCCCGGCCCGATTCGCGTTTGCGGCAGGAGCTGCACGCCGGAATAAGCGCGCACAAACGGCATCCACAGCCAATACCAGAGCTGCAGCAGTTGCTTAATCAGCGGTACCGGAAAACGCCGCACCCATGATCCGAATCGATACCACAGCACCGCGAGCGCGGCGGGATGCGCGAGCAGCACGCGCGGCGCGCACCACAGCGCGGATTCGCTGCGATAGCAAAACCGGGCGTAATGCCGAAAATCTTCCCGCACGTTTCTCACGCCTCGCTATGCCTCCGTCTCATTCGCTTCGAATGCCGCGGCGCCCCAGCGCGGCCGCTCCCGAGCAGAATCGACATCCGCCGCGACTTCAACCGCGCCACCGCTGCCGATCGATTCCAGAATCGCGAATGTTGTGAGCGTCGTGTTGACGGCCTCATCCCACGGCAGTGGCGAATCCGCGCCGCCACGAGCCGCGTCGATGAACGCCGCAATTTCGTTGTGATGGCCTTTGGCCGACGAGTCTGGCGCGATGCGCCGCCGCTTGCCGCCGGTCCAGATTTCCGCGTGTTTCCAGTTGTCGATTACCGCTGCGCGGCCTTGGCCAAACACCTCGATGCGCTCTTTGTCGAATGCCGCGTCGCCGTTCCCCACGTATATCAGAACGCCGACTGAGCCGTCGGCGAAGTCCAGCGTCGCGACGCAATTGTCTTTTTGTCCGCCTCGTGCTGTACCGCCGGTGAGCGTGGCGCTGACGCGCAGCACCGGCTGCCCGCAAATAACGCGCATCAGATCGATGAAATGGCATCCCTCGCTGACAATTCGCCAGCCGGCCTGATCGTCGTCGTTGTACCATGACTCAGCCGCGAGCGCCCCGGCGTTCACGCGACAGATGATTTCGATCGGTTCGGTGCGCGTCGCGAAGGCATTGCGCAATTCCCGGCTGAGCTTGCTGAACCGTCGATTAAAGCCGGGCATGACGACGCGATTGCTCTCTCGCCGGGCCGCATCAATCTGGCTGAGCTGATCGATGTCCATCGCCAGTGGTTTTTCGACGAATACGTGCTTGCCGGCTCGCAGCGCGTCGCTCGCAAATCGCGCGTGTGTGTCATGCCGCGTTGCGATGATGACCGCGTCGACCATATCGTCGGCCAGAACCGCGGCGAAGTCGCTGGACGCTTCGTCGAATCCATGTCGGCCCGCGACACTGCGCGCCGACAAACCGCCGGCGGAGCATACGCTGTGAAGCTCGGCAACGCCGGTGGCTTTCAGCGCGGGAATCAGCGTGCCGGTCGAAAAATTGCCCGCGCCGATCAGCGCCACGCGCACGGTGCGATTGACGCGAAGGCTCTGCTTTCGGCTCGCATTTGCGGCCACTTTGACTGTGCGCGCGATGCTCGCGTCGGGCGGGTACGAAAACAAAATGCCAGCGGAATGCTGCCCCGGCGCATCGTGGACGCGCTGATATACCTCGGGCGCTTGCTC
Organism: Phycisphaerales bacterium; assembly: GCA_016795025.1. Classification (GTDB taxonomy): domain Bacteria; phylum Planctomycetota; class Phycisphaerae; order UBA1845; family Fen-1342; genus JAEUIR01. The sequence continues at coordinate 23,831 of JAEUIR010000019.1, forward strand.
CAGCGGAAACGCCTGAGGGCTGAGCCGCGAAGGTTGCACCGCGCCAGCGCCGACGAGCCTCACGAATTCTTCCAGATTGCGGCGCTGCGTCCAGCGCACGTACCCAATTGGATAGTCCACGCCCTTCAGTTCATACGTCGAGTCATAGCGGCCGGGGCCGTACGATCGCGACATCACCACCGATAGCTCTTTGTGATAATAAACCTGCCAGTCAGCCGCCAGCTTCACCATGCCCACGATGACGACTCGCCCGCGATCGCGAACGATCCGCCCCGAAAGCTCCATCGGGTCGCTGGAAGCCGCGCTGGCGGCAATGTACGACGCGTCCGCGCCGACGCCGCCGGTTGCGCCGAGCACGGTTTGCTCCAGCGCCTCGTCTGAGCGCGAAAGCGCGAGATCCGCCCCGCACGCCTTCGCGAGCCGAAGCTTCTCCGAATCCAGATCGATGCCGATCACTCGGCAGCCGGCTGCTTTCAGAAGCTGCACGCCGATGAGTCCGACCAGACCAAGGCCGAGCACGATCACCGTGTCGCCGAGCGAAACGCCCGCTTGTCGCACGCCATTCATCGCGATCGCGCCGACTGTTGCGAACGCCGCGTCGCGCAGATCGACGCCGTCCGGCACGGTCACGCAAAGGTTTCGCGGCACAGACACGAACTCAGCGTGGCATGCGATCCCTTCGCCGGCGCATGCGACTCGGTCGCCGACGCGAAACTCATCCACGCCCGCGCCCACCTGTTCCACAACGCCTGCAAGGCTGTAACCCAGCGGCGTGAGCGTGTCGAGCCGTTCGCGAACTTTGCGGACCGTCTCAAACAGCCCATTGTGCCGCACATTTTGCAGCACCTGTCTTACCTTGTCGGGCCGCGCGCGGGCTTTGGCCAGCAGGTTCATGCGGGCCTGTGTCACCTTCATCCGCTCGGTGCCGACGCTGACGAGAGAGTACGCAGTGCGCACCAGCACGCCGCCGGCGCGGCAGATCGGCGCGGGCACGTCCTCGACGCGCAGCTCGCCGCTCTGATAGTTTTGCACAATCTGCTTCACCGCCGCACCACCTCCGCGGCGCTGAGCCGCTCGATGTCCAATCGCTGATCCACGTATGTCGTCTTGCCGCGCGGCGTAAGTCGGATTTCTTCGGCGATCGCGACCTGAAACGCCAGCCGTCCCGCGAGCTTGCGATTTAACCGGTCGCGAATGCGCTCGATGTCGAGTGGGCCGAAGCCGGGCGCCGGCAGAACCCGCAATATCGCACGGCCCGGTTCCTCCTGCGAAAACTGAAACTGCCGCACATTGTCGAACGTGTTGTCGTGCATGTTCAGTGCGGTCCACGAAATCAGCGAGCGATCCTGCGCAACGAGCATCTCCTGCGTGCGATGCCCCGCGATGTCGCGCACGATGAGCTGCTCTCGCCCGCACGATGAGCAACGATCTCCGACGAATGTCGCATAGTCGCCCGTTCGATAGCGGACCAGCGGCGTCACGCGATCCAGAAAGCTGGTGCCGACAATCTCGCCTCGACACCCCGCTTCACGCACCGGACGTCCATCGTCGTCGATCAACTCCACAAGTCCATATGTCGGCCAGAGGTGCATGTCGGTTCCATGCTCGCACTCAGCCGCCAGGGCAACTTTTTCCGTTTGGCCATACCACGAGAAATATCGCACGCCCAGCGCTCGCTCCGCCGCGGCGCGATCGGCCGGATAGATCATTTCGGATCCGGCGAGTATTCCACGAATGTTCGCGGGCGGCCCCGCGCCGCGCCGCTCGATAGAGCGAATCAGCGCTGTGATCGCCGAGGGATACGCCAGCAGATAGCAAGGCCCGATGGATGCGATGCGTCGCAGATATTGCGCGATCGAATCGTCATCCATGTGAAAATTGCTGAAATTGTGGCGTCGCAGGATCGGGTCGTACGAATGGCGCAGGCCGCTCCGCGGATCGACTTCGACAACGTCGCCGCGAAAAACCGCCAACGGCGCGCCAAGCTCGTACCCGGCGCGCGACCAGCTTTGCACGAGATACGCAAATTCAATGGCCGAGCGCGCCAAGCTCATTCGCAAACGCAACGGCTCGCCGCTGGTGCCGCCGGTCGAAACCCACTCGGCGCCGGCACGGCCGCGCGGAATGGTCTGCAGTTCATCAATGTGATCGCGCACGGCGTCGCGATCGAGCAGCGGCAGACGCGCAAGATCATCGAGCGTACGAAGGTCACACGGATGAAATCCGCATTCGCGGAACCGATCGAAGTAGAACTCCGTGCGCTCGTAGGCAATCGTCAGCGTGCGGCGCAGCTCCCGCAATTGGTATTCCCGAATGCGCTCCGCCGGCCAGCGATCGGCCTGCGCCACAAATGCCTGCCGTTTACGAAAATCGGCTCCCAGCCATGCCGCGGGCTGCGCGATATGAAACAGCGGCGTCACCGCGCTGCGAATCCTCGGCGTGGCGTGTTGCCACAGCTTCGCCCGGCTGATCGCCCAGCGCGGCGCGACTGGCGTTTGGGCATTGCGCATGGTTTCGGCATCACAAGCATCCTGAATCGTGCGCGACCAGCGCGTCGCGATTGATGCTAGGCTGTTGTTCGCCGCCGCCCGATGCAGCGCCGCGGCCGAGTAGTCATGCCAGCGCTGTTCACTGCTAAGTACGTCTGCGATCTTCGCCGCATATTCTTCAAAATCGCCCGGCGGAACGACCCAGCCCGTTTCGCCGTTGCGAGCCAGGTCGCTTAGCTCGCCGACGTCCGCGACGACGGGAACGACGCCCGCGGCCATCGCTTCAGCCATCGCAATCGACAATCCCTCAGAGCGCGAAGTGAGAAGAAAAACGCGCGACCTACGAAGGTAATTCTCCACAGCCTCAACGTGGCCAACCAGCTCGACGTTGTGCGCCAACCCCAGTTGGCGGATGCGGTTTTCGAGCGACGCACGCAGCGGTCCTTCGCCGAGAATCACGGCGCGAAAGTCCGGCCTCTTGGCGCGCAGCCGGCTTAGCGCCTCAATGATGTGCTCCGGTTGTTTGATAGCGACCAATCGGCAAACGCTGATCACGTCGATATCGCGCGGCTTGTCGTCCGGCGCGAATCTCGCCAAGTCCAGGCTGCCCGGAATGACACGCACAATGCCGCGGACGCCTTTGTCGAGCAAAAAGCGCCGCGCGCGACCCCCGCGCACAACAAGCAGATCGAAGCACCTCGCAATTCGCGACGCCAACAGCTCCAATATGCGAGACTCACCGCCGAGATTCTTCAAAAAGAAATTCTCGGTGGCCGATCCGCCGCCGATCAACTCGATCGGACCGGCAGTCAACTGATATCCCGCGCGCGCCCCGACCAGCCAGGCGACCAATAGTGCTGACATCGCATTCGGCAGCAGATGGTAGCCCATGACCACGTCCGGCTGCTCGCGCGACGCTTCGCGCAATGCGCTGATCAGCTTGGTCAGCGCCCTTCCGAAGACGCGCGTCATCGCGGCAGAAGGGAGCACATACCGCACGCGCTCGATGGGCTGAATCGGGCCGTCCACCACGGCCGTGATCGAGCTGATGTTGCCCGCGCGCGAAAGCGGCGTCAGATGGGAGATGCACCAATTGCGCGTATAGAACGTCCCGATTACCACGATGCGAAACTCTCGCGGCGAAACGTCTGCCTCCGTTCGCATGCGCCGCGTTCGAATTGCAGCGGCGAACGGCCACAGCAGCGCGAGCAGCGTCAGGAAGCCGCCATACAGCATGAAAAGCGTCGCGCGCGTCAGGATGGCCAGCAAAAGACGCTTCATCGGCTGGCTCCGGCTCGCGACTGATCTCGTAATCGCTCGAACAGCGCGGCCCAGCGCGATGCGACGTGGTCAACGCTGCACGCGCGTTGCACGCGCTCGCGTGCCGCGAGGCCGAGTGCGGTTCGGCGGGGGGCGTCGTCTAGAAGCGCCGCGATTCGCTGCGCGGCCGTCTTTGCATCATCCGGCTGGATCACCAGCCCGGTTACGTCATTTTCCAGGACATCGCCCATGTCTCCCACGCGCGGCGCAATGACCGGCAAGCCGGCGGCCATAGCCTCCAACGCGGCGATGGAAAGCCCCTCGTTGCAGGATGTCAGCAGAAACGCGCGCGAGCGCACGAGCAGAGCCGCCACATCGTCGCGCGCGCCGAGAAACTCGACCGCATCGGCGATGCCAAGCTGCTCAGCGAGTCGCCGCAGCGCCTGCATTAAAGGCCCGTCGCCAACGATTGCTGCGCGTACGCCCGGTCTAATCGTTCGTAGAGCAGCGATGATCGCCAGCGCTCGATCGACCCGCTTCACATCAACCAGCCGGCCTACGGATATGAGATCAAAGTCCGGGCGCGCATTTGGCGCGATCAGGGCGGATTCCACCGCGCCGGGTATCGTCGCCCATACCGCTGCCAGTTTATGTTGCGCGACAAACCGCGCGGCCGATTCACCGCGCACGACGATCGCGTCGAATCGCCTGGCGATTTCGAACATACGATGTTCGAGCTGCACAGATGCCGCGCCGAGCCGCGCCAGCAGCGGATTTTCGCTCTGCCAGCCGCCGCCGAGAAGCTGCACCGGACCACCCGTCATCTGATAGATCGCGCGCGCGCCGTTCAACCGCGCCGCGGCAAGCGCCAGCAATCCGTTCGGCATGATGTGGTAGCCGATGATCGCGTCGGGCTTCACCTCGCGAGCGACTTGCCGCAACGTGTTCCATCGCCGCGCGAGCCGCGCCGCGGCAGAGGTGGGAGTCGCTGGCGTCATGTTGTGATATCGAACGCGATCGAGGCGCAATGTCGGCCCCTCACCGACGACATCGATCGATTCGACCCGCGGCCAACGCAAAAGCGGTGCGAGATGGGCGCGCAGCCAGTTTTCGTGATAAAACGTCCCGACCAGGATCAATCGCACTTGCTCACGCAAAGGTTGCGCCGTTACGAACCGCCGCCCGGCCACTTCCGCCAAGTTTGTTAGCGCAAGCAAACCGCGCAGCAGCAGCCGTGCAGACTGTGAGCCGCGCGCTGCGGCTTGCGTCGCGGTCTGCGAATCGATCAGCGATGGGTTCAGGCCGGCCGGTGCCATCTCACACATTCCTTAATACATCGGAAATCGTGTAGAGATGCTTGCCGGTCTGCGTGCGCGGAATCTCATCGACGATTCGCGTATGGACCTGAAATGCCCCATTGTAGTCCTCGCGAATCCGCCGCCGGCAGCGTTCAAGAAACGCTTCGTGATCAGGGCCGTATCGCCCTTCTGGGACCACCAGCAGGTCGATATTTTCGTGAGATGTCTGCCGAAACTGAAATGAACGAAACAACTCGCAATAATTGAAGAAAAACGCGAAATACACGCCATGCACCAGGCGGCCGTCGCGCGTCACGAAATTGTTGCAAACCCGCCCTTCGCACGCAGTCATCAGTGGCGACGTCCGGCCGCAAGCGCACGCCCCGGCCACCGCGGACGCCGTGTCGCCGTTTCGATACCGAAACATCGGCATCGCGTCGTTGTCGAGCGGCGTGACGACGACGTGATGCAGGCCCGTGCTCCCCGGGACAGGTTCAAATTCAACAACATTGCAATCGGCGAAAATGTGATGGCTGCCGTGATCGCACTCCATCGAGATCGAAAGCACTTCGCGGCTGCCGTAACGGTCGAAAACGCGCGCTCCGAATGTCTCGCACAGCAGCGCCCGATCCGCCTCGCGCAACGGCTCGGAACTGGTGGCCACCGCTCGCACGCTCGGCCAACTGATGTCGTGTTGCCGTGAAAGCCGTGCGATGGTCGCGACAGCCGTGACATAGCCGAAAATCGCCGCCGGCCCGTCGGCCGAAATGCGAGCGAGCCGCCGCTTTAGCGTAGCGGGGTTGAGCCTGAACGCGTCAATGAGCGTTTCGCGCTCGACGCGCTTGCGCATAGCGCGAAGGAGCTTTTTCTTCAGCGTCATGTGCCCGCTGTCTGCTCGTACTGTCAGAATCGGCTCGCCGGTTCGCAAACCCATCCACGCGCGAACGCGGTACATCATCGCCGCGTGAAGCTCGCGATAAGTGCGCGAGTGATGCACTGTGATTGGCATGCCGGTGGAACCGCTCGACGTGTCGAGGATCGTCGCGAAATCGGGTAAATGCATTGAGCGCATCTGTCGCCAATTCGCCCGCACTTCGTCTTTCGTCAAAACCGGCAATTTGGCCAACTCGGCGAATGGGTCGGAGCCACGCGGGTTTAAGCCATGCTTCTGAAACTCCGCGGACCAATACGGATTGTGCCGAGCAGCGATGTCAAAGAGCCACTCCAGTCGTCCGGCCTGGTGAGCTCGCGCCTGCTCGCGCGTCCAGGAATCGCGCTCCATCAGCGCAGCAACCAGTCGCAACCGGCGATCACCCAGCAGGCGATAGGCGGCCGGAATGACATATTTCGCGTGTAGAGCTGTTCGCGTTTGCTCGTCCATGACCTAATCCGCCGCGACGACGGTGTCGCGCACTGCGCCGCCGGCCACACCCTTGGCCTGCAACACCCCCAGATAGACCTCCGCGGACTTTCGCACCATCGCCGCGATGGAGAATTCTCCCACCGCTCGAGCGCGCCCGGCCGCACCAAAACGCCGTCGAAGCTCGCTGTCTTCGATCAGCCGTAATAATCGATCTGCTAGCGCGTTCGCATCGTCGTTCGCGATTACGTATCCCGTCTCATTGTCGATCAGTACGCGCGCGTTATCGCCCACATCGGTGGCGATGGTCGCCGCTCCGCATGCCATTGCCTCAAGCAACACGTTGGCCGTGCCCTCGAATTTCGACGCGAGGACGTTGATGTCAAATGCGTTGTAGAGCGCGGCGACGTCGGACCGCTCGCCGAGAAACTGCACACGATCGCCAAGCTGGCGCTGTGCGACGAGTCGCCGAGCGTCGTTGTAAAGCGAGTCCGGCCGAGGATCGTCCGGGCGGCCGGCGAGAGCGAAGCGCGCGTCGGGATGTCGAGAGACAACCTGAGCGGCGGCCCGGATCAACATCGCGTGATTCTTGTTCCCGCGAAAATGTGCAACCATCCCGATGAGCGGCGTTTCCGGCCCGACGCCGAGTTCGCGTCGGGTACCCAAAGCGTCACGCGGCTGAAAGGCCTCCACATCGACGCCGTTGGGAATCACGATGACGCGGTTTTTGGACAGGCCTTGGGCGCACTCGAATTCTCTTCCGGCCCAGGAGTTGGCTACCATCGCGTCGAAACAGCCCGCAGTGATGCGCTTGACCCACAACTTGAAGCGGCCGTGCGTCAGGTGAGGGCAGCGATTCGAGCAGATAATCGCCGGCACGCGCGCCCAGCGCCCCGCGAGCCGGCCCACAATCTCCGCGTCAAACAGGAACGAATGCACAATCGCGGCGCGCATATTCCGCATGAGCCGGGCCGCGCGGAAAATCAAGCTCGCGTCATACTTGCCGCGCTTTTGCAGAATATGCAGCGTCACATCGCTTCGTAACGATTCGGCCAATGGGTTGTTGTTCGAGAGCGAGCAAACGTGAACGTCGAAGCGCCCGCGATCAAGGCCGTTGGCCAGGTGAATGACCTGCCGCTCGGCGCCGCCGCGTTCAAGGCTGGAGACAAGCAGCAGAATGGGCGTGCGGGCGATGGACATTTACGCTCCGAAGCATGCCAAAAAACTCACGTTGAACGCGCGGAATCCGAAACTAGGCTCACTAACGAATCAACGCATGATGAGTTCGATTCCACGTTTCAGCGTCGCCACGAAACTACACCTTCTTTTCGTTCTTTTTCAAAAAGTGTTCGTTGATTTCCAACGTGGCCTTCATAAATTGCGGCGTATAGCCGCGACCCTGCGATGAATGCACGATCGCGTTGCAATCCTTCGGCAGGCACTTGCCCGAAAAGCCCCGCGCCCACGGATACACAAACGTGTGGTCCCGGCTGATTCGCGGGTCCGCCAGCCAGATTTCGCGCAGAATGTTGAAATCCACCCCGTGCGCCTTGGCGATGTCGTAAAACTCGTTCACGAATGTCACCTTGACCGCATAAAACGCGTTTTCCATGTACTTGGCGACCTCGGCCGTAATCGCGTCGCAGAAGTAATAACGGCAGTAGGCGTTGTAATAGTGTTTGTAGAAATCAGCGGCCATCGAGACGTCCTCCGTCGTGCCGCCCAGCACCGCGAACTCGCGTTCCGCCATGTTCCCAAACACATGCGCCGTGGTTTCGCCGAGATATTCCGGCTGAAAAACGATGTGCTTCCTGTATTTTTCGCGCAAACGATCGGTTGTGCCCGGCGTGATGGTCGAGCGAATGATGATCAGCGGCGCCTCGATCCAGGCCACGGTCTCCTCGACGATCGTCGTGTCGCACGAACCGTCTGTGCGCATGTTGGTCGGGACCGCGACAAACACCACGTCGCATTGATTGATGAGCTTTTTGTTCTGGTCATACGGCGGGCGGATGTCATAGATCACCGTATCCTGGCCGCACAACTTCTGCATCGCGCTGCCGACCACGCCTCCGCCAACGCATCCGACCTTCGGCTTACCCATTGCTACGCATTCCTTTCTCTGCAACACGCCGGCGCTTCATCCGGCAAATTGGACGTAAATCAGCTCATTTCACACAGCGATCCAGCGGACCAAAATCCAATGCGCGGATCAGCATTTCGCGCGCGACGCATTTCTTGCCGGACGCAAATACTCCCGCAGTACCATCCACAAGAAAATCGAATTCGTCACCAGGTACCGCCGCCACAATCGGCCGGGCTCCTGCATGACGCGATAGAACCACTCCAGACCCCAACGCTGCATCCATCCCGGAGCGCGGCGCACGCGCCCGGCGACTACGTCAAACGCTCCGCCCACGCCGTGGCAAACCGGCACGCTCAACCGCGGCCCCCACGTGCCCAGGAATATCTCTTTCTTCGGCGGGGACATGGCGACAAACAGGATGTCCGGCTTTGCGGCGGCGATGCAGTCGGCGAGCGCCGCCTCGTCCGACGGGCCGAAATACCCATGATGCGCGCCGACAATTTTCGCGCCGGGATGCTCGCGCGCGACATGCCGGCAAACTTCGTCGAGGACTTCCTGCGTGGCGCCCAGCAAAAACACGCGATAGCCGCGCGCATCCGCGCGCGCTAAGAGCTCGTTCATCAAGTCGATCCCTGTGACGCGATCCGGCAGTGCCCGTCCAAGCAATTTAGACGCCCACACAACGGCCATCCCATCCGCGAGCGTGACGTCCGAGGTATGCACACTGTCGCGCAGCAGCGCATCGCCGCGCATGTTCACCAGCTTCGCCGCATTCACCACGGCAATCATCAGGCGGCGGCGCGACACGATTGCCTCGTCCGCCAGCGCGAGCACATCGGCCATTCGCAGCGGATGCACGGGCGTGTCGAACAGGTGGATGGGCGAGGTTCCAATCGGCAGCGGGGTCATGCCGGGCCTCCCGCCAAATACCCACGCGCCGCTCGCGCCGGCGTGAATGCGTGCAATAACCATCCCATGTGATACGGCCGCGTTTCCCAATCGATCAGCCCCGGCGGAAAAATCGCATCCAGCGCGGAGACTCGCCAGCCTTGTACCGCGCGTGTCGTGGCGGCGCGGATTTTTCGAACAAGCTTATTTGGCTCACGGCGCGCGATTTTTCGCCAGATTACGTCATGACGCGAGTCGATTAACGACCCGCCGTTCAACTCCGGCGAAGATTCGAGCCAGTTCAAGCCGCGCTGAATCTCATGCGAGTGGTCGCGGCCGCCAGCTTCAGCCAGCGTCAGCAGCGCCATCGGCGCCATGGCATCCTGATGAACAGCGTATACAGGATAATTCTCGATTACCGCGCCGGTGCGATAGTCATAATGCCACCACCATTGGCCGGCTGCACCCATTCGCTCGCAGATCAGGTCGGCGCACGCGTCCGCCGCCCGCAAAGACGGGATATCACCGCTAGTTGCGTGATAGTGCGAAAGCGCCTGTATCGGATACACCAGGTCGGCGAAGCACGACACGTGGCCGCGCAGGCCGCCAGGCGCGCCGAGGCGATGCGGGAACGCCCGAGCCTTCAGTGAAAAGCCACCAAGCAAGCGCGCGGCCGAATCGTCTCGCTGCTTCTTCGGCGCGTTGGTGTCCAGCGACAACGCCGTCACCACCCAGGACAATTCGACTGTGTAAGGTTGAGCTTCTTGAGCAAGCAATTTCAGCACACGGTCGCGCGACTCCGCTACGCCGGCATTCTCAGTCGCCACCGCCGCCCAGTGAATTAGCGCGGCGTCGCCGAGATTTTTCGTGACGTCCGCGGATTTCACGAGATGGTCAACAAGGTGCGTCAACGTCGCGCCATGCAATGCGCCGGACGCCGTTTCCGGCTCTTCGCTGGCCAACCCGATCGCCGTGATCGCCGTGTATCGAAGGCTCTCCCCTTCAAGACGAACTTCCTCTCCCATCTTCCGCAGGCACCAGCCAAAGCGGTTCACCTCCGGGCGATACATGCGCGGCAGGCTGCGCAGCGCGATGCCTCGCATGCGCTCGATCAGTGGCGCTGCGATTGGCGATGTTTCAATGCCTTTCTCCACGGTTAACGACACGCCGCCTCCCGGACATCTGGCCATGTCGTAAGAATCGGAACATCCACCAAGCGCGGCGGCGTAACAAATTGATCGTGATAGCCTGGAATGATGCGGTCCAGCGAAACGGCTTTGCGCCCCCCCAGAGTCAGGATGGTCGCGATGATAATGCGCAGGTCCAGCAAGGGCGACATATGACGCACGTACGCGATGTCGTACGAGATCCACTGATGAAAGTCGCTCGAATCGCGATTGCTGCGGCACACCTGCCATAGCCCTGTGATGCCGGGCCGCACCGACAGCCGCGCCTCGCGCCATTCAACGCAAACCTGGTTCTCGCGAAACGGCGACGGACGC
>JAEUIR010000001.1:0-83686 GCA_016795025.1 Phycisphaerales bacterium
ATTAGGCGCCGCGGAGCTGGAGGTTCTCAAAGTCCTTTGGGACGACGGACCCGGCACTGTGCGCGACATCTTGCAGCGGCTCAACGACCGCGGGCGCGATCTGGCGTATACGACCGTGCAGACGTTTCTGACGCGGCTGGAACAAAAGGGCGTCGTCAAGGCCGACAAATCGGAATTCGCGTTTCGCTACAGCCCGCGCGTCTCGCGCGAAAAGATCAGCCGCAGCCGTTTGCAGCGGCTCGTCGATCAACTTTATGACGGGGCTGCCGGCCCGCTGGTGTTGCAGCTTCTGCAAAACAGCCGGTTGACGCCGAATGAAATCGACCAATTACAGAAGTTAATTGAGAAGCTCGACAGCGGGCGCGAAGCGCCCGACGACGAACCGCGCTGATGCAACCCGCGCGGCGCGCCAACGAATAAGCGTGCGCCGATTCGGCCGACCGCTCCGCGGCGCGGCCGGGCGCTTCGAGGCTTCGACCACCGGGCGACCGTTTACACGCTTCGCATGGAGAGCGGCACATGCAGTGGACGATTCCGGCCGGCTTTGGACTGTGGCAGGCAGCCATCGCAGTTGTTCCGCTAGCGATGCTGTGCGGCGCGATTTGCCGGTTGTTGCCGCTGCGGGCCCCGACGCGGCACTGCCTGTGGGTGGCGACGTTGTCTGCGTTGATTCTCCCTTTGATCCTGCCGAGCGCGCCGCGCTTCTCACTGCCAACGGGGGACGCGGCGACCGATTCGCATCAACCACTCGAAGAAACTTCGCCGGGCGATCACTCAACGCGTTCCACGATCGCGAGGAGTATCTGCGAAACGAGCGAGCTTGACGCGGTCAATTCGCAGCCGGCGACTGCCGAACACACGCAACCTCCGAAATTGCAAACAAACGAAACGGTTGCGCCGTCAAACCGATCGGGCGAAACAACAGCCCTCGACACAGCTGCGCCAAGTTCGGCTCGCGTCGAACGATCGGCCGATGCGCGGGGCAGAACTGCGTCACGGCCGCGCCGAACGGACTTTCAGCCTTCCCGCGCGACGGGCGACAACTTGTCGCCGCACTCATTGACATCGCCCGTTGCAAATGCCGATGAACACTTGACAACGAATCTGCCGCTGCAAGCGCCGGCGGCGACGACGGAAGCTCCGCCCACGGCCGAGGCGACAGCGCCGGAGCCTATCAGCGCTCCGGCGACAGGCGATGGACACATGGCGCACAAGGTGATCGCGCCGTCACTCACCCGCGACGCGTGGTTGCTGGCCTGGCGCGCGACTGCGGCGACGTGGTTCCTGTCGTGGATTGAGGCGTTTCGCTGGGCGCGCGACGGCCTGGCTCGCTTACCGGTTGTTCCGACGGAAATATGGCTGAGCGGGATTGCGCTGCTGGCGCTGATCCAGTTTTCGCGCGTCGCCCGATTTCGGCGGCGATTGCGCCGCGCGATCGCCGCGCCAGACACGATTGCGCGATCCGTCGAGGATGTCACGCGAGCGCTGGGCCTGCGCCGCGCGCCGCGCACGCTCATGTTGGATGAGCGGATATCGCCGCTGATCTGGTGCGGGCGGCGGCCGACACTGATCCTGCCGCTCGGGCTGTGGTCACAACTCGACAAGCACGGCCGCAAGGCGATCTTGACGCACGAGTTGGCGCATTTGCAGCGGTTGGATCACTGGGTTTGCTGGCTGGAACAGGCTGTGACGCTGGTTTACTGGTGGCATCCGCTGGTTTGGTGGATTCGCAAGCGGATTCATGAAGAAGCAGATCTATCGTGCGATGCGTGGGTGACCTGGTTGATGCCCCAGGGCCGCCGCGCATACGCCGAAGCGCTTTTGCGTACGAAGCAGTTTGTGAGCGTGAGCAAAGCGGACTTGCCTGCGGGCGGCATGGCTGCGGCATCGGGAAAAGCCCGGGAGTTTGCCAGGAGATTAACGATGGTAATGACGCATTCGGCGCGACCGCGCCCATCGGTGCTTGGTTTGCTGTTGTCCGCGGGAATTGCGACGGCCGGCTGGCTCGGCGCTCCGGCGTGGTCGTGTCCGCCGGAGGAAGCAGAGCTTTCGAAGGCGGCGGCTGAGCGAGGCGCGATCGAAGCGACCGTGGCGGGCGACGGGCAGGTGCAAATCAGCGAACAACTGAGCAAGGCCAAGGTCGTCGCGCCGCGCTCTGGTCCGATCAAGACCGATCGACTGGGCGTTCGTTTCCACGCGCCGACGCTCAGCACCAATCCGTTCGTGCAGGGTCAATCGCGCCACGCCGTGGCACCGCTGCTCGCGCTGGCGGCGGGGGGGGGCGACGATGACGATCGTCTCGCGCGACTCGAAGCTGAGTTGAAGCGACTATCCGAGCAACTTGAGCGGCTCAATCATGACCGACACGGTGTGCAAGGTCAGACTGCGCCCGTGCCGGGGCAACCGGCCATGCCGCCTACCCCCCCCACGCCGCCGAGTCCGCCGAGCGCGACAACGCCCGCGCCGGGCGCTCCGCGAGCGCGAATGCGCGCCCCGCAGCCTGGCGGCCCGGAAGTCATTCGCGGCTACGAATTGCCGCCGGAAAAGCTCGAAGCGCTCTGGCAATTGATGTCGCGCGACGACGTGCCGCCGCGCGTCAGCATGAACGGCAACCAGATTCAGCTGCACGCGGATGAGCATCACCAGGAAATGTTCCGTCAGTTCATCGAGATGATTCACCCGGACGGCCAGCAGCGCCGCGCGCCCGAAGCACGAGGTCAAGGCGCTTCTCGCGGCGGACGCGGTGCCGGAGCGGCCGGCGGCCGACGCTCGATGCGCGCGCCGGACGAGAAGGCTTGGCGCGAGCTGGTGGCCGGTTGGCAGAACGACGGCCAACCGCAGGCGGCGGCGCGCGAGATGCTTGCAAACGCTGAACTTTGGCGGGCCGCTGCGGCGGCCGGTTCGGACGCGGCGCGCGAAAAGGCGCTGGTCGCGGCGGATCGTCTCCGCGCGCTTGCTCAATTGCGACAAGGCGAACTCGCTAATTATGAGCAGTTAGCGGAAACGATGGGAGTTCAGGCTGAGCAATTCGTCGATCAGGCCCGCGCCATGATGGAGCAGGCGCTGACTCAGGACGCTTCGCAAAACGGCGCGGCGATGCAGGAACGCGCTCGGGCGCTCGAACAGGCCGCCCGCGAACTCGAAGCCAAGGCCCGTCAATTTGAGGCGGAAGCTCGACAGTGGGAAGAAAAAGCCCGCGCGGCCGAACGCGAGGCGGACGAAGCGGACGAGCAAATGGATGAACTCAACTCCATGCTCGAATCGTTTGACGAGATGGATGACGCTGAAGCGCCGGACATCGACGTTGACGTCGATGAGGATGGCGAATCTCACGAGTGCCCGACACACAAACCGGCCGAATGCACCACACCGGTTCCAGCCGAATGCATAACCCCGAAGCCGGCCGGTGAGTGCACGCCCGCCCAACCCGCATCGAGCGGCGGCAAGGTATTGTGATTTCACATGCAACGGCGGCGACGAGACGGACGCGTCGCGACGCCACGTTGCACGTTCGACGGCCGGGCGTTTCGATTCAACGCATTCGAAACGCCCGACGGTCGCGAAACGCCGGAACTCATCAGCCGCTTATACCGCTAATCGCCAACTGACCGTCGAACTCGATCCGGAGCCGGACCATGTTCGTATCATGGCCAATCTCGCCGCGCATTGTGCAAGCTGCCGCTTTCGTTGCCGTGCTGGTTTGCAGCGCGATCACCGCCCGCGCTCAAAACGCCGCAGCCGAATCGTTCAACACCGCAAACGGATTGCTCGCCCGCGGGTTGTACGAGATGGCCGCGACGGAATATGCGAGCTTTCTCAAGGCCAATCCGCGCCATGAACATGCGAATGACGCGCGTTATGGGCTGGCGGTATGTCTGTTTCGGGAACAGAAGTTTGCGGAAGCGCTTCAGCAACTCGTTGAAATCGACTCCCGCGGCGGTTTTGCTTTCATCGCCGAAACACTGGCGATGAAGGGACAGTGTCAACTGGCTGTGGGTCAGTTCGAGCAGGCTGCCGCGTGCTTCGAGGCAATTATCCGCGACCATTCGGCGCACGATCTGGCCGACGACGCCGGCGCGCTGCTTTGCGAAACGCTCTATCGGCAGAGCAAACACAAGGAAGTCGGTGCGGCGTGCGAAGCGTTCGTGCAGCGCTGGCCGAAAAGCCCGCTGCGCGAGCGCGCAGATCTGATCCGCGGCCTGAGCGAAGTGGCGGCCGGCGACTCCGCGGCGGCGGCGAAGCGTCTGGCGGAATGGCTTGCAGCGTATCCACAATCCGGTGACCAGGATCGAGTGCTGCTCGCGCTGGCACAGGCGGAGCATGCGGCCGGTCGCGGCGACGCGGCGGCTCACTATCGCGCGGTGATCGAGCACTCGTCGTCGCCGTTTGTGGCCGAGGCGTCGCTAGGGCTTGCGGCGCTGCTGCGCGAGCAAGGTCGCCGAGAGGACGCGACGAAGCTGCTCAATAGTCTGAATGGAAAGCAGCTCAGCGCGGATTCACTGGCGGGGGCGCAGCTCCAACGGGCAAGAATGCTCTTCGACGACGGCAAGTTCGCAGACGCTCAACGAATGTTTGAATCGCTCGCGTCGGCGAACAACGCAGGCGCGGTCGAGGCGGGATATTGGGCGGCCAAGTGTGCTCTCCGGCTGGGGAAAGCGGAAGACGCGTTCACGCGACTGCAACCGTTGATCGATGGCAATCCGCCGCCGCGCTTGGCGGCCGGCATGCGATACGACGCGCTGGTCGCTCTGGTGCGGCTGGGCCGAACGGCCGATGCGCAGCGCGGACTGACAGCATTTCAGCGAGATTTCGCAAAGCACGAACTAGCGGTCGATGCGTTGTATCTCAGCGCGGTGCTGGCCCATCAGGCAAAAGACTACGACGCGAGTCGCGCGACGTGCATAGCGTTCCTCGAACGCGCCGGCGAACAGCACGCTTCGGCAGGGGACGCAAAATTCCTGCTGGCGGAGAGCGACTACCTGGCCGGGCGACTAGCCGAGGCGCTGGCGGAGTTTGACCGCTTTGAGCGAGAGCATCCCAATGATGAGCAGACCCGCGACGCGGCGGTGCGCATCGGGTTGATTCTGTATCGTCAGAACAAGCTCGACGAAGCTGCCCGCCGTTTGGAGCCACTCGCGGCGACGACGGGACAGGATGCGGCGCTTCGGCCGGTGTTGCAGGCGCTCGGCGGAATTGCTCTTGCCCGCGGCGAGTGGAAGGCCGCCGAGCGCCACCTGCGCCGCGTGGTTGAGGCCGATCCGGTTGGCGCGGGAGCCGACGACGCCTGGCTGCGGCTTGGCATTGCATGTGAGCGGCAGGAGCGCTATGCCGACGCGCAAGTCGCGTTCGACACGGTGATCGACAAATTCCCGCAAACTGTACATCGATTGCAGGCGGTATTCGAGCGCGGACAGTGCTTGTTGATGGAGAACAAACCTGAGCCTGCGAAATCGGCGTTCGAATTGGTGATTCGAGAAGGCAAGGACGCGCGTCTCGTGGGGCCCGCCCATGAGCACCTCGCGGCGATCGCGACACGCAGCAAGGATTACACGGCGGCCGCACGGCATTATCAGATGGCGGCGGACTCAGGCGACACCGCGTCCGGCTCTGACGCGCTGTTGCGCCAGGGTGAGGCGCTGGTCGCGGCCGGTCAATACGCGGAGGCGCAACGGGCATTGGCGAGCTTTTTGTCGAATCAGCCATCCGCCGAGCAACGGTCTGTCGCGCAAGCGAATCTGGCAATCGCGCTGGCGCGGCAGAACCGCGCGGACGATGCGTTGAACGCCATTCGCGCGCTGGGCCAGCGAGACCTGGACTCGCTGACCGCGCCACTTCGCTCGGCGGTACGGCATGATCAGGCGTGGTGCTTGCAGAGCCTCGGCCGCAATGAAGAAGCGGCAGACGTGCTGCGCGCGGCGCTGGCCGAGCCGGACGGTGCTCGCGACTGGCACGCGCTGCTCGCGCTGGCCGAGATCGACGCGTCCGCGGACCGGCGCGAAGCGGCGATCCAATCGCTCAGAAAAATCGAGTTGGCCGCGCGCGAGCCGAATGCGGCCTTCCCGCGTGAGATCGTTGAGCCGGCGCTCTATCGGCTCGGAATCTGCCAGCATCAATTGGAGCAGTTTGGTCCGGCGGCGGCGACGCTGGACCTGCTGCTATCGTCGTTTGCCGGCAGCCGGCTGGCCGCTTCGGCCGCGTATTTCAGCGGTGAGTCGCACATGCGGGCCGGCGCGATCGACAAGGCGGCGGAGCGTTTTTCGTACGTTGCGGAGCAACACCCGGACGACGCGGCTTGCGCGGCAAGCCTGCTGCGGCTCGGCGAAGCGCTTGCAATACTTCAGCGCTGGCCCGCGAGCGAAAAGGCGTTTCGCGACTATTTGCGACGCTTTGAGTCGACGCCGCATGCCGCTCAAGCGCGATTCGGCGCGGCGTGGGCGTTGGAAAATATGGGGCGACATGACGCGGCGCTCGCCGCGTATGGCGAAGTCATCGCCGTAAATAAGGGGCCGACGGCCGCACGCGCGCAGTTTCAGATCGGCGAGTGCCTCTTCGCGTTGAAGAAATACGAAGACGCGGTCAGGGAATTCCTGAAAGTAGACATTCTTTATGCGTACCCGGAATGGAGCGCTGCCGCGCTATACGAGGCCGGGCGGTGCTTCGATCAGCTCAACAAATCCGGCGAAGCGCGCAAGAGCTATCAAACCGTCGTGGAGAAATTCAAGGACACGCGCTGGGCGAGCATGGCGGCCGAACGGCTCAATCAGCTCACAGCCGGCGGTGTTCCAGGGCGAGCCGCAGGCGGCAAGTAGCGCGGGTGGAGCGATCAATACAGAAAGAGCAGCGGCGGCGCGAGAGATCAAACCTTGTTACGTCGGCTGAGACGGCTGACGCCGCATGACCGGAAAATGGAGGTCAACCCATGTGGATATCAGGCAGCGTTTTCTTCATCGCGCAGGGCTCCGGCCCGCTTGAACAAACCATCAACAGCGCCGGCGGCATTCAATCCGTGTGGGACTTCGTCGTCAAAGGCGGCCCCACAATGGCCGTCATCGGCCTTTGCTCGCTGGTCGCGCTCACCGTCATCGTCGAGCGGCTGATCGTGCTTCGCCGCCGTGGCGTCATCCCCCGCGATTTCGTTATCAATCTGAACGCCATCGCCTCGGATCGGACGCGCGCGATGGAACTGTGCAAAAGCAATAACAGTCCCGCCGCAAATGTACTGATGGCTGCGCTGCGCCGCCGCGGTGAATCGATCGAATCAGTCGAGAAAGCCGCCGAAGAAGCCGGTCGCCGCGAGCACACACGCCTGCGTCAGCGCATGCGGCTGCTCGGCGCACTGCCGCAGATTTCGACGATGCTGGGATTGCTCGGCACGATCTTCGGCATGATCAAGACGTTTCAGGCGGTCGCCGCATCGGGGCAGGCGCTGGGCAAAACCGAGTTGCTCGCAAAGGGAATCTTTGAAGCGTGGACTTGCACGGCCGCGGGTTTGCTCGTGGCCATTCCCGTGCTGATCGCGTTTCACTATCTGATGGGCCGCATCGATCAGCTTGTGGTCGAGCTAGAGCAGCTTGCGGTTGATTTTGTCGAGGATGAGCGTGCGGCGCGCTCGGCCGCGCGGCAGCCGGCGGAACCTCGCGTTCAATCGGACAGCGGCGCGATGCTGGCGATCGCCGCGGGCGCGCAATAAGGACGGCAGCAATGCGATTCGACGCGGAAAGCGAGAACGTCCACCTTGATTTCGTGCCGATGGTGGACGTGCTGTTCAACCTGCTGATTTTCTTTTTGCTGGCGACGACCATCGCGCAGGTGGAGCGCGAGATGCACGTCGCGCTGCCTTTCGCCAACTCGGCCGCTCCGCTCAGCGCTGCGCTGCGCGAGCTCATCATCAATGTCGATGGCGCGGGGCGCGTGGTGGTCAACGGGCGCGAAATCGAGGGCGACGCGCTGTCCACGATGGTGAAGGAACTGGTTGCGGCGAATCCCGACCAGAAAGTGTCGGTGCGCGGCGATCGGCAGACGGCGTATTCGAATGTGATGCGCGTGCTGGATATTTGCAAAGCCGGCGGCGTGCAACAGCCGTATCTGGATACGGTGATGGAATGAAAGTGCAGTGCGCAACATACAGAAAGAAGAACCTCGACAGGCCTTTCGCCTGAATGAGACGTGAGCGATGTCCGCATCGAAAATCACAATCACCATTGCCGCGTTGATCGTCAGCGGGTTGGCTGTCGCGGTCCCCATGTTCGCGGCGTACGACTGGAACCGCCGACTTTATTCCGACGGCGATTCGATTCGCCGCCATGCAGCGCTCGACTCGCCGCGCGAAGTTCTCTGGCAGCCGCCGCGTCCGCTCGATGAACTCATTCAATCAGCTGGCGACATTTACGAGCCGCGCCTGAGTTGGGATGGGCTGACCCTGTATTTTGTTCACGGAAAAGCCGGCGCGAATGCGGATATTTACACTGCCCGCCGTCTCCCCACCGGTTGGACCGAGCCGCAGCCACTCGCCCGAATCAACAGCGAATACGACGATCTCGGACCTGAGCCTTCGCGCGACGGTCGAAAACTCTACTTTTACAGTGATCGCCCAGACGGCCACGGCGGGTATGACTTGTGGGTTGCCGAATGGAGCGACGCCGAGAACGCCGACAAAGGCGAGTGGTTGACGCCGCGCAATCTCGGACCGGCCGTGAACACCGCTTTCAACGAGTATGGTCCGGCGCTGGGGCATGACGGCCGCCACCTGTACTTCGCGTCGAACCGCCCACAAGCCAGCGACACGCGCGCCGCAGACCCTGACGCCTGGCCGGCGACCGTGCGCGAAGAGTGGTTCAAGCGCACATATGACCTGTACGTAGCGGAAATCGACGGTTCCAACGCGAAACAATCCGTCGCGATCGACGGCGTCAACACTGTAGCGAACGAGGGCGCTGCCTGTGTCAGCCCGAACGGGGATTTTCTATATTTTGCGTCGGATCGTCCGGGCGGCGCGGGCGGATTCGATCTGTTCCGCTGTCGCATCATTCGTGGCAAATTTGAAGCGCCGGTGAATCTCGGTCCGGCGGTCAACTCAGCCGACAACGAGCTTGATCCGGGCTTGGCGCAACTCGGTTTCGCGCTGTATTTCAGTTCCGATCGGCCGCTCGCGTCGAGCAACGACACCCATCTGACAAGCCAACCGGCTTCGCGGCGCGACGGGGCGGAAACGCTCAACGAGCGCCGCTATCGCGTGTATTACACCGGCTCACGCGAGGTGTTCGTCGAGCGAGAGCCGATTGATTGGGCAGGGCTGTGGGCGGCGACGTGGCCGCTACTGGTCTGGATGCTTCTGGGATTGCTCTCCGCGCTGCTGTTGTGGCAGCTCATCCGCGACATCCGGGCCGGCAAGCTCAGTTTGCTCGCGCGCTGTCTGCTGGCGTCGCTGTTGCTCCACTGTCTGCTGATGTTCGGGCTGGGTTATTGGAGAGTGAAAGCTGCGCTGGGGGAGTATGCCGGCCGAGGCGGATCAGTGAAGGTGACGCTGGCGGCTGCCGGCGTTGGTGGCGATTTGGTCGCACAGGTGCGCGGCAATTTAGTGACGGACATCGCGAGTCCCGACACCGCGACGGTCGATTCACTCCGCACGGTGCCGCATGTCGCGCCGCAATCGAAGCCGGAGCTCGTCGTAGTCGATGCTCCGGCAAGAGACCCAGCAATCGCGCCGTCCATCTCAACGCGCGACCTGGCCGACGCGCGGGAAATCGCGAGCGCTCCCCACAGCGTGCCGACGAGCATCGGCAACGCGCCGCAGACGCACTTCGACACGCCGCCAACCTCGCCAGCCGTAGCCCAGTCAGATGCGCCGCGCGCGCAACCAAATGCACAACCAACCGATGTCGTCCGATCTACTCCGAATGTCGCTCTTGCCGCCGATTCCGAACGACCCCGGCGCGCCAACGTCGCGCCCGCCAGCGCGGATGAATCAGCCTGGAGTGTGCCGGCATCGCCCCACGCCGCGGACGCGCGAATCACGGCCAATGCGCCAATGCGGACCGCGCCGCCGCTCGCGCCGTACAGCGCGGGCGCCTCGTTCAAGCTCAACACACCGGCCGCGCCGCGGCCGGTCGCAGCGGCCGATGAATCTCAGCAGGTCGCCGCCGCTGTTCCCACGCCTCTCAGCGGCGGACCAACGTCGCGTCCGGCGGTTGGGATTCAGCCTGAGTTCGGACGCTCGACGGTTCGCGTGGATACTCCCGTTTCGGAAGCGATATTCGTAGGGGGCGGCGACAGCGGTCATGTCGGCAAATCGCCAGCGGCCGCGCGCGTGAGCGACGCCGCACCGCGCAACGCCGATGCGCCACCGATCGCAACTTTTGGACTTCGCCCCGTCGAATCTGCGCTCGTGCTCGCGTTGCCGCGGAGCGCTTCCGGCGCGCCGGCGCAGACCCCGCCAACGGACGCTGCCGGCGCGGAGCGGGTGAATGTCGCGCCGATCGCCGCTTCCGGCATGACGCGCTCCAGCGCCGCGCCGACAGGTGACGCAACCAGGTCCGCGCAACACGTCGTGGCGGTCGATCCGCTGCAACATCAGCCCGGCGTTGCGGACCCGGTGACCGAGCCGCAGGGCGCGTCGAAGTTGATTGACGCAGAGGCAGCGAGCGGCGCGGGTTCGCGGCGCACGCCCGGAGCTGCTGATTCGTCGGTCATCGCTCGCGGGATATCACCGCTGAACTTGTCGTTACCCGCGCCCAAAGCGGCCGACGCAACCGGCACAACACCCAACAAATCAACCGAATTCGTCGGCGAAGCGCTGCCGCCGAATGACGGGCGAATCCCCGGCGACGATAATTCGTCCGGCCAGCGCCCACTTGGCGAACTGTTCGGAAAGATCATCGACGCCGATACGAGACTACCGCTGCGTGATGTAACAGTACGATTCGACCAGGCCGCCGGACCGCCGCTCACCGCCGTTACGTCGGCCGACGGCACATACAAATTGCCCGTGGCTGAAACGCCGGATCATTTCGCAGTGACCGCTACGCTTCCCGGCTATCTGCCGGAGTCGCGCAACGTAAACCGCGGCGATGTTCACGGCCGACGCCTGCGATTGGATTTTTTGCTTCGCGCGGCGAATGAGAGCGTCATTGCGGTGGAGGACGAGCCCGAAGTGCATCATCTGGGCAACGACTTGTTCGAAGGTGTGATTAATAGCCAATTTCAGCGTAAGTCGGAGGGGAACATGCTTGTCGGCGAGTTTTCGCTGTCAGCGTCGCAGGCCCCGCCCCACCTGGTGCGCGTTAATGTGTCGATGATGGTGAAGGGGCTCCAATGCCCGCCGGCGATTCGAATCAATGGCACAACGCTGGCACGCCGCAGCATTCGTTCGCCGGCCGATGGCTCGTTCGGCGAAATCCTGCTTCCCATCGACCCGAGCCTGCTGCGTGAAGGCGAAAACGAAATCAGCGTTCAGGCCGTCAATTGCACGGGCGATCTGGATGATTTCGAGTTCGTAAACGTCCAGATTCGCCTGACTCGAAATGAACAGGCCGCGAGCGCACCCTGATCGAGTGGGCTGTGGCCCGCCGTACCGGCGTCGGGGCCACGGAGGGTCCGACGCCGGTATCATGTCAGGCTGACCTACTTTGCCACAGCCGTTGCCACCCCCGTTCGAATATCTGCCACGACAAACTTGATGCCGCCTCCGCCAGCCGCTCGCGAGTCCCTGATGTTTTCGCCGCGCTCCGTCGGGCTTAATCTACACGCGTCGAATTCTTCCACGCGGAGCGCTGCCATGCCAAAACCGGCCATCATTTTGATTTCCGCGATTCTCATGATCGCGCCTTCCGTCGCGATCGCCGCGCAGCATGCACAAGCCGCGTCACCCTCGCTGACCGGCGCGTCAGAAAGCGCGCCGCAACGCGAAGCGCGCATGCGCTGGTGGCGTGAAGCGCGATTCGGCATGTTCATTCACTGGGGCCTTTACGCCATCCCCGCTGGCGCGTGGAGCGGCGCGACGCATCATGGCGAGTGGATCCTCGACACCGCGAAAATCCCGATCGATCAATATGAGCAGCTTCGCGAGCAGTTCAACCCGGTGAAGTTCGACGCAAATGCGTGGGCGTCCATTGCCCGGGAAGCAGGCTGCAAATACATCGTCATCACCACCAAGCATCACGACGGCTTTTGTCTGTTCGATTCGAAGCATACCGACTGGGACGTCATGTCCACGCCCTTCAAACGCGACATCATGCGCGAGCTGGCTGACGCCACGCGTCGCGCCGGCCTGCAAATCGGCTGGTACCACTCGATCATGGACTGGCATCACCCGGACTATCTGCCGCGGCGGCCGTGGGAAAAGCGCTTGCCGGCCGGCGCGGATTTTTCGCGCTACGTCGCGCACATGAAGAACCAGCTTCGCGAATTGCTTTCTAATTACGGCCCGATCGGCGTGGTGTGGTTCGACGGGCAATGGGAGGGAACGTGGACAAACGAGCTTGGCGTCGATGTCGCCAGGCTGGTGCGCGAGTTGCAACCCGGCACGATCATCAACAGCCGTGTCGGAAAATTCGGCGGCTTCTACGGGTTTGATTCTCAGCACGCCGGCATCGTCGATTATGGAACGCCGGAGCAGGAAATCCCCGACGCCGCGCCGGCCGGCGCGGATTGGGAAACGTGCATGACAATGAACGGCCACTGGGGTTACAACGCGGCCGACAAGGATTTCAAATCGACTTCCGATCTGATTCGCAAGCTGGTCGATATCGCGTCGAAAGGAGGGAATTTCCTTCTGAATGTCGGGCCGACCGCGGCCGGCGAGATTCCGCCGGAGAGCGTCGAGCGCCTCAAGGAAATCGGCGCGTGGATGCGCGCCAACGGCGAATCGATATACGCAACGCAGGCCGGTCCGTTGCTCCGGCCGGCGTGGGGCCGCTGCACGCAGAAGCCGCTCGATGGCGGCGGCGTGCGGCTTTTTTTGCATGTATTTGAATGGCCCACGAACGGCGCGCTGCGCCTCGATGGATTGATGAACGAAGATGTCGCCGCGTGCTTTTTTCTGGCTGACAGCGGGCGCAAGCCGCTGACCACGCGCTTCGAGTCCGCACAGCGCGTGATCGAAATCGCCGGCGCGCCGCACGATCCGTTCGATACGGTGATCGTGCTCGACCTCAAGCAAGAAGCTGACGTAAGCGTTGCGCCGACAATTGCCGCGCCCACCTCGATGTTCATCGATTCATTGACAGTGAGCCTTTCGACGACGCAGCAAAACGTCGAGCTTCGTGCGACGCGAAACGGCGTTGACCCAGGGCCGGGGTCGGAGCTGGTCACCGGACCGATTCAACTGCACGATTCCACCTCGCTTGTGGTTCGGGGATTTCGAAATGGAAAAGCGATCACGCCGCCCGCCCGGGCTACGTTTCACAAGGTGGAGCCACTCGCCGCAATCGCGCAACCGGCGGACCCAACGCCGGGATTGCACTATCAGTGCTTCGAAGGGAATTTCGAGCGCGTGCCGGATTTTTCGCGCATGACGCCGAAGAACGAGGGGCAATGCAGGAATTTCGACCGCAAACTGGCGACGCGCGATGAGCAGTTCGCGCTGCGGTTCGATGGGTACATTCGCATTCCGCGCGACGATGTCTACGTCTTCACACTCGCGTCGGACGACGGCAGCAAGCTGTTTCTGCGCAACGATCTGCTGATCGATCACGACGGCCTGCACAGCCTCGTCGACAAGTCCGCCGAGATCGCGCTCGCGCAAGGGTTCCACCCGATTCAAGTGCATTTTTTCGAAGCCACCGGCGGCGACGAGCTGCGACTTTCATATCGAACCGCTTCGCAACCCGATGCGCCGATTGGAGACGACATGCTGTTTCGCACGGCCGAGCCGGCCTGGGGTCAGGCGGCGAGCGGCGGCCCGGATGAACCGCCGATGGCGCTTCCGGCTCCGCGGCAACTCACGTGGCAGGCGCTTGAGGTTCAGGCGTTCGTGCACTTTGGCGTGAACACATTCACGGATCGCGAGTGGGGCGAGGGTACCGAGTCGCCGGAGGCGTTCAACCCGACGGAGTTGGACGCGCGGCAATGGGTTCGCGCGTTTCAGACGGCCGGCATGAAGCAAGTGATTCTCACCGCGAAGCACCACGACGGGTTCTGTCTCTGGCCCTCGAAATTCACTGAGCATTCGGTCAAGCGCAGCCCGTGGCGCGGCGGTAAGGGTGATGTTGTGCGCGAAGTGGCCGAGGCGTGCCGTGAGGCGAAACTGAAGTTCGGTATCTATCTTTCGCCGTGGGATCGTCATGAACCCTGCTACGGCGATTCGCCGCGCTATAACGAACATTACAAGAACCAATTGCGCGAACTGCTCACCGAGTATGGGCCTGTTCACGAGGTATGGTTCGACGGCGCATGCGGCGAGGGACCGAACGGCAAGCGGCAGCAATATGACTGGCCGGGATTCATTGCGGTGGTGCGCGAATGCGCGCCAGACGCGGTGATTTTCAGCGACGCGGGGCCGGATGTGCGCTGGGTCGGCAATGAGCAAGGTTACGCGGGCGAGACCAACTGGTCCGCGCTGAATCGTGAGCTGTTCTACCCCGGCACGCCGGAATTTCGACAGCTCACCAGCGGACACGAGCGCGGTTCGCACTGGGTGCCCGCGGAATGCGACGTCTCGATTCGGCCGGGGTGGTTTTATCACGCCGCCGAGGACTCAAAGATCAAATCGTTGCGCGAGCTGTTGGAGATTTACTACAACTCGGTCGGTCGCAATTCGGTGCTACTGCTGAATGTCCCGCCGGACAAGCGCGGATTGATTCATGAAAGCGATGCGGCGCGTTTGCGAGAACTTGGAGAAACGCTGCGCGAGACATTTTCGAAAAACCTGGCCGCCAACTGCGAAGCGCTCGCCGAAGTTGCGCCCGGAAAGTCGCCGACGGCGGCACATCTGACGGATGGCGACCCTTATACGGCCTGGTCGCCGGCCGGAAGCGGCGACGGCTCCACCATTCGAATCGAATTACGCGGCGAAACGACGTTTGATCGCATCGTGCTAAGAGAAGACATCCGCGCGGGACAGCGCGTGTCGCGCTTCCGCGTCGCGGTTCACGGCGAACAGGGTCGATCTATTCTTTGCGAGGGCACGACGATCGGCAACAAGCGGATTCTCCGCGTGCCACCAACCAACGCCCGCGAGATTGAACTGCAAATATTGAATTCCGTCGCGCGGCCGCGGATCAGTGAATTGGAGCTTTACAAATCTTCGCCGCGCGAAGCCGCGGCCGGCGAATAAGCGAGCTGTTTTCGCCGCAATTTTTTCATAGCGCTTCTGGGTTGCTGTTGTTCATTTTTCTTCAGGCGACGAGCCGATCAGCCGTCCCCAGTTCGGCCGCGTGAGCGAACTGTTTTCGCCATGCCCGCTGATCGGCCGTGCATAGCGCGAGACGACGAGCGATTTTCGCAGCTCCATGATCCGCGGGCTTGGGTGAAAGACGCAACGAGCGACGACTTCGCGCGGCGTGAATACCAGTTCGAACACCGACGCCATCGACACTTCGAATCGATCGCTGGTCGAGATGCGCGTCCAGCCGTAATGTGGTAGAAACAGCGCGGCCCGCAGAATCGACAATAGCGGGGATGCGTGCGATACGGCAGCCGTGCAACGCTCGTCGCCGCGCAGCCAGCGCATCAGAAAGCGCGTGTTGCGCTCGTTCACTTGATAAATTCGATTGGTTCGGTGCCACTCGGTGAGGTCTGGTTCGACGCGCACGGGCAGGCCCATCGGTCGCGCGACAATTTCGGCTGTCTGTCGCGTGCGTGCCAATGGGGATGCATAGATCGTCCGCGGCGCGAAATTCGCGACGACCTCGGCCGCCTGCGCCGCCTGAATTCGACCGATGTCCGAAAGCGGCGGGCCGGGCTGCTCGTCGGTGCGTTTTCCACCGCGATAGTCAGGCAGGCCGTGGCGAATCAGAATGAGGCGCCGTTCGTCGTTGCGATCATTCACGGCGCTGCTCGGTGTTTGCCTGCGCATGAGCGTGTCGAATCGCCGAAGAAACCAGCTCCTTGGCTTGCGACACATAGTCGATCGCCTGCTGCATGTCGGGCATGGGCCGCTGGGCATCGCGCCCGACACGGCAGTAGGCGACGTGCGTGCCTAGTACGACTGACAGATCCGTCAGCACATCGAGCGCGGCCGCAAGATGGCCGCGCAGCGGGCCGAGTTTGAATTCGAAATCATCAAGCCAATCACGGCGATTCTCGAAGATTGACATAACCACCTCATGCGAACACAAGCGCACGAGACACGAGCGCCCGTGCGGCCGTTCGTGTTCGTCTTATTCTCTCCGCATTCCGGATTCTTCTACGGTTTCGCCGGAAACAGGCGAACGCCCGGCGCCAAGCGCAGCCGAACTTCGTCCACCAGTTTATCGGGGTTATCGCGAAAGGCCGCGACATCCGCCGTGCCGGCGCGAAACTCGGACGCCAAACCGCGCAGGCCTTCAGTCATTTTTTCGAATGCAGCCACCAACTCCGTCGAGTAGCCGGCACCCGGGTCATACCGCCAGCGGGCCTCGATTCGCCAAAGTTCAGCCGACTTCGCCGGAAGCTTTCCGTCGATGGTGAAGCGAACGACGGCGCGGTCGCCGGTGATCTCTTCGCCGATCAACTCGACGTAGCGGCTGAACACGTCCAGATGGTCGGCAAGATGCGATTGATCGACGCGCGCCGACACACCCGGCCCGACCTGGCCGCGGATGAGTTCGCACAGGGCTTGATTCGCCGCGAGAAAATCATCGACGGCGACGAGCGTGCGTGTCACATCATCAGCGCGATCCGCGAGCACGAGGTCGCTTAGCGCGGAGTATTGCGACGCATGGCGGACTCGCAGGATTTCGCGAATCACGTCCGATGGCGTTGCAGGAGATCGCACCATCGCGCCCGCGGTTTGCGGCCGGTTCGGCGACGTTCGGTCGCAGCCGATTAGCGCGAGCGTAACGCCCGCGGCGCACAGGATCGCGGCCCAGGTGTTCGCGGCCATCCAGCGTTTTCGCCGGGCGTTGTCGCTTCGGCCCGGCCGGCTCTTTTCCGCGTTTTCTTTGCAGGCTGCATTTTGCATTTTGAGCGATGAATCTTGAATTTCTCTACTTCGCCAATACCACCGTCGCCCATGTGCTCGGATCGACGTTCCAACCCAGTTCATCCGTCGCCGTGAGGTGCTGTGCGCCGAGTTCGGAATCGTTCACCTTGTAAAAAAAGCCGATCCGCGCGTGCTCCGTCGGATCCCAACCGTTCAGGCACGTCGTCGGGATGGCGGCTTCGATCGAATAGCCACGCTCGGCCACGTCGATCGCCAGCCGGATTTGCGAAACGTCCACTGGGGGCGGCGTTTCCTTGGCGTGGCTCATCTTGTGCGTGCCGATGACCGGCAGCTTCTTTTTTTTGCCGCCGCCCGTGGGGAGAACATAAAAAAAATGGCAAAAGCGATTGCCGCGCTTTGTTTCGCGCGTGTCTCGCGTGGCGATGCAGATGCGCACGCCGTCGCCCTTCCACCACGTTTCCGGTGAGCAGCGCAGCGGCGCGCGGCGATTGGGCACGTCAAACGCGACGAAAAACCATTCCGCGCTCCACGCCGCATATACGTCGGCGAAAGGCTGCTCGCCTTCCACCTCCACGAGCGGTGGCAGCATGTAGCGAGAATTCCACTTGCGAATCGAAGGCGCAATGTGCGGCGCGCGATCCCAGTGGAAGATCGGAATTTCAAATCGCAAAAACGCGCGGCGGGGCAAGGATTCGATCATACGCCTGCACCCTCGCTTGATCGCCGAAACCTACTGATTGCCGGCCAACATCTCACAGTACGCCTCCGCCGCCCGCTTCACCATCCGCCGAAAGGCGGGGGTGTCGATTTCGGCTTTGTCATGTGCATATACGACCAAGGCGTCCACGTTGCCCCAGCGCTGCCGCAGGTCCACGCGCGACCAATGGCCGTATGTCTGCAAATCGGGCCGCTCGTCCAGCGTCTTGATCTTCAGGTCGGCGATCAGCTCGCGCTTGTCAAAAGTGCCGCGCGGCACGACGAAGTACAGCTCCAGAAGCCACTCGCCGCCCGTCAGCGCGTGAAAGAACCATTGGTTCGCGCCCGGCGCGCTGATCTCCACCGACGCACGTTCGTTCCAGTTCGTTGCCGCGAATTTGCCGGTCTTTTGAATCAGCTCCTCAACATATAACAGCGCCTCGGGTTGCCAGCGCCGCCGGCCGCCGGAGCGGCTCTCGCGCTGCTCCAAATGCCACGCCCGCCCGTTCGCCTTCCATGGCGCTTTCGTCTGTTTGCCGACATCGCCATAACCGCTTTTGTGCGCGTCGATCACCTGCTGCGCATGAGCCCGCGGGTCATAGCGCTCGCGCGCCACCAGTGGACCAGCCGTGAGAACCGGCGCGAGCGTTCGCCCGGTATGCGAATCCGCGACACGCGCGACATTCTCCGGTGTGCCCATCGCCACGATGCGCCCGCCGGCCTCGCCCGCTTCCGGACCGAGGTCGATCATCCAATCCGCGCTCTTCAGCACGTCCAAATTATGCTCCACCACTAATACCGTATTGCCGAGGTCGGTGAGGCGGTGGAACACTTCGAGCAGTTTCCTCACGTCGTCGAAGTGCAAGCCTGTGGTGGGCTCGTCGAGAATGTACAGCGTGCGGCCGGTGTCGGGCTTGCCGAGTTCGGTGGCCAGCTTGACACGCTGCGCTTCGCCGCCGGAAAGCGTTGGCGCTGGCTGGCCGAGTTGCACGTAGTCCAGCCCCACATCCGCCAATGTTTGCAGCATGCGCCGTACGCGCGGCACATTGTCAAACAGGCCGATCGCCTCGCTCACGCGCATGTTTAACACGTCGGCGATCGAGTGGTTCTTGAATTTCACCGCCAGCGTATCGGCTGTGTATCGAGCGCCGCGGCAGGCTTCGCATTCCACCCATACGTCGGCCATGAAATGCATCTCGATATGCCGCTGGCCGTAACCTTCGCACGCCTCGCAACGTCCGCCCGCCCGCGTAAAGCTGAAGCGATTCGATGACCAGCCGCGCACTTTGCTTTCCGGCAGGCGCGCGAAGAGTTCGCGCACCCAGTCGAATACGCCTGTGTACGTCGCCGGATTGCTGTAAGGGGTCAGGCCGATCGGCGACTGATCGACATTGATCACTTTATCCACGTGCTCGCGGCCGATGATCGCGTCGTGCTGCCCGGGCGTGACGCTGCTGTTGGACAGGTCGCCGGCCAGCGCGGGCCAGAGAATGTCGTTCACCAGCGAGCTTTTGCCGGAGCCGGAGACGCCCGTTACGACAACGAATCGGCCGAGCGGGATCGGGACGTCGAGGTTGCGCAAGTTGTTGTGCCGCGCGCCGCGGACGACCAGCCACGGTGCGTCAGCGGCGTCGGGAGCGATCGGTTCGGGCGCGCGGCGGCCAAAGCCGCGCGGGCGCCGGGGCCGAAGACCTTGCTGATTTGCGGTCGCCAGCGCGTCGCGCAGCGCCGCCTGCGGATCGGACACCGGTCGGCGATTCGCCGGAACCGCGATGGCGCGGGCATCGTTGAGATATTCGGCGGTGAGCGACGGTCCGACTGACTCACCCTCGGTTTCTTCGGAAGCGCTCGCGGGGGCGGCGGCGATCAGCCGGCCGTCCTGAATGCGGGATTGCTGCACAATTCGCCCGCCAAACGTGCCCGCGCCGGGACCGAAATCGAGCAAATGGTCCGCGCCGCGAATCACCTCACGATCATGCTCGACCAGCAGAAGGGTATTGCCCAGATCGCGCAGCTTCGCCAGCGCCTTCACCAGGCGCTGCGTGTCGCGCGGATGCAGGCCGATGGTCGGCTCGTCCAGCACATAAAGCACGCCCGTCAAACCCGAGCCGATCTGAGAAGCGAGCCGAATTCGCTGTGATTCGCCGCCTGACAGCGTCGGACCGGCGCGATGCAGCGTAAGATAGTCCAGCCCGACATCGATCAGGAATTGCAGACGTTCGCGAATGTTCTTGAGCAGTTCGCCTGCGATCTCGCGCTGCTCGCGCGAGAGCCGCAGATCGGCGAAGAACCGCGCCGCGTCCGCCAGCGACATCTGGCTCACTTCGACGATTGATTTTCCGTGCGGAGCGCCTGAGGACGCGGGCGGCTTCTCTGCCCCGCCAAGCAGTGCCGCCGCCCCGAAAGGCCGCACGCGCCCGCCGCGGCATTCCACGCACGGAATCTCCGTCACAATATTGCGAAGGCGATGACGCATTTCCCAGTTGGTGCGCGTCGCCTGGTCGATCGCGGGGAAAAAACCCCGCCATTGGAATCGCGGCCGGGCCAATGCCTTGGTCGCACCGCGCGGCGACGCGATCGGAAACACATCGCCGATTTCAATCCAATCGTCCGATCCAAAAAGCAGCGTCTGGCGCTGCGCCGGCGTCCAGTCTTCAAGAGGCTGATGAAACGCAACACCAATGTGCCGACACAAACCTGCCAGCATGCGGCCGAATTTGGAATTTAGTTCCACCTGCCCATCGCGCCGCCCAGCCCACTTCACCGCGCCGTTCATGAGCGACAAATCCGGCCGCGTGATGATCATGCCCTGCGGCGCGCCGCGCTGCACGCCCAGACCTTCGCAAGTCTCGCACCAGCCGAGCGGACTGTTAAAGCTGAGTTGCACCGGCGAAAGCTCGTCATAAGCCTCGCCGCATGTCGGGCACGAAAATCGCTGCGAAAATCGCATCTCGCGCGCGGGAGTGTGATGCTCCTGGATTTCGCTCGCACCGCCCTCTTCGCCATGTGAGCTTTCGCTCGGCGATTCATGCACCGTTTCGACCGCCTCCACCAGCAGCACCAACACGCCCTCGCCCAGCGTAATCGCGTGCTCCACGCTCTCGGCGATGCGGCCGCGCGACTTGGGCCGTACGACGGTGCGATCGACAACGACTTCGACGCGGTGGCGGCGACGGGCGTCGAGCTGCGGAGCCATCGCGGCCTGATGAATCTCGCCGTCGATGCGCACCCGCGCATAACCCGAATTGCGGAGACGTTGAAACATCGCCGCATAGCTTTCGCCCGGGCCGAGGGCGATCGGCGCGAGCAGGCTGATCGGCGAGCCCGCGTCGAGCGCGAAAATGCGATCCACGATTTCGTCGATCGTTTGCGCGCCGACCGGCGTGCGGCAGCGTGGGCAATGCGGCACCGCAAGCCGCGCCCAAAGCACGCGCATGTAGTCGTAAATCTCCGTGATCGTGCCGACTGTCGAGCGCGGGCTGCGGCTGGCGGCTCGTTGCTCAATGCTGATCGCCGGAGAAAGCCCCTCGACATGATCCACGCGCGGTTTGGCGAGTTGGCCGAGGAATTGCCTGGCATACGCCGAAAGTGATTCGACATAGCGGCGATAGCCCTCGGCGAAAACAGTGTCGATCGCGAAACTGGTCTTGCCGGATCCGCTGACGCCCGTGCAAACCGTCGTTTGATGACGCGGAAACGAAATCGTCAGATCGCGCAGGTTGTGCTCGCGCGCCCCGCGAACCGTGATCTGATCGGAAGTCCGAACGCCGAACGTCGAATGCGAGGCGCCCGTCGCAACGCGTTCTATTTGTCCGTCCGCGGCGATTCCGCGGCCGCCAGCGATTTCGCGCTCTTCGTTCATCGTTCCGCGTTCGGCGCTGATCCCCCACATCGCCGCCAACGACTGTCCCGTATGCGAATCCGCAGCCGCAGCCACCTGCTCCGGCGTGCCGGTCGCGATGATTCGACCACCCGCCGCACCACCTTCCGGACCAAGGTCCAGCAGCCAATCGGCCGTCTTGATGACGTCCAGATTGTGTTCAATTACCACTACCGTATTGCCGCCGTCCACAAAGCCGTGCAAAACGTTCAACAACCGGCGGATGTCCTCGAAATGCAAGCCGGTCGTCGGCTCATCGAGCACGTACATCGTGCGGCCGGTGGGCTTGCGTACGAGTTCTCGCGCGAGCTTGATGCGCTGCGCCTCACCGCCCGAGAGCGTGGTGCTGGATTGTCCGAGCTTGAGATAGTCCAAGCCAACATCGTGCAATGTCTGAAGCATCGCGCGGATGCGCGGCACATTCTCGAAATGCGTCAATGCCTGCTGAACATCCATCTCCAGCACGTCGGCGATGCTCTTTCCCTTGTATTCGATTTGCAGCGTCTCGCGGCTGAAGCGCCGGCCGTCGCAAACCGGACAGCGGACCCACACATCCGCCAGAAAATCCATTTCGATTCGATTCGCGCCGTTGCCCTCGCAGGCTTCGCAGCGACCGCCGCCACGCGGACCGGCCGCCACGTTGAAACTGAATCGCCCGGGCTTGAAACCGCGCAGTTTCGCGTCCGGCAGCTTCGTGAACAGGTCGCGAATTTCGTCGAACAGCTTGATGTACGTCGCTGGATTGCTGCGCGGCGTCCGGCCGATGGGTGTCTGGTCGATCGCGATGATCTTGTCGAGCTGCTCGACGCCGTCGATGCCGTCGTGTTCGCCGGAGATGATCGCGGTCGCGCCGTTCAGGCGCCGCGCGAGCTCGGCGTAGAGGATCTCATTGACGAGCGAGCTTTTACCCGAGCCGGAAACGCCGGTGACGCAGGTAAATCGCCCAAGCGGAAATAGCGCGTCGATGTTTTTCAGGTTGTTTTGCCGCGCCCCGCGAATCGTCAGCCAGGCCACGTCACCGTTCGAGAGAGCGATGCTCGTTTCGGTCGGTTTCGATCCCGATCGAGTTGCCGCCGGGTCGCGTTTTGAGGTCAAAGACGCCATAAGGAATCGGTTTTTCCACATCGCGGCTCGCCGCCGCGCCACGCGGCCGCGAATCCCGCATGATACGGCCAAATTCGGGAAGGGTCAGGGTTGATTCGGCGGCGAATTCCGTCTTTCCTGAGCCGCGTCGCCGGATTCCGAAGACTTTCGGCTCTTTCCAGAATACCCTACGATACGTGGCTCGTTTGCGGTTGCGACCGGCGCGGCCGTTCCCGGCGGGCTGACTCTCCCAGGTTGAGGTCGAATGGACGGACGCGGTTTTTTCAAGGCTCTGCTCGTCGCGCTGCTGGTCTATATCGCCTATCAGTGGATCTATAACCGATTCGCACAAAAACCCGCCCCGCCGCTCAACACTGATATTCCCCACCCGACGACCGGACCGGCGACGTCTCCGGGCGGTGGCGGTCCAACGACCACTGCCCCGCGCGCGGATTACAGCGAGTGGGTGTTTGACCGCGGTCCCACGCTGGATTCTGTTGTGCTCGGCGGCGGTCCGCAGGATGCCGTCGAATTAACGCTCTCGCCGATCGGCGCATCGGTTGATTCGCTGCGTGTCACCGAGCGCAATAAGAATGGCGCGCTGGTTCATTTCAAAAGCCCGGAAGATAAGTCGCCTTATCCGCTGCTTTCTTTGATCGACGACTTCCTGCACGGCTCGACCTTGCGGTCGTACGCGACGCGACGCATGTGGGTTCAGGAGCGCGCCAACGAAGAGCGCCGACTCGACGACGTCATTTGGACCCTGTCGCCCGACACGCCGTCCGGCCCCGGCGCACGTCGCATCAGCTTTGTCGCGCAGCTGCGCTCCGTGAAGCTCGATCAGCCCGTGATGCGCCTCACGAAAACCTATGAGTTAACCGACACGCCGCAGATATTCCGCGTTTCTTTGCGGGTGGATAATCTTCAAAGCGATCCTTTGACTGTAACCATCGAACAGGACGGCCCCACGGGGATCGCACTCGAAGGGTTGCAGTACGACATGCGCCGCATCGCCTGGGGCCGCAAAAAAGGCGCGGATGTCTATCTCGAAAGCATCCAGCGACCGGCGCTGCTGAAGTTGCCGGATGGACGAAAGCTCGGAGCGCCGATGGACACCGAGCAATTCCTGTGGGCTGCGGTGACCAACAAGTACTTCGCCGTCGTTACGCGACCGCTACCCGCCGGCGGTGGAACCGGTCCGGCCGAGTCTGTTCTGGCGGTTTATGGCTACGCCGCGGCGCCGCAGTTCAGCGACCATCACCCCGGAGATTTGCAACCCCGTTTTATCACGCAGCAGATCACGCTAACAGCCGATTCTCCACCGGTCGCGCCGCAACTCGTGCTCGAGGCCTACGCCGGAGCGAAAGACAGCGATCTTGTGGCTAAACTCGGGCCCGCCTTCGCCGACCCGAAACAGCTCGGCTATGTCGGATTATCGTCGCTTGATTCCGGCGGTTGCGCCTGCACGTTCTCGTGGCTGACCGCGCTGATGAAATGGCTGCTCGAAACGATCGTCCTTGCGGTTCGTAATTACGGCGTCGCCATCATCTGCGTCGTGATCATTGTTCGCACGCTGTTGCATCCGCTGGCCGTGTTTCAGCAAAAATCGATGTACCGCATGCAGGAATCGATGGCCCGCATCCAGCCGCGCCTGGAAGCCATCAAGGCCAAGTACCCCAACGATCAGCAGAAACAG
Source organism: Phycisphaerales bacterium (assembly GCA_016795025.1). Lineage (GTDB taxonomy): Bacteria > Planctomycetota > Phycisphaerae > UBA1845 > Fen-1342 > JAEUIR01. The sequence goes on from JAEUIR010000001.1 coordinate 24,436, forward strand.
GCGCAGGAATCGATGCGTGTCTGGGGCGAGGAAGGCGTCAACCCCGCCGCGCCGCTGCTCAGCTTCATCCCGCTGTTCGTTCAAATGCCGATTCTTGTGTCGCTGTGGACCGCCCTGAATTATGACGTGCATTTGCGCAACGCTGCGTTCGACGGCTGGTGGCTCACTGATCTTTCTTCGCCGGATCATTTAATCAAGCTCAGCGACGCCGGCATGCACATTCCGCTTTTATCGCTGATGATCGGGCCGATTACGCACATCAACGTGCTGCCGATTCTCATGGGCGTGTCCATGTTTCTTCAGCAGAAATACATGCCCAAGCCCAATATGCAACGCCGCATCGACGCGGCCCAGAACGCACCTCAAACCGAGCGGAAGCCCGGTCAGATGACGCCCGAAGAGCAGTTGCGCCAGCAGCAGATGATGGCATACATGATGAGCATTCTGTTTCCAATCATGTTCTATCAGATGCCGAGCGGCATGAATCTCTATTGGATGGCCACCAACGTCTTCGGCATCTTCGAATCGTTAATCGTCCGCAAGCAGCTCGAAGCCGAAAAGAAACGCCGCGCCGAGATGGTTCAACAGCCGGAGCTTCGAAAGAAGGGTATCGTCTCAAGGTTCTTCGAAAAAATGGCCAACCAGTACGAAGAGCTGCAAAAAATGGCCGACGAAGCTTCGAATGCAAAGCGAAAGTGATGCCGTTGCCGCGCGACTTGCCGCAGGCTCTTCGCCACATCGCGGAGAGCGCCGCGCGCGAAGGAGGCCGCGTCGCTCGCGAGGCATTTGGCTCCGATTTGAACGTTGAACGCAAGGCGGACGGCAGCGAAGTCACGCCCGCCGATCTCGCCGCACAGACCGCCGTCATTCGCCACATTCGCACCGTACGGCCGCACGACTGCTTCCTGACCGAGGAAGAGACCGCTGATTCGTCGCTCTCGACCGCTGATCCCGGCGCGATCTGGTGGATCATCGACCCGATCGACGGCACGCGCAATTTCATTCGCGGTGTGCCGCTGTTCGCCTGTAGTGTGGCCGCGTGTTCGTCAAGCTCCGCCATCGCCGGAGCGATCTACTGGGTGTCACAGGACACCATGTACTCCGCCGCCCTGGGGCACGGAGCGACGTGCAACGCCCGCGCTCTGCTGCCGCTCGACGCCGGTCGGGCGCGAGACGGGCGCTCCGGCCGGCCCGTCGTCGGCGTGCCCAGCTCGATCAGCGACGAAATTCGCGACACCGCACTGCGCTGGATCGACAATGGGGTCGTGCGCAACCTGGGTTCCACTGCTCTGCATCTCGCGCTTGTCGCGGCGGGGGGCATGGATGCGGCCCTTTGCAGCGACAGCAAGCTCTGGGACATCGCGGCCGGGTGGGTTTTGATTACCGAGCTTCGCGGCCGGATACATCATCCGTCCGGCGGCGCGATCTTTCCTCGCGAGATTAGTTTGTATGACAGGTCGTGTACGCCATGCGTCGCGATCCGAGACGAGCGCGTGGCCGCCCGGCTGCAAAATTAGACAGAGACGCGATCGACACGGGGCGCTTCGCAACCGCGCACGGCATACGGTTTTTTCCGGGGTTTTCTACAAAACAGGTTTGCAACCCGCATGCACTGAGATAAGCTGCCCGGCGTGGAGAAGCGCCGCTCGGCGCATGGTGTGTCGATCGGCCAGGAGGGCCTTACATGTCTCGTGTGCGTTGTGGATTATCTCTATTTTTGGGTGGGTGTGCTTCTGCCATCGCGATCGGCGAAGGCATCACGCCAATCTCGCAAACACGGTCCGTCACCGCAATCGCCGGAAACGTCGTGCAACAGATTTCGGCTGCCGACTTCAGCGATTTCAACGACGCGGCCGACGCTGGGTTGTCGAACGAATTCGCCGTCGTGAATTCGAGTTCGACGCAGGTGTCGTCAATTTCGAAGGACAAGATCGCCGCGTTCGGCACGGCTGATACGCTTGGTTACGGCGACAACGGCAGCGCTGAATCGCTGGTGACGATCGTTTTTTCGCTGGCCACACCGGTCGATTTCTCGTTAACCGGCTCGGCGAATTTCCAGGCGACAGGCGTGACGGCCGAGACGACGCGCCTAATTCGCCTCACCGGCCCGGATACGAGTATTGAGTTTGCGCTATACAACGACACGCAGGCGTCGATGCCGATCGCTTCGTCGGGGCAGCTCGCGCCGGGCACGTACACGCTGGAAGTCGTCGGAAGCGCGGCGGCCGAACCGATCAGCGATGATCCGGAAGCCCAGAACGGCGCATACGTCGACTTCGAAATTTCGCTTTCCGTCGTCGCGATCCCGGAACCCAGCGCAGCGCTGATGCTCGGCGCGGGGCTGTCGCTGCTGCGGCGGCGGCGCTGATCGCGACTGGTTGCGTCGATTCAGAGTTCACGCAGACGCATGGCGTGCCGTTACAGGCTCCCCAACGCGCCATCGCTGCGTATTGCCGCGGCGCGTGCGATCGGAGCAGCGCTCATGATCCGCACGCGCCGTCGTGCAGCTCCCCATGCGCGTTCTACGAAACTACTGCGGCAACCTTCCGAGCCGCCACGCGGCGATGGCAACGATTCCCGCCGCAATGATCATCAGCCCAACATCGGATACGACCGGAATGGCCGGAGAGCCGTCGGCCGCCTCCAGCGAGGTTTGCACGCCAATCGCAGCGTCCGCTCCGGCGTTGCTGCTGGTTGTGGCGCTGATGGTCACTTCACTGAGCGCCAGGTCTGTGGGGAGCATCCAATTACCGTCGGTTCCCACAACCCATCCGGCAGATTCAATCAGCGCCTTCACCGTCGCGGCTGTTGTCGGGAAAGCCAGCGCATAGTCGGGGTTTGATGAGGCGAAGTGCGTTACGGTCGCTTCGATTGCGCCGCCCGCGCTTTCGCGAAGTGTGATCGAGTACAAATCAATCGCGCCGCTGGGGCGAGGTTGGCGCCAGAACATCTCGGGCGAGGGTCCGCCACCGCCGTCGTCGAACGCACCCTGTCCGAAACGCGCCCGCAATATCAACGCCGGCGCGTAACCACCTGGCAGGCGCCGCTGAACACGCGATCCCGCGCGCAAGATCTGTTGATGTATGACGCCTGGTCCGGCGCTACCAATCGTCAACGGTATCGGATCATTCATGATCGCCTTGGACAGAGCGTCATGGCCGGGTACGCCGGTTGCAGTAGACTCGAGCGTGTAGCTGTAGGTAAACCTGACGATCCCGGTGTCGATGTTGAAAATAGCCAGGCTGCCAGCCGCGCGAGCGCCACTGCCATCTGAGTCGAGAACAAACGTTCCCGTTGAATCGTCGTTTCCGAGCGACTTGTTGATATCTCCGACCGTAATATCGTCGGTTAAAACGCCACCGCCCGGATGTGTAAACGTCCCGATCACGGTGAGTGTCGCTAAGCCGTTATTGGCCGTGTTCATGTTCCAGTCGGCCCCGCTGACAATGTCCCAACGAGCCGTAGCCGTTGCCGCAACTTCATCCGCCGTGGCCTGGAGTGAACCCGTACTGAACAGCACACAGATCAGACAAGTTTTGATTTGAACACGTCTCGGATACGCACGCATGGAGTTCTCCCGACCCGGTGCGTCCCTTTAGTGGTTGATGTGAATTCGGCAACGATGCGACGGGAACACAACGAGTTGAAAATCAATCCTAAAGACCGAGCATTCGCGCTTCAACAGCAATTTTCCACGAGGGTTCTGTGCAACTTCTCCACCGGCGCGATAAAGCACTGTAATCGCAATGGTTGAGTGCTTTTACAGCGTGCGCGCATACATTCGCGAATTTTCAAAATCCAGTCCGTCGCGGCTTGAATGTTTCCAGTCCGCAATGCGGCAGCGCCGGAGTCATTTGTGCAAAAGTCCCGATGGTCAGCATCACGCAGTTCAGCGGCGCCGTCGCAATGCCGCAATGTCGGCATGCGACTTGCAATGTGATACATTACGTAGGAAGCGCTTTCAGATGGATCGGCCTGAGCGATCAAGCCTGAGGAGCGAAGAAAACGATCTGCGCTAAGCCGGACTCGCTTTGCGCAGCGCATGAAAAGGACAGACTACACATGTCACAGCCCATCGAGCACCTTTACCGCCCCGGCCTTGAGGGCATCATCGCCGGCGAAACTGATATCTCCGCCGTTCAGCAAGACAGCCTTATGTATCGCGGCTACGCAATCGAGGAACTCGCCGAACATAGCCCCTTCGAGGAAACCGCTTACCTGCTGCTTCACGGTGAGCTGCCGACCGCTGCTCAGCTCAAGGCGTTCGGCGCCACACTCGACAAATACCGCGCACTGCCCTCCGAAGTCATTGAGACCATCCGGCTGATGCCCAAAGAAACACCCGGCATGGACGTGCTGCGCACCGCCGTTTCGATGGCCGCGCATTTCTGCCCGATCAGCGGCGACGAGAAGCCAGCGCTACTCGACCGCGCCGCGCGCATCCTCGCAATCGTTCCCACGATCATCGGCGCGCGGCTGCGCTTTCTCGCAGGAAAGGCCCCCGTCGCACCGAAGCCGGGGCTCTCGCACGCCGCGCAAACGCTTTACCTCGCGTTCGGCCGTGAGCCGAGCGCGATCGAGGCCCGGCTGCTCAACCTCACGCTAGTGCTTTACGCCGAGCACGAATTCAACGCATCCGCCTTCGCCGCCCGCGTCACCGCCAGCACCCTGGCGGACATGTACTCCGCAATCGTCACCGGCATCGGCACGCTGAAAGGGCCGCTCCACGGCGGCGCGAACGAAGAGACCATTCACCTGATGCGGCAATTCAAATCCGGCGACGAAGCCGCCGCCTGGACCGAAAACGCCATCGCCACCAAGCAGAAAATCTCCGGCTTCGGCCATCGCGTGTACAAGAACGGCGATCATCGCGCCCGCATTCTCGAAGGCGAAATGGAGAAACTCGCCCCAGGCCGTAGCGATCGCCATCTGCTCGATGTCTATTTCGCCATTAAGAACACGGTATGGGAGCGCAAGCAGATTCATATGAACGTTGATTACCCGTGCGGACTGACGTATTACTGGCTGAATTTGCCGATTGATATCTATACGCCGCTGTTCGTCGCATCGCGCGTCAGCGGCTGGTCCGCGCACTACATTGAGCAGTTCACGAATAACCGCATCATTCGACCGCTCAGCCGCTATACCGGTCCGCCCGAGCGTTCGTACGTGCCGATCGCCAAGCGCTAGCGCGCCGCGACCGCTGCCTCCCCTACCCACGCGAGCCTGCCCCCACGACAATAGCGCCATGTTCGGGCGTTCTCCCACAGCCCGTGCCGAAAAGAAACGCCGGCGCAAGCGCCGCGCGCCCCTCATCCTGGCGGTCGCGGCTCTGCTCCTCACGCTTGCCGCGTTCATCGGCTATCGCCTTCTCACTGACCCCACGCGGCTGCGCAGCATGGTTGTATTCGCCCTGCAATCCGTGGGGATACAGCAACCGGCGATTGGCACGGTTGAGTTTGCCCTTCCCGCGGAGATCGTGCTTTCGCACCTTGAGCTTTCGTCCACCGACGCCCGGCAACTCGGCTTGCCCGTCGATTATGCCGACATGCAAGTCGCGCTGCGGATAGACGGCGCGCGGCTCGCGTTCGCCTGGTCCGACCTGTTCGCCGGGCGCGTGTGGCCGCAGCGCGCGACCGTTGAGTCCGCCGTGATGCGCATCGAGCGGCGGGATGCGCTATCGCCCGACACTCCCAATGCACGCGACTCGTCGGTTCCGCGCGAAGGATCCGGCGAATCAACGACGGCCCCCCGCCGCCCTTCCTTTCCGGCCGATCGATTGCCGGAAATCCACATACGCGATCTCGACGTACAACTCGTCGAAACGCTCTCCAACGCGTCTCATCTCATCAGCCGCTGGCGCGGCCGCGTGTCCGGCGAACCAAGCGCCAGCGGCGAAACCGGCGCGGCGCCCGCCTATACGTTTCGCGTAACCGACCATGCCGAAATTCATCAGGAAGACAACACGGAGTTCGAGCGGTTCTCCATTCAATTGCTCCGCGGCGGCTTCGACGCCAGCCTGACCGGGCTGCAACTGAACACCATCGCATTTCTTCTGCCGGAGGCCGCGGTTGATCTGCTGCGGCGAGTCGATCTGCATGGCAGCCTGGCCATTGAAAACGTCGCCGTGCGGAATTCGCGGATCGAGTCGGTGACCGCCCGATTGTCAAATGTCGACTTTTGCCTGCCGCTCGAATCCGACACACCGCTCGCCGATCGGGTCTTCCCGCTCACCAACATCCTGATGAAAGTCACAGTCAGCAGCGGCCCGACTCGCAGTGGCGCCATCACGATCGACGGCCGCATGCGAGGCGCGCCGCTTCACGGCGAAGTGCGGTTGAGCGCCGCCGCCGCGCCGACGACCGGCGCTCCCGCGTCACCCGGCAATGAGCTTCTGGCATATTCGGCCAGCATCGGAATAGAAGACATTGTCATTCCGCCCCATACGGAAGTTCCTGACTTGTTTCGGCATCCCGACCTGCCGCGGGCCGCGCGCAATTTCATTCTCGACTACGAACCAAGCGGCAGATTCCGGCTTGCTTTCGATTTGAGCGGTCGCGCGACACTCCACGAACACGGCGTCGAGTTCCACGAGATCGACATGTTCAGCGGCGTGATCGAACCGCGCGGCGCGAGGGCCATGTACGCCGAGTTTCCATATCCGCTCGACGACGTTTACGGCGCGTTGCACATCGTGAACGGCGGATTCGATCTCGACGGCATCACCGGAATGCACGGTGGTGCGCGGTTCAGGCTGGACGGCCACGTGGACCACTCCGGACCTTGGACCGGTCTGGCGTTGCGCATTCGCGGTGACAGCGTCGCGATGAACCAGGATTTGTACGCCGCGCTTCCGCTCGGCTATCGAAAGCTGTGGGCCGGAGCGTCACCCGTTGGTCTCGCGGATGTATTTGCGACCGTCTCGCGCCCGGATGGGCAGACTCAGAATCGCCCTTTTCCGCTCGATGTGCATATTGAGACTCGCTGGCTGAACGCCGGATTCAACGCTGACGCCGGGCTTCGACTCACCGACGCCGACGGACTCATCACCATCGGCGACGAGCTGATCATTCACGACCTATACGGCTACGACGGCGGCGCGTCTGTTCGCGTCTCCGGCGGAGTCAGTTCCCGATCCAAAGGCGGACGCGACGCGGCGGAATTGAGAATCGAAGCCCACGACATGCCGCTGCGACGCGACGCCTCCATCATTGCCGGAGGCGACGCAGGCGATGAGAGCCGCGAACCGCTCAAATTTACCGGAGTCGCCGATGTGTGGGGTGTCTCGCGAAACGGCGCTGATGGCCGACCTACTGAGCGTTACGTTGCTCACGTCAAGGATGGCGTGCTGCAAACCGGTGCAGACGCCTGCGAATGGCCGGGCGTCAACGGCTGGGTTGTTTCCGACGAACAACATCTGCGGATTCTCAACATCGAGGGAGGTGATGAGCACCGCCATGTTTCCGGCGAAGCTGACATTCCGCTGACAGGCGGCGCCATGCGCGTGAGGCTCGACGCGCTCGACGAAGACATCTCACAGTTTTTGTCATGCGTCGCGCCGCCGGCGATGGCGCCCGCCGCCAACCTCCTCAAACTGACGGGCCCCGGCGCCATCTCGCTGGCCTGGGACAGCGTCGCGGGCCGAGATGTGCTGGGTGTGTACGCCGAGGTCGGCGCGGCTTGGCCGCCTGCGCTGCCTTTCAAGCTGTCCGATCTGCGCGGCCGGTTGCACACTGACGGCAATTCCGTGCAACTTGAGGAAGTGATCGCGCGCGTCGGACCGCAGGGTACGTTCTTCGCCGCCGGAGGCGGCTGGTGGTCGGAGGGCGCTCGTGACCTCGTTTTCGAATTTGGTGTCAAGCAGTTGCCGATCGACGCCAAACTATGGGCGTTCATCACGGGATCCAAGCCTGGGCCGCCATCGGTTCAACCGAAATTCGCCGGCGACCTTGAAGCCTCCATCACCGCGCGCATCGGTGAGTCGATCGATTGCGACGGTGAGATCAGCGTGCGCGATCTGCGAGCCGATGTCGGGTTGCTGCTCGAAAACTGCGATGGCTACTTTGCCGGCTCTGCATTCCTGCCGCCACACCGCCCGGCCGAATTCGATCTCGAATTCGAATTCGCGGTGGGCAGGCTTGCCGGGCGAGCCATTCGAGACTGGCGCGGCCGGATCTCGCGCACCGCCGGCCCCGTGCGAATCCACGATGTGCAGGGCGTGATTTGCGGCGGCGCGCTCGCCGGAGCGCTGGAATACGACCCGGATGTAAATCGTTACGAATTGACCGTGTCGCTAAAAGGGGCCAACGCGGATGAATTCCAGCAAAAGCCCGCCACGCCCGCCAGCAAAGGTCGCTTGGATGCGTCGCTCACGCTTCGCGGTATTGGCGCAAATGACGATTCGCGTATCGGCGCCGGCGATCTGCGCATCTATGACACGTCTTTCGTGAAAGTGCCCGTGCTCGCCGACCTGCTCGAATCACTCCGGCTGCGCAGCGATGTGGACGAGACGCTCGATTTTGCCCAGCTTCATTTTGCGTGGGAAGGGCGCGTGCTGCGGCTTACCGACGTCGAGATTCACGGGCGAGACATTCGTCTCGTCGGCGAGGGCCTGTGGAACATCGACACTGATCGCGTCGAATTGCTGCTGGTCGGCGCGAATCCGCGCAATTGGCCGCGGATCGCGGTGCTGAGCGATGTCGTTGAGCTCGCGGGATCAGAGCTTGTTCAATACCGCGTGTCGGGTACGGTTCAGAAACCAGAGATTGTGCCGGAGCCTTTGCATCGACTGACCGATCCGATCCGCCGCCTCATCGCTCGTTCGCAACGGTGAGGTCGATTCCAGCAGCGGACCACGGTCAGCCCGCAGCGTCAACCCAATGCTTGATTGCGCTGCGCGTTCGTGCGGGTGGAAATTTGAATCCTCCGCTACTCCAAATACCCGAGATCGCTGAGGCGTTTTTCGAGAATCCGGCGATCCTGCTCGGAATAAACGGCCGCGTGCTCTTCGACCGCCTTCTTCACCGGCGGTTCGAGCTCGACCGTCGGCGCCGATGTGAACACGTCGTTCAGCACGCGCCCCTCCATATCGACCGGCACGCGCAGCCCCAGCGACGCCAGAATCGTCGGCGCAATATCTACAATGTGCGCCGTCGTGCGCAGCCCCCCGCGCACACCGGGCCCGCCCATCGCCAGAATGCCTTCAATACGATGCGTGCCTTCGAGCCGATCCTCAGCACACCAGCGCACCGTCTGGTCGCCTCGAATCTTCCGCACAACGGCCAGCCCCGGCTGAGGCACTAAAAGGAGGTCCGGCAAATCCGGATTGTCGTCCCGGCTACAGCCATACAGTTCTTCGGTGCGGTGCACCTCCGTAAAAACGCGGATTTCTTTTCCGTTCAGATCGCGCGCTGTCACCCGCGAAAACCGCTCGCGCAGCTCATTCCGCACACGTTCGTAATCGCCTGGCTCGACAATTCCGTGCGGCTGGCGGCCCTTCAAGTTCAGGTACAGGAATCCGTAAATGCCGGCGTGCATCACGCATGCCTTTGTCCGCGACCAATCGACGGCCAACTCCGCCTCGATACCCCGATTCCCCTGCTCAAAGCGCGTCACTTTCCCCTTCGTCAGCCGATGCACCATCGATCCCGCTCGCTGAATCACCTGGTTCAGCGTGCTGCGCATCGACAGATAGCCCCACTTGCGCAGCAACAAGTTCGGCTGCGCTTTGCCGTCCAAGCTACCGTGGCCGTGATCCGACATGATCAACACGGTCGCCTGATGCCGCTCGGCATACTCAAAGAGCTGCCCAAGCACGTCGTCGAGGCGCTTGAAGCAATTCGCCGCCAGCTCGGCTCGATCGGGGTACTTCCAGTTATAGCGCGGATCGAGGTACTTCCACGCTTTGTGTTGCAGATTGTCCACCAGCTTGAACAGCACCATCATGACGTCCCACCCGTACTTTTCCCCGCATAATTCGGTGAGCTTCCAGCCTTGATCGAAGCTGTTGCTGATGTAGTCGAGGTTTTCGGTCAAAACGTCGTCGCCCCCAAGCGCCCGTCGCCGCCAGTTGGTGCGATAGTTGTAATTCGGTATGACGCGGAAAATTTCCTGCTTTAGCTCGCGCGGCCAGGTGAACTCTGCGTCGATGCTCGGCGTCTCAAAGCCGCTGATCATGAAGCCGTTCACGGGCTTCGGCGGATACGTCATCGGCACGTTGATGCTGCCGACGCGCAGGCCCTTTTCGCTCAAGAGTTCCCAAAGCGTCTTTTCGCGAATCTCGTACGTGCTGTTAAACGTCAGCGAGTGCGCTCGCGGCTCATACTTTTCGAAATCCAGGATGCCGTGCCGCCCCGGTCCCTTGCCGGTCATGAACGTCGTCCAGGCCGCGGGAGTGATCGGCGGACGGGTTGACATCAACACGCCGCGCACACCCAGTTCGCAGAACCGCTTAAAATGCGGCATCTGCCCGGCATCCATCAATGGATCGAGCACATCAAACGTCGCCCCGTCAAGACCGATCAGCAGATATTTGTTCACGGTGACCGGCAGCGGTCGGCTCGCGCTAGTTTGCCGCGCCGCCGTCGGCGGATGACTGACCGCTGTTGTCATGGAATTCATGAACCTCCATCGCTCTTCTCGAAGCGCACCCGTTCGGCCACCGCCATTGCCGCGCCCCAACGCTCGCCGCCTGGTTGCCTGGATCAGCCCGCACGAATAATGTAGCCTGGACTATATTTTGTATACGCCACTCACGCAAGCCAATCGTAACGCATGTTAATGCAATATTTGCTGAGCGCCCGCTCCGGCCTGAAAATTCCCACGGGACCATGCCCGCCTCCGGCCCCATAGCGGCAAATTCCATCCAGCGAGACCCCCATTCATGATTTCCAATCTAAGATAGTGGTCTCGGAGGACTTGCTGATCGCGCGTCAGTCTCAGCTCGAGCCGCTCGATGAATTCGTCCGCCGCGTCTGGCGCGACGACGTCGCCCCACTTTTGCGCGATCGCCGCGCCGTCCAGCGAAAAGCGACCGCCCGCACTGGCGGCCGCGTCGCCGCCTCGGCCGGCTTGCTGCTCGACGGCGTTCTTGGCCTGCGCGGCAAGCCGTTCACGCGCTTTATGACGGTGTTGGGCACGAGCGTCGGTGCGATGGTTCCCGACCTGTTGGATTGGAAATGGCTCGGCGAATTCGCGGACGAAGCCGATCGCCAAACGGTCGATCAGCAGGTGCAGCGACGCGCCGCAGAACTCGATGATCGGGCTGCACTGGAACTATTCGGTCTCACACCCGTGGCCTCGCTCGACGCGCTCAAATCCGCCTGGCGCGCCGCGGCGCAGCGCTGGCATCCCGACAAAGCCCGCTCGCCGCAACAGTCTGCCGAATACCGCATCGCGTTCATCGCGTATCAAACCGCGTATGAGGAACTCTGCCGAGCTTATGAAATAGGCCGACTGCCACATCATTCTTCTGCCGGCGGATAAAGCCCCCAGCGAGATCGCCGTCGCTGCGAGGTTTTCAACCCTCCCGCAAATCGATTTCCAACACCGCGACCGCATGCTTCAATCCATAATTCTCGATTACCTGCGGATGCAACTCACCCATGACTCCCAATGCGCGGCCATCTTCCAATGAGATTTCCGCGCAGCGCCCGCGGATGAAACTCGGATGTTCGATTGCCTTCACGCGAACTGCGATATCCATCTCATGCGTTCGGCAGGTTCGGCGAGGTGCTGGCCCGCACCAAGAAGAAGCTCGACGAAGCCAGCAGCAGCATCGATGCCGCGGCCACGCGCCGCTGCTCGCGCGCCCCGGTTTCAACGCCCGCGTCCGCGAACGACACGTCGCCGACTTCGAAGATGCGCTGGGGCAATTCGTATTGTTTATTGATCGACAGCGTATGCAGCAACCCCGGTAGCAACGAGACGCGCGCGATGGTTTGCTCGCTGCTGATGGGGTGTTCGATTCGCACGGCACATGGGTCCACCGGCAGATTCCAACGCGAAAACGCCGCGTCCTCGTTCAGCAGCACCAGCGTCATCACCTGATGAAATCCCAAACCCACCATCACGCGACGCGCCACCGCGCTGCGCTCTTCCAGCGCTCGCGGCCGCCCCGGCGCATAAGCCGGCAGGATCACCGGCGAAAGCTTCTCATAGCCCAGCGCGACCGCCGCGTCCTCGATCAAATCGATCGGATGCAAAATGTCATTTCGCCATGCCGGCACGCGCACGCGCAGTTCCGCGCCATTCGCGGTGACGCCATGCCCCATGCGCTCCAGCAGCCCGGACAATTCGCCGACCGAAAGCTGGATGCCGATTGTGTCCGACGCCAGCGACGCATCGAGCGCCATTTCCGTCGTCGCGAAATTCGGCGTGACCACTGGGCCGCGCTCGTATTCGACCTTCACACCTTCAATCTGCAACTCCGGCATGACCTCCTTCAGGCCGGCCACCAGAATGTTCAGCGCCCGATCCACGGTGCGCTGCGCCAGCCCGGTGACATCCACGAAGCACTGCCGCGTGGCAAGCGTGACGCGCGTCGCCTCGCTGTTGATGATCGGCGGCATGCTCATCACCTTGCCGTCGGCGTCGGTCAGCAGCGGATATTCGCTGAATTTCGCCAGCAGATGCGCGTACGCGCGCCCCGTCTTGTGCTTCTGGAGAACCTCTCGCGGCGTCATGCTCGCGCCGGCGTCGCCTTCGGCATAACCGAGCGGAACGAATCGCAGCTCGTCAGGCCCGACAGCGCGGTAAGCAAACGGCGCAGCGCCCGCCGCGTTCACTTTGTCGAGGTCGTATACGCCGATGCTGGCCAGCTTGCGATCGCGTCCCAGCGCCCAGTGCAGGTCTTCCTGAAGATTCATCAGCAGCTTGATGCGCTCGTCGTCGAATCGCACATTTCTCAGCACCGCGCACGCGATCGCCGGGCGATAGGACGCGTCGCGCGACAAGCGTGGATCGACCCGCACCGACAGCTTCGCCGGCAACACGGGATAGTCGATCAATCCCGTCCGAATACCCAGAAATCCGCGCATGTAGCGCGCCATTCCGCCCGCATCGAAAATATCCGGCCGCACGGCCAACATGTCGAGCCGCGCGACGCGATGCGAACCGGACTTGACGAGCGCGTCAGGCCGATCGCGAAATTCCACGCCGCATTTCGCGCAATGCAGCGGCTCGCCCTGCGCTTCGGTGCGATCCATCACGTTGCTGCAAACGCGGCATGTAAACGCCGTGGTGGATGTCAGTTCATCCAGCTCGATCCCCATGTCATGCAGCGTCTGCGGCACGCGCGATTCGTCGATCACGCTTCGATCCGCGTTCACCAGCCGAAGCAGCAGGTCCAGCGGCATGTTGATTACAGGCATTCGCGATTCACCTTAACCGTGTCGCCGGTTTTGCATTCGATCGCCACACCACGTCGCTATTTCAACAAATGCTCTTCCCAAAACATCGCATACAACATCGTTGCCAGGTCGCGATTCGCTTTTTTGCCAAAGCCGTGTCCCTCGTCGAGCGCCAGCGCATACCACACCGGCCTCCCCAATCCGCGAACCTTCGCGACGATCTGCTCGGCCTCCGAATACGGCACGCGCGGGTCGTTCTTTCCATGCGCAACAAAAAGCGCCGCCCGAATCTTCTCAGCGTTATTCAGCGGCGAGATTTTCTCCAGCACCGCCGCCACGTCGGCTTTGCGCTCGTCGCCATACTCCGCGCGACGCAGATCGCGCCGATATTCCGGCGTCGTCTTCAGGAAGCTGATGAAGCTCGCGATGCCCACTACGTCGATACCCGCCTTGAAACGATCGGGATAGTTCGTCAGCGAACCCAGCACCATGTACCCGCCGTACGAACCGCCCATGATCGCCACCCGCGACGGATCGAGGTCCGGCTGCTTCTCGATCCAGTCCAGCAGCGCGCCGATATCCTTCACCGAATCTTCCCGCTTCACGTCATTATCAAGCTGATGAAACGTGCGGCCATAGCCCGTCGAGCCGCGAACATTCGGTGCGATCACGCTGATGCCCAGCTCATTCGCCCAGTATTGAAAGCCTGACGAAAACGTCGGTTGAAATTGCGCTTCCGGCCCGCCATGCACGCTGATCACCACCGGCCGCCGTCCGGCGCCGCGGCCCTTGTAATAAAAGGCCGGGATCATTCGCGGCTTGCCGGCGGCCTGATCAAAAGTCGGATAGCGAATCAGCGTCGGCTCGACAAACGTCGCGGCATTCAAGCCGCCCACTTCGGATTCGGTCCAGCGCGTCAGCTTCGCATCCGGAAACGTGATCGTGTACACGTCCGACGGCGTAGTGGACGAATTCACAGAAAACGCGGCCACGCCGCCCTTTGTCGCAAATCCGATTCCACCGATCACGCCGCTCGGAATCACGTCGATTCGCTTCGCGCCGTTTCCGTTGGCGTCGGCGAAGTAGACGCGCGAGTAGCCATCTTCATTCACGATGAACGCAATGCCTTTCCCGGCCGGATCGACCGAAACATCTTCGACATCCCATTCCAGGTCGGGCGTCAGGCACTTCCACTCGCCATAGCCGAATTTCAGCGAGTAGAGCTTGCGAAACTCGCCATCGCGATCCGACGTGATGAAGATCGACTCGCCGTTGTTCGACCACGTCGCGCTGCCGTAATACGCCGCCGGCGATTCCGGCGTGATCGGCGTTTGCTTTTTCGATTCTAGATCGACGACGTACCAGCGCGTCTCGCGCTCGGACAAATATTGCTGCACCAGCAGCTTGCTTTCGTCCGGGCTGAACTCGCCCGCGTAATACTGCCCCTCGACCTGCCAGATCATCTCCGGCTTCGCGCCGCCGGCGTCTTTTGAAGCCGCCGTGCTTTTGGCCTTCTGCAAGTCAGACAGATACAGATCGAAATCCTTTTCGTTGCGCGCAGTCCCCGTGAATGCCATCCACTTTCCGCTACGCGAAATCGACGGACCCGCATGGCGGGATTTCCCATCCGTCAGCAGCTTCCACGCCCCGCTTTCCATGTCCATCAGGTAATACTGGCTCTTCTCGTCACCGCCCTTGTCCTTGCTGAATAACACATAACGCGTCCCGGAACCCGGAACAAAGCGGCCACCAGTCGGCTCGTCAAAAAAAGTGATTTGCTTGCGCATCCCCATCGGCTGCTTCACGAGGTGCAACTGGTTCGTGTTACCGAACCGCGTGCTCACCAACAGCGTCGAGCCGTCATCGCTGATGCTCGACAAACCGTGCGGCCGGACTTCCAGATACTGCATCATCCGCTGGCGAACGCTGTCTGGGATTTCCGGAATGCCGTCGAGCACCATCTGGCCGATCTGACGCTTGCTCGCGTCCGCAGTCGCTGCCGGCTGGGCAGCGGATTGACCCAGCGCCACCGCGCCCGACAACAACCAAATCGCTGCAACCAGACTCGACAGATTCCTGAAGCGTGCCATTGCGTTCTCCCATCATCGTGCGCGGTTAATCTCCACCGCGCACACGGCCACCGCGAATTCTCAGCAGGCGGCCGCAAACTCATCGGTTGATTTCACACGCTCGCCGGGTGTCGCCGCGCGAGCAAGCCGATATAGTATCGCGCGCGACCGGTCTGAACAGGTCCGCGGCTGTTGCGATCGAGACCATATGCGAATCCTGCTGATTGGCGACATCGTCGGACGCCCCGGAAAACACGCCTGCTCTCAGATCATCCCCGCGCTGATCCGCGACCGCCACATCGATTTTGTCGTCGCCAACGCCGAAAACACCTGCGCCGGAAGCGGATTGACGCCCGCGATGTTTCGTAAGCTGATGCACTATGGCATCGATGTCTGCACGATGGGCGACCACATCTACAAACGCCGCGAAATTGTGGCGGTGCTGAACCAATCCGACCAGATCGTGCGCCCCGCCAATCTTCCCCTCGAAGCCGCGGGGCGCGAGATGACCATTGTGAAATCCCGCCTCGGCCCGCAGGTAGCGGTGATTTCCGTGCTCGGTCGCATTTTCATGAATATGCGCGGTGATTGCCCCTTTCATGCGGTCGATCGGTTGATCGCGTCATTGCCCGATGACGTCAAGATCGTGCTCGTTGACGTGCATGCCGAAGCGACCAGTGAAAAAGTCGCCTTGGGCTGGCATCTCGACGGCCGCGCCACCGCCGTCGTCGGCACGCATACGCATGTGCAGACCGCCGACGAGCGCGTCTTGCCGGGCGGAACCGCGTACATCACCGATCTCGGCATGACCGGCCCGCACGATTCCGTCCTCGGTCGCGACAAACGCGCCGTCATCGAAAATCTCATTACGACCATGCCGATTCCCTACGCCGTCGCCGGCGGCGATCCAAAGCTGAACGGCGTCATCGTCGAGTGCGACCCAGCCACCGGCCGGGCGACAGGCATCGAGCGCATCTCCATTCGCGAAGAGTCGCCAATCCCGGTGAGCGACGATGATTGAATCGGCGCGCACACGGTAACGCGATGGCAATCGTAATTGGAATCGATTACGGTCCGTTTAATTAGACCGAGTTTTCTCCAAGCCGTGTTTGCTTCGACAATCTCCCGCGTTTTTTCCGCAAAAAATTCAAGAATATGCGCAATGTCCAATTCGCTTTCGGCTATAAAGGGGTGTCAAGCGATTTCAACACTAAATCGAGCGGGAATTTCTGGTGGCCACAATCAGCGTCGTGCTGAAGCACGGATTCGCGGGTGAGAATGTCGTGGTCACGGTTGACGGGCGCGAGGTTTTTCAGCGCCAGGTGCGCACGCGCATGCAGATCGATCGCGCGGATGCTTGCGAGATTCCGGTGGATGCCGGAACGCACAGAGTCGGCGTTCGCATCGAAACGGCGGACGGTTCACGCACAATCGAGGCCAATGCCGAAGCCGGGCGGATGATCGTTGTGTCGCTGGTGGACGGTGTGCCACAAGTCAACGTCGCTGACGAAAACGCTGGGGATGCCTGAATCGCGCACGAGAGCTTGGTGCGCCGAACAAAACGGAGCCGCGGCCGAAAGGGAGCGGTCGCTTCGAAAGCCAGTGAGGCGTTTTGTTCGCTACTCTTCGCCCTCGGCCGCGATCAGGCGAGCACAGGCGGACTGCTCGTAAATTCGTTCCACCACCATTGATTTGAGTTAGTCACGCATTGAAGCGGAACAATGCGCGCCGCGCGTGCGGCGCGCCACGCTCTTGTTACGTACCCACCCAGGGGACATCCATGAAAAGCAAGCAGAATGGCGGCGCGGATTCCGCGGCGCAAACCGATCGCTCATTGATCGATCAGCTCAGCGAGGCGCTTGCCGCCGACGCGCTGCCGTTTCCTCTCTTTCCACTGCGGCCGCGTGTGAGCGGACTCTACACGACGCCGGCTCTGGTCCTTCAACCGCCGTTGCCTCACCCGATTCCGCAGCCGCTGCCCGTGCCTTTTCCACCATTTCCGCCAATTCCACAACCTCAGCCAGGCCCCGATCCCGTGCCGTTCGCGCAGGCCGGCAATGCCGATGCGCTCGATGGGGAAATCGCTCCGATTTTTCCGCTGTCGATGCGTGAGGAGCTGCGGCTCGATGTTGACGGTAATTTTCCGCAGCATGTCGCCAGCGGAGTGATTCGCTCCGGATTGGCGCAGCGCGCAAACTGGATCGCGCGTGTCACGCGCGTGAGTTCATATCGATATCGCGGTGCGATTTTTTACAAAGAGGGCTCCGTCGGGCTCATTCCTCAGACGGACGTCGAAATTCAGGTGCTGAATCCGCTGACTGCCGGTACGCGGCAGGCTCGCGTGACGTTCTCCGGCTCGGGCCCCAGCCGCACGCGCGATTTCCGCTATCGCTCATCGTACTTCCACTCGGTCGAATTCGAATTTGACTGTGCCGAAGGCACCGAGGCCATCACGAATTTTCAGACTCATTCGCATCCCAACCGTCCCGCCGGCCTTGCCAATGAAAATCTGACGATCAACACGGTCTTTCGCCGCGCGGGATTCGATGTTTCGCGCTCCGGCGGCGACGGCGTTGTGCCGATCAGCGGCGCCGGCGCGAACGCGCGCTGGAGCGACAGCGAGATGCACGACGCCATGCAAACCTATTGGTCCCGCTTCGCCAATCGCGCTCAATGGTCGATGTGGACCTTCTTTGCCAGCTTGCACGAGCAGGGCACGTCGCTCGGCGGCATCATGTTCGACGACATCGGCCCCAACCATCGCCAGGGAACCTCCATCTTTGAAGATGCGTTCATCAAGAACCCGCCGAGCGGCGATCCGGCCCCCGCCGCCTGGGTGCAGCGCATGCGATTCTGGACGGCGGTCCATGAAATGGGGCACGCCTTCAACCTCGCGCACTCCTGGCAGAAATCTCTGGGTACGCCCTGGATTCCGCTCGCGAACGAGCCGGAAGCTCGCAGTTTCATGAACTATCCATACGGTGTCTCCGGTGGTCAGGCGGCTTTCTTCGCCGACTTCGCGTTCCGTTTCAGCGATCCGGAGCTGCTGTTCATGCGCCATGCACCGGAACGTTTCGTGCGTATGGGAGATGCAGCCTGGTTTGATCATCACGGGTTCCGTAACGCCGATCCGGCGCTTCAGCCGAATTTCCGCCTGACGATCCGGGCCAACCGCGAACCCGCGGTGCTTGAGTTCCTCGAACCGTGCGTCGTCGAATTGTCGTTGACCAACATCAGCGACGAAGTCCAGTTAATCTCCGAAGACGTGCTGCGCGACACCAACAATATCCTGCTGATCATTCAGAAGGATGGAAAGCCGACGCGGCAATATGTTCCATACGCCCGTCCCTGCTTCCGCGAATCCACGATCGCGCTGAACCCGAATCAAACTCGTTCCGATTCGATTTTCATCGGCGCGGGTGTGAACGGTTGGGATCTTGCCGAGCCGGGTCGCTATACCGTTCGTGCCTTGATTCGAATCGATGACGAAGACGTGATCTCCAACCCGCTCGTCATTCGTGTTCAAGCGCCGGCCGGAATGGAAGAAGAGCAATTCGCCAGCGAGTTTCTCAATCCCGAGGTCGGCCGTGCGCTGGCTTTCGACGGCACGCGATTCTTTTCACATGCCAACGATACTCTGGAGCGCGCCGTGGAGCAGTTCCCCACCCGCCGCGTCGCGACGCACGCCGCCATCGCGCTGGCCGCTCCGAAACTGCGTACCTATAAGTTGTTGACCATCGGAGAAGGTGAAACGGCCATGACTTCCGCCGCGGATGCCGGAGGACGTATCCGCACGATCAAGCCGGATGTGGCCGCGGCCATGCCCTACGTCGAGCTGGCGCTCGCGAATCCACGCCTGGCGGCCGACACGCTCGGCGGCATCGACGCCCGCTACTACCGCGAAACGATCGGCGCGGCGATTGAGCGCGAAGGTGATCAGGAGACGGCCGACCGCGTGCGTGGCGTCCTTGATCAGCGTCAGGTCGCGTCCTCGGCTACTCCAACGATGGAAGAGTCGAAGGGCGCGTCCTCCGCGGTGATCCGCAAGAAAATCGGCGTGACCAGCTAATCACGGCGATTTTTCTCGGTTTCAAAGAAACAAGGCGCAAGCCACAGCGAGAGCTGCGTGACTTGCGCCTTGTCGGTTTAGGCGGAGATGAACTTACGGACAGCCGCCGTTCATGATGCAATTGACGAACGGGTCGATGTCAAAATTGTTCAACACGCCGTCGTCGTTCGTGTCGCCGTGCGAGCCGCCGTCGCAATCCGGGAATAACAGTTCGTACGCGTCAAAATCCGTCAGCGCGAGCACAAATGGATCGATGTCGAAGTTATTCACTACGCCGTCGCAGTTCATATCGCCGCGCAACTCGCCGCATGTCGTAACGGTCAATGCAGCAGCACCGCTCGGTTCGCCGCCGCAATCGTTCGTGATCATGCAGTCATATGCGCCCATGTCCGCGCTCGACACCGCGGTGATCGACAACATTGCTGTACCGGCGCCGGACACGGTCGAGCCCGAACCAGTCGGCCCGTCAACCAATTCGACGCCGTCTTTGCGCCAGGCATATGTCAGCGGTGGTCCGCCGCTCGCGGATACTGAGAATTGCGCCGATGCGCCGGCGCACGTGCTCACGGGAGCGGGCGAAAGTGTCACCACAGCGCCCGTATCCAGCATCAGGCTCGCCCCTCCGCTGGTGATGCTTGCGCACTCGGCTGTCGAAACAACGCAGTCATAGATCCCCACGTCGCCGTCCGCCACGCCGACGATGCTCAGGTTCGGGCTGGTCGCGCCGGACACGAGCGATCCCCACGGCGTCACGCCGTCGGAAAGCGGCGCGCCGTCGCGCTGCCACTGATAAGCCAACTCGCCATTGCTGGAAGCCGTTACATCGAAACCGGCCGACCCGCCCCAACAGACCGACGCCGGCGCTGGCGATGCGCTCAGCACAATGCACGGCGGCGGGCCGAGCACGCCGTAGTATTTCAAGTCAGAGCGATGTGTCATGCCGTAGATGTCGATCGCGCAGTAACTCATGTGCACCGTTCCGGATTCATCGACGTCGATACCCGTGCCGAGACGGCCAAGGATGACATGCGGATCGCTCGTGCTGTCGCCATCCACCTTCGCGACGATCCAACCGCCGCCTGATTGCTGCGCGAGGTACATGTCCTCATTGGCCGTCATGGCAAATGAAACGTACGCCTGATTCTGGTTATCCAGGGCCAACGTCAGTGAGCTGCCGGATTGCCCTGCGACGATTGTGTCAAAGGTCCATGAACCGCCTGCCTTCTGGGCATAGACAATCCCCGCGTCGCCGTTAAATACCATTCGCGGCACGCCATCCGTGCCGATCGCGAGCGACGGATCGACGCCGAGAATATTCAGTGATTCCCGCTGCCACACGCCGTTTGGACCGCCTTGCAGCGTCGAATACTTGATGTCGCCCCACGCGTTGATTGCATCGGTGGGCTCAGCCAGCGCAATGTGCGGCACGCCGCTTGCATCCAGCGCAAGCTGTGTATTGGAGAATCCGATGGTGGGGGTCCACAAACCAGCGCCCAGATTGCCGCCGTTCGCGCCGCCCTCGACCCAGTTTGCCCCGTCAAAGTAAACATAACGGAGCGAGCGATCGCCGCCGTTCGTCAGGTTGTAGTAGCAAATGTGCGGATTGTCCTGCGGATCCAAAACCATCGAAATGTTGCCCGGCCCCATTTCGGCGGGAACCGGAACCGGAGTTAGCGACCACGTATTCGCGCCGCCAACCGCCAGGCCCAGTCCGCTCAACGACCCGGAGTATACGATGCGATATGACCCATCTCCGCCGCGCTTCATGCAGGTATCGCTGCCGCCACCATGGTCCACGGTGACCCATGTCCATTGACCTCCCTGCGCCCACGCAAACCGCAGCGCGTACATGTCGCCGTTCGGGCCGGCGTGATCGTCCTCGCAATAGTAACTAATGGCCGCGTCGCCCCCGCCCGCGACGATCGAACTCCAGCCCCCGACCTTTCCGTTTCGTGCGGTGCCCGAATCATCCACGATCATCACATCGCCGAAACTCGTCGCTGTGCCCAGAATCGCCGCCAAACAGAAGACATCCCTGCGTGTCAATCGGAGTAACATCACCAAATCCTCTTGAATGAAACAAAATGGAACCATCGCACCGGTCGCTCCCGCCCCATCACATGGGCGGCCGCTGCGTACAGCGCGATCATCAATCGCGCGACCAATGCTATCATCGCTACGAACGCCACTGCGATAGGCAATGTGCCTACGGGCATCCGCTACTCAATATGCACAACACAAACGGATCAATGTCGAAGTTGTTCAACACGCCGTCGCGGTTCACATCGCCGTTTGTCGCGTCGCATGCCGGATAGGCGGCCGCATACGCAGCCGGATCGGTCAATCCGAGGACAAACGGGTCGATGTCGAAGTTGTTGATCAGCCCGTCGCAATCCAAGTCGCCGAGCAACTGCATCGCCGCCTGTGTCACCACCATGTTGTCCGCCAGGAAAATCGGGCCCCAATCCTGGCACGTCGGCGGGCGCGAGTCGTAGTGCACCGTCACGCTATCGAACGGCGTTGCGGATGTCAGTTCGAGATTCCCGGTGGGCCAGGTGCCCGGCTGTGGAGCGCTCGTGGTGGCGGTGGCCACCTGCTGTCCCGCGCGATACGCCGTCACGCGCATGCGGGCGGAGTCGTCACAGCCCAGCTCCTGCGGCGAATAAAGAATGGAGAAATACGTCAGCGGCCGGGAGTAAGAAATCAGAAGATCCGCCGGAAAAACACTGTTCGGATAGATGCAAAGCCCGTCAAAGCCTGCGGGGGTGAAACCCATTGTGTTCGCGGGCTGAATCGAAAAGCCGGAGCCGGTCGCGGTTAAGTGTGCCATCAGCCCGGCGACTGTTACATCGACCGGCAGCGATGTGTGTACCGGCGCGTTGTCGAAGTTGAATGCCACGGTCAGCGGGTCGGTTTCGAAGTTCGCCGCCAACGTTCGGTTCGCGCTCGCGCTAAAGGTATATACAGGCGTGCTGCTCACTGGCGATCCGTACTCAGACCAGCCCGTGAACGCGAATCCCGGATTCGGGAACGCCTCAACCGTCACGCTCGCCCCGGTCGTAAAGACGCCGTCGCCGGTCGTCGTTCCGCCGTAGGTCGGAAGGCTTTGGGTCGTGATCACGTAAGCGGCGATAAAATTCGCCACCAGCGTTCGATTCGAATTCACCGTGAACAGATACGGATTGTTCGAGCTCACGACGACGTTGTTTTCAGTCCAATTCTGAAACGCCCAACCCGCGTTCGCGTTGGCCTGCAATGCCGCGTTTGTGCCTTCCGGATAACTCCCCGCGCCTTGCACCGCGCCGGCCGCCGCCGGCGACACGGATGCGGCGATCGTGTACGTCGGCGCATCCGACGACATCAGCGTCATCGCAAAGTCGCCCGGCGCGCTCTGATACATGTGAATCCCGCGCACGTAGCGAAAATAGTGGCCGTTTCCGCCTGTTGCGTTGCTCAGGCCCCACTCGGGAATGCCGTGCTGCCAGGCCAGGATGTAAATCCAATAGCGCGTATTCGCGGCCGCTTGAAACGCGGCCGGCAACGTGAATTGATAGTCGTACATCGTCGTGCCCCCATACACGCCCGCGTACGTTTGTCCCGCGTTGCCGCCCGTCTCATAGGAGACGAGTGGCGCGTGCGTCACGTCCGGTTGGCTGCCGGCGGCAATGGATGGATAGATCTCAATCGTGAAGTTGATCACCGGCCCACCATACGCGCCGCCGTAGATGTATCCGCCGCGCCAGCGCACCTCGGTGATCGGATGCGCCGACGATAACATGAAATCGTCCCACGAGTAAATGTCCCAATCGCTGTCGTCGGGATCCCACCACGACGATTGCAGCAACTGGCCGCCCCCGTTTGCCGGCTGCGAATACGCCACCGATCCCCGCGCCGCCGCCGCTGTTGTCAAACATGCCAGGATAATTATCCAGATTCGCATGCGCCGCTCCGTTTTCAGTCAACGCGATCCCAAACTTCGTCATTGCCGGCGACGATCAAGAACGCCCGCTCGAATGCCACCACCGCATCCGTTGCGGGCGTCCGTCCATCGCTGTCTCGCGATCGAGTGGAGTCCTGAACTTTCGAATACTCGATATCGATGTCCCGCGCGCCGATGTTGCACACCTCAACAGTGACAATAAGTCCTCGTTGCGGTGGCCGAAATCCGAGGAGTGCTTACGTCTCGCGGCTAGGGATTTTGCCTAGGCGCAACAGAAAAAACTCCCAGCGGCCGCTCCCTTACAATTGCGGTTCTCTGGTCAGGCAGACGACCGGCAGGACGCGGGTGTTATCTGAGCCGCGAGTGCAGCGCGGGCGGGCGAAGTCGGCGGGTTGAAGTGATTCGAGGCGCGACACAAATGCGTCGCGCGCCGCGGATACGGTCAGGTTTTGTTAGGCACTACGTGGCTGTGGTTCTTTTCAGGACCGAGGGTAAACATGGTCAGAACGATTGACCTGCCCCCAATCTATGTACCAGTCGCTATGAGAGTCCGGTTTTCATTTCGGCCCGGCACCCCTTTTTCCGCGGAGGGGAAGAAGCCGGGGTCCAGGGGCAGAGTCACTGGCGGGGTTTGGGGCAGAGCCCCAAGGGTCGCCGCGAAAGTCGCCGGCGTCAGGTAACGCAAGGCCGAATGCGGGCGGCGCCAGATCTCGGCCACCCATGCGAGGGTCGCATGCGTTTGATGCATATTCGGCGCGGCGTGCGGAGTACCCCGGCGCCACGTTGGTTCATGCGGCACGCGTCGCCGAACCGCCGCCGCGACGAATTGGCGACGTTGCGACAGCTCCGCATCGGTCATTCCAAAAATCTCTGATGCCCGGCTCTACCAATTTACGTTTGAATCATTAACCAGCCCGAATGCGCGCCTTGGCGAGAGGGACGGCCTTCGGCGCTGCTTGCCTGGTGGCGGCCTGAGAAATTGCCGCGAACCAGTACGAGTCGGCTGCGACACAGGCTTGCAGCGACTATCGCCGACGCACGTTGGGTTCATCGGGTCGGCGGCAGGCATCGAACGGGCTTCCCAACCCAACGAACAAGGGAAATCACATGGCGCACTCAAAGCAGAACTTCGCATTCGTGATCGCGGCCGCCTGGTCGCTGTTGAACCTGACCGAGCCGGCGACCGCTCAAACGCCGCGCAGCACGAGCTTTCAAGGCGCCGGACGGGCCATCTACGCTGCGCGCCCGGAATACGACGCGAACGTCGAAATGACGATTGAAGCGTGGATTTATTTGAATGGATACGACAGCGAATGTCAGACGATCGTTTCAAACGGCCGCGCCCAGTCGTTTTGGTTTGGCGTTTGCGACAATCGTCTACGGTTTTATCGCAGCGGAGGCCTTTCAGCGACGATGCCGCTGAGCGTTTCACAGATTCGCCCGAATCAGTGGATTCACGTCGCTGCGGTGTACACGGGCACTTCCGTGCGCTTGTATATGGATGGCGCTTTGTATCGCAGCCCCCCGTTGGGGCACGCCGGCGCAGGGCACTTTTTGCCCCTGTACATTGGCGATGACCCGGAGGGTGGCGTCGAATTCAACGGCTATATCGATGAGCTGCGCATTTGGTCCGAGGCGCGTACTTCAGATCAGATCGCCGCGGGCATGTACGACCAGGCACGCAACGGAAGTGCGCTCGTAGGGGCATGGCCGATGGGCGCCGGCGAAGAGGCGACGCACGGCTGGCAACCCATAACTTCATCCGGAATGAACATCGCAGTATTTGGAATTCTCCCGCGCGATCTGATCATTCCCCGCTCGCCGATCCCGGTCGTGGTGGACGGCGAAATCGACGGCGGCTCTGAGTATGCCGGCGCGGAGCAACTCGTCATGCGCTATCGAACCACCGATCCGAATATTCCGGCTGCTGCCGATGCCGTCGCGTATCTCGTGCATGATGACGATAACCTGTATGTCGCCTTCGGCGCGCCTCGACCGTTCTACGACGGAACGACGACGCCGTACATCGGCTTGTTGCTTGATAGCGATTATTCCCGCCAGCCGGATCAGGGGGGCGCATTCGCGATTTCCCCTTTCGACGGCGTCGGTACTGCATCATGGCACGTATGGGATGAATTCCTGGGCATCTATCGCAATTGCCAGACGCGCGAATGCCCGCCGGCCGGCTCCTGGCAGGCTGTGCAGGGCGATTGCGGCGATGACGTCGGGCCGCCTTGCGTCGAATATCGAATCTCGCGGTCGCTGCTCGGCGAGTGGACCGAGTTGGACGGCATCGGAATCGGGCATTTTCAAGTCAGCCCGGACGGCGACTATTACATGGCGCCTGACGACGCTGATCCTTCGGTCGAGGCAACCTGGTCCACCGCGTCGTATGTGGACAGCAGCACTGAATTGCCGCACGGCCGAATCAGCGGCCGTGTTTTCGACAATGCCAGCCCGAACCGATCTCGTCCGCTTGCGAATGCTCAAGTGAGATTCGGAGGCCGAACCGGTGGTCCGCAATATGTGCAGTATACGAATGCGCAGGGCGAATTCTCGTTTGACGTGCCCATACCGATCGGAATGGATGTAAGCGTGGAAATACAGCAGTGCGGCGGATGCCGTCAATCAACGCCGCTCGTATCAGGAAACGGAATTCAGCCGATCACCATCGCGAATCATCTGGTGTCGTTTCCTGGTTGCGACGTCGGCTCATGTGTTTACGCCAGCGTGGATTTTTTCAATCAGCAGGCGATTCCGCCCACCACGATTGATTCCTTGTCTCCGAATTGCGGCACTCCCCAGATCATCATCCGCGACTCGAATCCGCGTCTTGTCGAACCGGCGACGAGTGTGCAACTCGTCGGCAGTAATCTGCATACGTTTGCGGCGCTTACGCTGGCACGGACGCGCGGCTCGACCGATCCCGAAGATTGGACGCATTATTCCGCGGAAATTCTAGGCGTGACCGCGGATGGATCGCGATTAATGACGCGCGTTCCGTCGCTGCCGCCCAACTTTGCCGGGGCGTATCGCTGGGTATTCGCGGATGAATGGGTGCGACCCGGATATGAGCCACGAGTCATATCCGATGTCTGGGATGTTCGCGCGCCATATCCAAGCGTCCACGGCCTTGGTTTTGACAACGCGAGCGACGCGGCCACGCTCAGCGATTTTTTTTCGTGCTTCGGCGACAACGGCTATCTGTGCATCGGAGTCGGCGGTTTCTGCATTTGCAACATCCCCGATCCCCTGTATTTCCTTTATTGGCCCATATACGCCAATTGGACCGAACTCAGCGGCGGAAGCTGCCACGGAATGTCGGGCGCAAGCCTGATGATAAAGCGCGGCATACTGTCCGCGGATGATTTCGACGCGGGGGCGCACCATGCGCGCGGCCTGGAAAATCGTCCGTCCGAGGGCACATACGATTGGGATTGGTGCGGCCCGCCCGAGCCGACCAACATATGGGGCTACATACGCATGTATCATGGTACGCAAACCAGCGCCGAGGCGATTAATACCGCCCTGATCCAATTGAACGAAGGCGGCGGCGTTGCGTCGTGGGAAACCAGCCCGCGACAGCGGCTGGCGGCGATTCGAACCGAACCCGATCGTTATGCTTTGTCTTTGTCGCCTGGAATCGGGGACGGACATGTGGTCGTGCCCTGGAAAATCGAGGAGCTAACGCCCAACGTCACGCGAATTTGGGTATATGACAACAATAACGTCTATTCTCCGGGGGTACCCGCGGAATCGTACGTCGATGTGGACATCAATGCTGACATATATACGTTTCCGCGATCCAACGGCGAGATCTGGCAGGGCCGCGGCATGTTCACGTTTCGCGACACCCTTTATTCCGGCGCGCGCAGCGCTCCGGGAATCGAGCAGGCGCTGCTCTGGATGGGATTGTTCGTGTTTGGCGATGCCTACCCGCGCGTTGAGTTGATCGGAACCGGCCACGAATGGGGCTGGCGCCCGGATGGGACGTTCGTGGACAATATGCCCGGCGCATTGGCGCTAAGCCCGATGGGGCCGAGTGAATCGTCGTCGCGCAGCGTTCCGCTCATTTTGCCGAACGACATCGACGGCGCGCCGCGCATTGAAATCAACCCCACCGGTTCTCACTACCTATTCCACGCCGCCGCGCAGGGCACGATGCTGCAAATCGAGGCGACGAACGCCGTGCCCGGAACGACCGACGCCGTGCGCATCGGTCGACTCGGCCCGAGTCGCGGCAATCTCATGCGCAACATGACGTTTACGCCACGAAACGCAAATCTTCGATTCACGCCGCGCATCGGCATGAATCTCGGCTTGAATCAGCGCGCCGTATTCAAGCTGGTCGGCCTGGATGTGCCGCCGAATCGCGCGGTGCGGTTCGAAGCGCTTCACGAGCGCAAAGGCATCGAGATCGCCAACGGCGCGCCGACGACGCTTCGATACACGCTTGTCACCGAGACGGTGGACGGCGGCGAGGAAGAGCATGCCACGATGATCTTCGGACCTTTGGACATTCCTTCCGGCATGATCCAGACGGTTGCGTTGAACGATTGGCCGTTTTGCAACGAAATCCGATGTGAATTGGATGTCGACGCGGACGGCATCCCGGACGAAGTCACCGTGGTAAGCGGCACGCGCTGCGGCGGCTCGCCGTTGCAGCCGGAGTCGGACCAGAACGGCAACGGCATCCCCGATGTTTGCGATCGCCGCTCCGGCGACGTCAATTGCGATGGAAACGTGAATAACTTCGATATCGAAGCGTTTGTGACGGCATTGAGCGACCCGGTTCGCTACGCGGAGCGCTATCCCGGCTGCCTGATCCTGAACGCCGATGCAAATGATGACGGACGTGTGAACAATTTTGATATCGACGCGTTCGTCGCGTGCATCGAAAACGGCGGCTGTCCATAGGGCCCGGGGTTCGGCTGTCGCCGAAACAGCGCATATGCCGGCGTCGCGAAAAACGGTGCCGGCACCGTCGCACAAAGCCTATGTTGCATTAGAAACGAGACGGGCTCCAAGAAAACGCAAAAGCCGTCGCAGTGCGATCGCACCGCGACGGCTTTTTGATGCTTGCGCCTCGTATCGTCAGGTTGGATTAAGTAATATCAACCTGCGCGCCGGCCGTCTCCAATTCCTTCTTCCACTTGTCGGCATCCGCCTTCGGAATGTTCTCGAGCAGCGGTTTCGGAGCGTTGTCCACAAGATCCTTGGCTTCTTTCAGGCCCAGGTCGGCACGCGCCGCGCGCACAACCTTGATCACCTGAAGCTTGTTGGCGCCGGCGTTCTTGAGGACGACCGTGAATTCGGTCTTCTCCGCCGCAGCGGCCGCAGCGCCGCCGCCGCCCGCCGCCGGGCCGGCCATCATCACCGCGCCGCCTGCGGCCGGCTCGATGCCGTATTTGTCCTTCAGATAATCTGTGAGTTCCTTCGCCTGAATAAGCGTCAGGCCGGCGATCTTGTCGCCGATTTCCATGATTGCCGAATCAGCCATTGCAAATACTCCGCACAACACAGTTTCGATTCACCCGATAGCGATCGCCCCGTTGGCGATCTTTCATCCGCGAGCGGAACAGTCGGGCGGGAATCGGAAAAACGAAAAATCGAGTAATTATGCCGCCGCTTCGCCTTTTTCGAGCTTTTCGATCAGCGACTTGACGCAGCCGGCGATTCGCGCGCCGCCGGAATTGATCGCTGCCGCGAGCTTGCCGGCCGGCGCGAGCGCCTGACCGGAAATCATCGACAGAAGCTCCGCGCGGTTCGGCATCTTCGCCAGCGTTCCCACGCGGCTTTCGTCCAGGTACTCGCCTTCGAGCAGCGCGCCGCGCATCTTCAGCTTTGGAATCTTCGGCGCCCACTCTTCGACCAGCTTGGCGACGTCGATCACGGACTCGCCACCCGTGATCACCGCCGAAGGGCCGTTCATGCTCTCGGCCAGACGCGAAAGAGGTTTGCCGTTGACCGCGCGGCGGAACAGCGACGTTTTTACGATTTCAAGCCGCATCTTGCGATCGTTCAGCGCGCGGCGGAACTGGTTGTTTGTCAGGCCGTCCACGCCGACCATCTCAACCCAAAGGGCGCTTTCCAACGTGGAGTAACGGCCGCTCAACTCGCTCGCAATCATGTCTTTGACGGGTTTGCTCATGGTGGATTACTCCGCACCAACGATCGAAGCCAGGTCAATTTCAACAGCCGGGGTCATGGTTCCGCTGATCGAGACCTTGCGGAAGTAGTGCCCCTTCGACGTCGCCGGCTTGAGGCGGCGAATGTGGTTGATGAACGCGACGATATTCTCTTTCAGATCGCCCTCGGGAAAGCTCATCTTGCCCACCGGGCTGTGAACATTGCCGGTCTTGTCATTGCGAAACTCGATCTTGCCGGCCGCGTATTCCTTAACTGCGGTCGCGAGGTCAGCAGTCACCGTGCCACCCTTTGGCGAGGGCATCTTGCCCTGCGGACCAAGCACGCGGCCAAGCTTACCGACCTTGCCCATCAGCGACGGATGCGCGATGGCCACGTCAAAATCGGTCCAACCCTTGTTCACCTTGTCGATCAACTCGTCCGCGCCGGCCTCGGTCGCACCGGCGGCCTTTGCGCCGGCGACGTCGCCATCGTTGCAGAATACGATGACTTTCTTGGTTTTGCCGATGCCCTTCGGCAGGCTCACCGAACCGCGAACCAACTGATCGGCCTGCTCCGGATCGATGCCGAGGTGGCAGACGATATCAACGGTCTGGTCGAATTTCGTCTTCTGGAATGATTTCAGCGTATGGACCGCGTCGTCGATCTTGGCCGGGGCGGCCTTGACCTTCTCGAAGTCCTTTCGATAACGCTTGCTGCGAATCGCCATCGCAAAAGCTCCCACAAAGTTCCCGGCCCGTGGTGTGGCCGAATTCTGAAAATCAACGCGCACCATGCAAAACGGAATTTGGCACGATGCACACACGCATTATTTCGCAATCGCCCACAGAGCAATCGCGAAAGTAATTTTGTTCACGTCGCCCGACGGAATCCCGCCAGATCGCGCCGCGGCAAGCCGTGCGCCCCCTGGCGGTCGCGGCTTGGTTCCGTCAACTATTCGCCCTGATATCGCCGGGATCATTCCAGCCGCTGCTTAGCGAGCACGACTTCGCATCGAAAAAGATCGTCCGATCGCGCCGCACAACGTCGAGGATGATCGGCAGCTCCGCTCCGTCGCATACCGGCACGACGTGCTTTTGCCCGTCGCTGGTTTCCAGCATCAGGTTCCAATCCACCCGGTTTTCGCGAAACCGCGCGACCACCTGATACTTATGAACCAGAATCGGCCCGTCCATTAGTCAACCACCACGATGCCCATCGAGCGGGCCGTTCCGGCGATAACCTTTGCGGCCGCATCGAGGTCAAATGCGTTCATATCTTTCAGCTTGGTCTCGGCGATCTTTCGCAGATCGGCCTGCGTCACGCGCCCGACCTTCTTGCGGTTGGGTTCGCCGCTGCCCTTTTCGACCAGCGCCAAGCCGGCGTCGAGAGGCTTGGCAGCCTTGACCAGCAGCGCCGATGCCGGGGGGCTTTTCACGACAAATTCGAAACTCTTGTCTTTGTAGACGGTGATTTCGCACGGGCAGATCATGCCGTCCATATGCTTCGTGGCGGCGTTGAACTCCTGCACGAATTTGGCGATGTTCACGCCGTGCTGACCGAGAGCCGGACCGATGGGCGGCGCAGGCGTCGCCTTGCCGCCGGGCGCCTGTACCTTGATTTTTGCCGTTACGACCTTCGCCATGACTCATTCCCGCTGATGACGGTCACCGGCCGCCACTGACCGATGAGTCCCGTATCGTAGTGTGCGCGTGGGGTTCCCGCAAGAGGCTGATTTTGGCGGGCTTTGCGTGACATCGCGACGATCGACCCGCCCGCACCGGCAGCGGCAGGGGGCCGCCGGCTGTTTCGCTCGTCTTCTGTCAGGGATTCGATGAGATTTCGCGCCAGCGCGTCAGCGTGGCCAGCGCCTTGCCGCGGTCCAAGGCTTCAGCCGCCCGGCGTGCCCCATCCAACCAATCGCTCGCAATGCCCGCGACCCATAAGGCAGCCGCCGCGTTGAGAATGACAATGTCGCGCGGCGCCCCGCGCTCGCCGCGCAGCACCCGTTCGATCGTCGCGGCACTGGCGGTCGGCGAATCGACATACAGCGCCTCGACGGGCGCCGGAGCGACTCCCGCAACGCCGCACTCCACTTCCTCAATCGCCACCTCCCCGCCGTCCAGGCGGGCGATCAGCGACGGACCCGCGAGGCTCAGATCGCATAAACCAGCAAGGCCATGCACGACCATGACACGTTTCGCACCGAGCGCGGCCAGGGAGCGTGCCATTTTCTCCACGAGTTCCGGACGGCTCACGCCCAACAATTGACGCTTCACGCTCGCGGGATTCGTCAGCGGACCGAGCAGGTTGAATATCGTGCGCACACCGAGCGCGAGCCGCACCGGCGCGGCCTGCTTCATCGCGGGATGCAGCCGCTGTGCGTGCAGAAAACCAATACGGATTTCGCGAAGGCAGGTCTCAACGACTTCCGGCCGAGCATCGACATTCACGCCCAGCGCGCATAGCCCCTCCACCGAACCGCTCGGCCGCGCGTTGCTGCGGTTGCCGTGCTTGGCGACGGTGGCGCCGGCCGCGGCCGCGACAATCGCAACCGCAGTTGAAATATTGAACGTCGGCCGACCATCGCCCCCAGCACTGCATGTGTCGATCGCCTCGACGCCGGGGGAAATGTGAATCGTCTCCGCCCGTGCGCGCATGGCCTCGGCCGCGCCGACTAATTCATCGACCGACTCACCCTTGCACGCCAGCGCGGCGACGATGGCCGCCATGACCGCCGCGTCGACTCCGCCGGCCATGATGTCTTCGAACAATCGGCGCGCTACGTCCCGCGACAGATCCTGCCGCGAGATCAGTCGTTGCAGAAGTTGCTGCGGGTTCATGCCAGTTCGATCGTCGCGCCGTCGCCGGCGCGCGTCTCCAGTGTCGCCCATGCGGGTTTCCCAAGCTCGCCCGCGCGGCGCAACAACCCGGCTTGAATCGACTCGCGCGCGGCGCGATGCACGATCGCCACAACACAGCCACCGAACCCCGCGCCTGTCATGCGGCAGCCCACCACGCCTCGCATCGCCGTCAGCGACGACACGATCTCGTCCAATTCTCCGCAGGAAACTTCATAGTCGTCGCGCAGCGATCGATGCGACGCCGCCATGTGCGGGCCAAGCGATTCGATATCTCCGCGACGAAGCGCCTCCGCCGCCGCCTGAACGCGCCGGTTTTCGCTCACCACATGATGCGCGCGCGCCGCCACCAGCGGCGGCATTTGCAGCATCTGTGCGCGCACCGTCTCGATGGACACATCGCGCAGGCTGCGCACCGCCGCGTTCAGGCCGCGAAAATGCGCCACCGCATGGTTGCACTCCTCAACGCGCTTTGCGTACGCAGACTCCGCCAGCGCATGCCGCACGCCCGAATCGATGATGAGCACGATGTGGTCCACCAGCGCAAACGGAATATGCTCGTACGCCCGCGAGCGACAATCAAGCAACAACGCAGTGTCGCGTTTCGAAAGCAACGACGCGAGCTGATCCATGATCCCGCACGGAACGCCCGCGAAGCGATGCTCCGCCTCACGGCACAAATCGGCAACGTCGTTCGAATCCAACGCTTCGCCGGAAATGCAAGTCAGCGCCTTGGCCGCGGCCACTTCGAGCGCGGCTGAACTCGAAAGCCCGCCGCCGAGAGGCACGTCGCTCTGAATCAGCAGATCGCATCCATTCAACCGCGCGCCGCGCTGCCGCAGCAGACTTGCCACGCCGGCGATGTAACTGGTCCAGTGGGGAAATTGCGAGGCGGCCCAATCATCGATCGGCCATTCGATGGTCTCGCCGGCAGCCGAGCTGTGAACGCGAACGCGGGCATCGTCGCGCCGCGCGGCGAAGACCCGTGTGTGCCGCTCCACGGCGAGCGGCAGCACGAATCCCTCATTGTAATCGGTATGGTCGCCGATCAGATTGACGCGCCCCGGCGCTCGCGCGATGACCTCGCATGGCCGGCCGAAGCGCTGTTTGAACTCATCCGGCCCCAACTGGGGCTCCGTTGCGTGTGGTGTGATTCGCGGCCCGCTGCCGCAGAAGCGGCATCATATCGCGAATCTCTCGCGCATAACGCGTGTTCGGAAACTCGCGAATCAGATCCTCGCCGACGTCGATCGCGGTTTCGAATCGCTTATCCGAAACGGCCAGGCTGAACTCCACGCGCATCTGCTCCAGCTTGCCCTTGAACACCGCACGGGCGGAGTCCTTCAGCTGCGCCGCCTCCTGCGGCGTAAGGTAATGATCCAGCTCGAACAGCAAATCGTGCGCTTTATCGACGTCGTTTACCTGAATCGCGTCTTCGTATTGACCGAGGAGATCGCGCTTCACCTGCTGACGCCGCGACTCGATGTCGAATCCCAGCGAGGCGATGCGCGGATCGCCGGGGAACAGCGCTCGGAGGCGATCGGCCTCGCGCCGCGCCTGGTCCCATTTGTGCGCGACGCACAGCTTCTCAAATCGCGAGAGCGCCGCGGTCACACGGTCTTCGGTCGTCGCGTGACGCGCCTGCGTGACTTCGTCGCGCAGCCGCGCGGCTTCCTCGTGATAACCAAGTTGCTCTTCCATGTCTTTGATCAGATGCTCGGCGGCCTCCCAATCCTGACGGATGGCCGCGCTATGGATCGTGTCGCGAAGGAACTCAAAATCCTTTTCGCGGTGCACGACGCGCTTTGCCCAGTCTGACAGGCTGATGGATTCGGCGATGGTGCGCAGATAGTCGCTATGACGGCGGATCATCTCCTGCGTGTCGCGCTGCACGTCGTATGAGCGATACGTGTTGCTGAACGCCCCGAGCAGAATCGACGTATGGCAATACGCGCAAACGCCGACGATGAACAACACCGCCCCGCCGATGCCCGAGACCGCGGCCGCGAAATGATTGCCCGCGCCCGCCTGCACCGCGGAATAAACACCCGCGCCAAACGCGCCAACGACCGCAACGAACAATGCGACGCCGGCCAGCCCCCGCGCCGTGCGAAATCGATCGTGAATGCTTGTCATGTTTCGACTCCTCGTCCCCGCCCGGTTTTCGCATTTGCGATGCGGCCGCACAATTCGCGCACTGGACATGCCTCTGATGCGCATGCGAAAACTGCGCGATGCCGTGAGCGCGGCTGATCGATACGCTTTTCGTCGGATGAATAGACGTGGCGGTTTTCGATCGCCGCCGAAATTTCCGCAAACCAACGTGAAAAGAAGCATCAAACCCAGACATCCGCGGCGGCCGGAACCGCCATGCCGCGGCTATATTGTCGAACCGTTGTCGTTCGAATTATCGTTTGTGTTGTCGTTCGTGTCCGTATTGCCGTTGTCATTCGCATTGTCGTTCGCGTTCGTCGCATTCGGATCCGGCAGCCCAAAAACCGGGCGCATCCCATCCGCCAGAAAATCCACAAACGCCGGTAGGAGCATGCCGCCGGCAATTGCATCGAACATCGTGCCGATCACCGCATCCGCCAAGCGAATCCGGAACGGGTCTTCCTCAGTCTGCGATTGCTCGCGCGCCTGCGTCGACTTCTGCAATCGACCCACCGCGCCTCCGGCCGTCGTGGCTGCCGTGTCGGTCGTGTGAACGGATTGAGCCCGGTTGTTCGTCTTGGCCGCGCCGTTTGCCGCCTGTGCATCTTCGACTCGCTGACGAATCAGATCGCCAAGTCCGCCCGAACCACCCGTTGAGCTGTCAGTCGTTGTGGTGGTATTTGTCGTGCCAGTCGAGCCGCCGAGCAAGCCGCCGAGACCACCCAGACCGCTCGTGCCGTTCAAAAGCCCCGAAATCCCCGCGAGACCGCCGCTCGAACTGAGCGAGTTGATCAGCCCCGCGATGCCACCGGACGACGACGAGCTTCCGCCGGTTGTGCCGGTCGTGCCCGTGTTGGTCGTAGTGGCTGTGTTCGTGCTTTCGCCGGTTCGCCGCGCCGTCAATCGTTCGGCGATCAGCGCGTTGTGCCGCGCGCGGGCGGCGTCAATAATTCGCCCGGGCGCCCGTTCCGACACGCTGCCCGACCGAGCGTTCTCCTGCGGAGTCTGCTCGCTCAAAGGCGTGACTTGCGCCGCTCCGGTCGTCGAAGTGCTTTGCGCGCCGACCGCTGTCGCCAGAAGACCGCCGCCGATGATCAATCCCAGCATCGCTCGCAGCATCGTGTGAACCCTTTCAGAAAGCCACTCGAAATGACCGATTCCGGTCTCGACGCTTCCGAATATTATACATCGTCCGGAACAGTCCGCTGCATCGGAGTTGGCATGAATCCTAGATTGAATCCCGCCATTATCCTTCTTTCAGCCGTAACTGTGCGTATTATCGGATGCGATCGTGCAGCCAGCGAAAAACCGGCGACCGGGCCTCAGCCTGCCGTCAGCGGCCGCGTCGTGTTCATCGGTCCATCGCAAGACGCACCGGAATCCGAAGCCGTCGTGGCCGGAGCGCGGAGCATTGCCGCTCGCGCATCGTATTTGAGATTCGAGTTCCTCTCGCCCCCCGCGACGGATCGCGACATGAACTCGCGCATGGCGGGCGAGGCGATTCGCTCCGGCGCCGCCGGCGTGTGTGTCTACCTGAACAATGCGCGGGATTTGCAGCCGCTGGCCGATGAATTGCGCGGCTCAGGAATCGTCCTCGTCACGATGGGCGCGCAGCCGAGCGGCGTATCGCCCTATCAGCACATCAACATCGATCTGGCGGGTGGCGCGGAATTGATCGCGGAGAACCTGCCGAAGTTCGCCACCGGTCGCAAGACATACTCAGTGATTCACGCTCGATCGCGCAGCGCCATCGATGAGGCCTGTTACGAACGCTTTGTTTCGCATCGCCCCGGCGAAAGCGTGATGGTACAGGTCGCCGAACGCGACGTATTCAATCCGTCCGTGCCGCCTTCGCGCGCGATCAGCGACATTTTGGTCGCATTTCGCAGCACGGCGATCGTCGTTACGCTCGATCCTGAGGTGTGGCTGACATCCGAACCGCCGTTCGCGCTCGATGAACAGCGAAAATTCATCACGCTCGGCGCGGTCGAGCCGCTCTGGGCGCGACTGCGAAACGGCGAAGCGGCCGCGCTCATCGGACCTTTGGACGGGGAAATCGGCGCGGCCGCGATGCAAGGCATGTTGCGCGGTCTGGCGCGCGAGTCGGCCCCGACGCCCGTGCGAACGATTCCGTGCCACCTCGTCACGCGCGACACGCTGGACGAATTTGCAAAGAGCTATCAAGTGGCGACAGGCCAGCTTGCCCCAAACGATTCCAAGGGCAAATGAATTCGGAACGAAACGAAAATGTTGTCGATCATCGACGCGATCAGGTGGGCTTGCGGCAGACCACGAACAGCGTGCCGGCCAGCGGCTGACCCTCGAGCTCGGCGCATGAGTTCATCATGCGGCCGCTCTCAATTTGCCGCACCGAAGCGACCGCCTCAATGCGATAGCCCGCCGCCCCGAAAAACTGATCCAATTCGCCGACGCGAAACCAATATACATATGGCCCGCGATCGAGCAGCGCCGGCCAGTTGAATTTTCCGCCGAGCTTCAGCCACGGCCAGTATTGCGGTCCGCGGCGGTCGCCGTGCAGCCCGCGCACCGCGCGATTCCAGGCCAGAAACATGTTGTATGGAAACTGATGCCGGCGCGCCTCGTAACTGAGCAGCGAAAACAGCGCAAGCCCGCCAGGCGCGAGAACGCGAAATGATTCGCGCAACGCGGCCTGCCGCATCTCGTCGGACTCGATCAGGCTGAGGATCTGCTGCAAATACAGCACCTGCCGATACGACGCATCGGCGTATTCGAGCCGTGTGGCGTCCGCCACACGGAAATCGATGCGACCTTCGGGGTCTTTGGTCCGTGCTTCTTTGATGAAATCCGGAACGAAGTCAAAACCGCCAAGCCGTTGATAGCCGAGATCGCGCATCCCCAGCACGATGCGCCCGCCGCCGGTTCCGGCCTCGAGCGCCGGGCCGGCACGATCCACGTATTTTTCGATGACGAATTGCTCAGCCGGCAGCAGCGCAGCGCGGTGCGCCCACTGGTTGAATTCGACCGTGCTGTAGACGTCTTTGTTGTTCTGAAGGTTCATGCGAATCAGGCGCGGCTGAGATGGTCGGGGTGTTCGCGGACGTGCTGCTCGATGCCGTCCGCGTATTTCTGCATCAGCTCCGCGATCAGCTCCTGGTTTTCAATCGGCTGCTGGTCGGCCGGCGGTGAATAGATCGGCGGATGCACGATCAGGCGGAAATAAAAATTCGGCCGCGACACGACAAATGCGGGGCAAATTGTCGCGCGGCAGCGCAATGCGACCTGAAGCGTGCCGGTTAGGAACTCGCGCGTCTCGCCGAAAATGCGCACCGGCACAGAGCGCAGCGTCGAGCCGCGAAAGCGACCGACATCCAGCGCCGCGCCCACCACGCGATTTTCATTGAAGCAGCGGAAGATGTCGCGCGGAAAGCTGTCGGCATACAACATGCGCATCGACGCATATTCGGGGAATGTTTTGAGGTACTTGTCCTGAATGAACCGCCGCAACGGGCCTTCATTGCGATCGCGCACGCCGGCGCACTTATAGCCGAGCAGCGCCATCAGCAGCGCGGCCACATGATGCGAGCCGACATGGCTGAGCATGACAAATACGCCGCGCTCGCGCAGCAGCGCGGCATCGAGATTCTCGCGGCCATGAAAACGGACGCGATGCAGAATTTTCTCTTTGGGCAGCTTGTCGAAGATGAGATAGAACAATTTGTCGCATCGCGTGCGGCAGAAATAGCTGCGAATGATGCGCTTTTCGCGCGAGGGCGTGAGCCTGCCTTCGGAAAACAACTTGCGCAGCTCGCCGCGATAGCGCGCGCGGCGCTTGAAGTTCACCAGATATTCCAGCGTGCCGAAAAACGTGCCGAACAGGTAAAGCCCGCGCAGGCTGAAGCCCCGCGCGATCGCCCACAAAAAGCCTCGGACAAACTCGAATTTCAGGCGACTAAACGTCGAAACACGGCGCTCCCCGGGGCGCACTTCATCCCGGGCCGCAGGGCTCTCCAGCGCAGTGCGCGGAGTGAGCGGCTCGATACCCACTGCGTCCATTTGCGTCGGCGCGGGTTGGATCATCAACTTGCCCATTGTGCGGCCCGATTTCGGGACACGCAATAGCTTCGACCGTTAGTCTCGCACGCGGTTCCCATGTGTATTATCGCGCCGACCGCATTTTGCTCATCAGCGCTGGAGCGCTCTCGTCCAGTCCCGAATCCACGAGACCGCCTGAACCCGCTGATTCTCCCCGTGAACCTGAAACGCTAAATATTGCGTGGCTCATCCTCGACAGACTCGTCGAAGGCAATCTCGAACGCATCGCTCTCGGCCAGATCGTCATCCAATACCAGCGCCTGTGCGGCGTCAGCGATTTGCCTTTCGACCATCGGTTGCGCGCCGGGCGCCGCGACCGCCGGGACGCCGGCCGCATAGAGGTCGATCTGTTGTGGAGCGGCCGCCCGCTCTTCGGTCCGCACCGCCTCAACTTCGGTCCAGACCCTTTCGGCCAGCTCACGCATTCCGCGGCCCGTCGCGCCGGATATGGCCAGTACCGGCCGTCCGAGCGCCGCCTGAAATTCCTGAAGCGGCGCGTCGGCATCCGACAGATCGAGCTTGTTCGCTACGATGATCTCGCGGCGCGCGGCGAGCGCCGGGCTGTACTTTTCAAGCTCGTTGCGGATGATCCGATATGCCTCGACCGGCACGGGCGAACCCTCCGGTGGGAATAGGTCAACCAGGTGCACGATCACGCGCGTGCGCTCGATGTGACGCAGGAACAGATCGCCCAACCCCGCGCCTTCATGCGCGCCTTCGATCAATCCCGGCAGATCGGCCAGTACCAGCCGGCGGAATCCTGGTAATTCAAGAATGCCCAGATGTGGCTCTTTGGTCGTGAACGGATACGCGGCGATTTTGGGGCGGGCGCGCGTGAGGCGCGAGAGCAACGTGCTTTTCCCCGCGTTCGGCAGCCCCACGAAGCCCGCGTCGGCGATCAGCTTCAACTCAAGCCTCAGCAAGCGCTCGCGCCCCGGGCGACCGGGCGTGGCCTCGCGCGGCGCCTGGTTCGTGGATGTCGCGAATCGGGCGTTGCCGCGACCGCCTTTTCCACCAGGGGCGACGCATACTACCTGCCCGTCTTCGACAAGGTCTTTCAATAGCCGATCCGCGTCGGCGTCGAAAACAAGCGTGCCGGGCGGAACGGGGATGATTAGATTCCTGCCGCGCTTGCCAAAGCAATTACTACCCATTCCGCCCTGGCCGTCTTCCGCATGCCAGTGGTGTCGGCCGGCGAGGTCGAGCAGTGTGTCGAGTCCGGCGGTGGCCTTGAGGAAAACGGACCCGCCATGCCCGCCGTCGCCGCCATCGGGGCCGCCCTTGGGC
Source organism: Phycisphaerales bacterium (assembly GCA_016795025.1). Classification (GTDB taxonomy): domain Bacteria; phylum Planctomycetota; class Phycisphaerae; order UBA1845; family Fen-1342; genus JAEUIR01. The sequence goes on from JAEUIR010000001.1 coordinate 64,365, forward strand.
ACGTATTTTTCGCGGCGGAACGCAACCGCGCCGTCGCCACCTCGCCCCCCGCGGACGTGAATGACGACTTCGTCGACAAACATTCGAATCGTGCCCTGATTGCGTTGCATCGCTGAATTGTAGCGGAGCACTGGAGCGAAGAGTAAGACGAACGATGAACGCGAAACTCTGAACGATGAATGAGAGTCGCAAACAGACGCCGTGCGTCGTTCCGCGGCCGTCACTCATCGTTCTGGCAGTGGGGCCGTTTGGGTAGCATCGGCGTCTCGCCGGTGCGAAATCGTTAGAACGCACCGCCTGGAAGGCGATGCTCCCCTACCTCAAACCCAAACTGACCCACTACCCATCGTTCTGGGTTGATGGCTTTGCCTTCCGCGCAAGCCGTACTTCGCTCATCATTCTGCGGTCAGCGTTCTTCTTTTTCCCCTATTCCGCATCGATCGACAGCAGGTAAGCCTCTAATTCCGCGCGCTTTTTCTCTTCGTTCTCACGGGCGGCGACGACCGCCGTTCGCTGGGTTTCGATTTTCGCGTCGAGCTCGTCGAACTTCGTCATTTGCCGCCGGTACGAGTCGCTGGCCTTGTCGAGCGTCTTGAGGTTTTCGCGAATGCGGCCCTGATCCTTTTCGAGTTCCGCCATCACCTGCTCGGCCGCCGCTTTCGCCCGCGACGCCGCATCGAGTTCGGCCCGCAGCGCGATGACGCGCTCCAGCGCCTGCTTGACCTTGTCCGATATCTTCACGTTGCGCAGGAACCACTCGATGCCGTCATTGGCGACGCCGCCGATCTGCACATATTGATCCCACACGCGCTCGAAACGCACGGTTTGCGGCGTGGTCTTCTGTCCTGCGGCCTTCACCTCGAAGCGCATCAGTGCCGGCGTGCGTTCGCTCGGCTCCTTCGGCTCGATCAGTTGCCAGTCGTTCGAATACGCCTGTTCGATCAGCACTTTGCGTTCGTCCGCGTCCTTGTTCTTGATGTTGTACACACGCTCGTCGATGCTCTTGCGCTTGCTCCACAACACGCCCTTTTTGATCCATACGCTTTGCACCGTCTCCGGATGGCTCTTCTGGTCCACGGTCACTTCCGTGCCAAGGTCGAGCGCGTACGCGATCAGACGCTTTTCATCCGGCCGCATGTCCGGCAGCTTGGCGTCGCCGGCGTACGCGGCGCTGTCGAATACTGTGATCGGGCCTTGCATCAGATTGAGCTTGGTCGCGTTCTTCAGTTGCAGGCCGTTCAGCGGATGCTTGGCATGCGTGGCCGGGTTGTAGATGCTCACCTTCTCAGCTTCAACCTCTTCGTTGACGATTGGCAGCATGGCGGAATGCTGCCGGCCGATGGAGACCGGCGTTGAGATGGCGTATTCGAATAATTCGCCGGCTTGTTGAGCGTCGGCGAGGGAGTGAATTCCTGACGATTCAAGGTCGATTGCCCCGTCGCCATCTGCCTGGTTCTGCTCCCATGCCTCTGGGGATGCGCCGCCTCCGCGCCCGCCCCGCGCGCCACCTGCCACAGACATGCGCCGCATTGCTGCCGCGTCTTCCGCCTTATCATCAAAAGCTCTCGCTGCGGTGGCAGGCGCCGGGCGCCCCGGCGCTTTTGCCGCCAACTTCTTCTCCGCCTCCGCGTCCCCCTCATACGTCGGGGGACGGAGCGACGCATATAACTCCAACTGCTCCAGCGGCCGCGGGACATACAGCGGCGTATACAGATCCATGCGGAACGAGATCGGCCGGCCGCTAATCAATGACAGGCGCACATCTTTCCAGTCTTCCTCGGTTGCGTTTTCGACCGTAGCCCAGCCCTGCAGGAACGGTTTTTTGTCCTTGTTGAGCACCAGCCGGTAGCTGGTCTTCCAGATCGGGGCCTCGAGCAGATACGCCGCACGCACGCGTCGCGCACCCTTGCCCTCGAATTCGATCGCGACGCTCTTCTTGTCGGCGTCGTGACTGGCCGCCAACGTCATGAGCGCTTTGCGCAGCTCGCCGTCCACCTTCTCGTTTGTGAGTTTCAACCCGCTGATCTGGCTGAGCTGCACCTGTTGAATACCGGCTTCGGTGAGGATGTTGAGCACGTCGGCTTCGATTTTCGTGTCGGGCGGGATGATGATCTGCCGCTTTTCGACGCCGAGTATGACGCCCTTCAGCGCGCGCTCGCCGGTGATCTCGATCGGCTCGCCGCGGAGTTGATCGAGAAGTTGCGCAAGCGTCGGTTTGCCGGTGATATCGACGCCAAAGCTGCGCAACGCCTTTTCGACGGGATCGCGCGAGGCGTAGCTGACGAGGCTGACCGCGCCGCCGTCCATATCGCGCACGACCAGCGACTTGAGAATGTCGTTGATCTGCTCCGTGCGGAATTGCAACTCGGCTGTCGCATCGCCCTCGACGCTGGCCTCACGCTCGAAGTACGCCACGCCGCTGGAAAAGATCGCGATGCGGCCGATCTTCAAATCCGCTTTGCCGTCGGCCCGTGCTGCATGCCCGGAGGCTGCCAGGCCAATCAGAGCCGCGCCCGTAAGGAAGCGGATGCCGTTTCTGAACAGAGCCGCGCCCGCCGGCACGCGGTCGCCGCGTAACGGACGAGCGCTGCGTAATGAACTGCGAGCATGGCCGCTGCCACACGTCGCGCAATTCGCATCAGCATTTCGAGCTCGACTTTTTGAATTCCGTGTTCCCCCGGGTTTGTTGCATTTCTGCATTCTGAACTCTGCAATTTGAATTTGATCTCGCATCATCCGGCTCTCCCTGTGCATCTGTCATCGCGCGCTCAACGCCACAGCAGCCTATCCGATGCGTTCAGCGCGCGGTAGTTCCATGCCTCGTTCCCTTATTCGTGGTCGATGCGTTGAGGTTTCAGAATTGTTACAGACTTGTTACGCGAAAACGCGCGATCGATATTGAGCGAGCCAAGCCACGCGCAAGCCGTTACCGCTTCGTCTCGCTGACGATTTGTCCGTTGATGGCTACCCCAATGCAATGCGTCGTGTATTCAAACGGATCGCCGTCGAACAACGCGATGTCGCCATCCTTGCCCGCTTCGAGGCTCCCGACGCGCTTGTCCACGCCCAGCAGGCGGGCCGAGTCAATCGTGATGGCGCGCAGCGCCTCGTCGAATGTCAGCCCGTTGGCAGCCGCGATGGCCGCCTCGAACAAGATCACGCGAGCCTTGGGCACATAATCTTCATAGCCACTTTGCAGCACGACGGTGATCCCCGATTTGCGCAGCTTCGCGGCCGTCTCAAAGCTCATGTTCTCCGCGTCGCCGCTGGCACGCATCATCGACGGATGCAGGATCACGGGCACACCGGCCGCCTTGATCTCGTCAATCACCATGTACGCCTCGGCCGCGCCGTCGAGCCATAGCTTGATATTAAACTCGTTCGCGAGCCGCAACGCGCTAATGATGTCCTGCGCGCGATACGCCGTTACCATCAGCGGAATTTCGCCGCGCAGCGCGCGGCCGAGCGCCTCCAGCCGCAAATTGCGATCGGGCTTTTTGTCCGCCTCGGCCGCATCCTGCTTCTTCACATATTCCTGTGCCTTGATGAACTGCTCGCGCAGCATCGCCATCATCTTGCCGCGCGTGCCGGGCGCGCCGCCGCCGCGCTGCGCCGCCGGGCCGAGCGTGCACGCGATCGCCGCCGATTCGACGAGCGTCACCTCGGCAACGTTGTCGCCGACGGTTTTGACGATCATCGTCTGGCCGGAAATCAACTCTCCGGGCGCGTGGCCTGTGTGAATCGTCGTGACGCCGAAGCTCCGCACGAACTCGATCAGTTTTTCTCGGCAGTTGTAGGCGTCGATGGCGCGTAGTTCCGGTTGGATCGCTTCGGAATGCTCGATCTGATCGCGATCGTGCGCGTAATTCAGGATTCCCGACAGTCCGACCGTGCTGTGTGCGTCGATCAGGCCGGGTGTCGCGACGGCGGCCTCCAGGACTCGCGCGCCGGCGGGGATCGGCGTCGTCGCGGCCGGACCGACAGCGACGATTTTGCCGTCGCGCATGATGACGATTCCGTCCTGAATCGGCGGGCCGGACATCGTGTACAGCGTTTTGGCGCGGACGGCGGTTTGGGCGAATGCGAATGCAGAATTCAAAATGCAAAATGCAGTAAGCGCAAGCCAAACGCGCATGGTGATCGACAGCGCGCCGCGCCCGTTCGCAAACCATGCCATTCGCTCATCGGTCATCGTTCGGCATTCAGCGTTCATACGTCGTCGCATATGCGGATTTGTTCTGTATTTGTCATTCTGCATTCTGCGTTTCCTTACTCGCCATCGCCGTGACAACACATGTACGGAACAGTATCAAATCCCGCGCCGTAGCCGCCGACCCCATACAGCCGATCCTGAGGGTCATTGCGGTCGAACACGCGGCGACCCTCGACCCAGGTCTCCAGCACTTTCGAATAGACGCTCAGCGGATCGCCGTCCAGAACCACGAAATCCGCATCCTTACCGACCGTCAGCGAGCCGACGCGATCCTGCAAATCGAGCATTTCCGCGCCGGATAGCGTCAACGCCCGCAGCGCCTTCTCGCGCGGCAGGCCTCCGCGCACGCCGAGCGCGGCCATGCGCAGAAACAAACGCGAATCCGTAATCCAGTCATCCGTGTGAAACGCGACATTCACGCCGGCGCGATCCAGTATCGCGGCTGTCTCATAGCTCAGTTGCGACGCTTCGAGCTTTCCACCCGGACTGTCCACGAGAATCACGGAGCATCTCGCGCCGGCCGCCGCGATCTCATCCGCGACCATCCACGCTTCGCTCACGTGGTGCAGCACGACGCGAAAGCCAAATTCCTTTGACAAACGCAATACCGTCACGATGTCGTCGGCGCGGTGTGTGTGATGGTGAACAACTCGCTTCCCTGACAGCACTTCGCCCAGCGCCTCCAGCCCCAGATCGCGATCGGGCTTTTTTGATGCGTCGTCGCCCGCGGCCGTCACTTTGCTCTGATATTCGACGGCGCGAATGAACATCTCGCGCACCAGCGCTGCCGATTTGGCCCGGGTGCCGGGAAACGGGGCGCCGCCGCGCGAGTTCGTGCCGTTCGCCATCTTGATTCCGCCGGCGATTAAGCCGTCGGCGTTGCGAACGGCCATCTCTTCGATTGTGTGTGCCGGTCGGAGCTTGACGTACACCGTTTGCCCGCTGAGCAGGTGGCCGCTGCCCGGCATGATGTTCAGCGTGGTAAGTCCGCCGGCAACAGCGCGGCGAAATCCGGCGTCGCGCGGATTGAGCGAGTCGTAGATGCGCACGTCGGGATGCAGCGGTTTGGATTGGTCGCCGCCGCCGATGCCGCCGATGTGGTTATGTGTATCCACGATGCCAGGCATGATGACCTTGCCGGTCACGTCGATGCGGCGCGCGTCGGGCGGCACGTTGGTATCAGCGGCCGCGCCAACCGCCAGAATCCTGCCGTCGCGCACGATCAACACGCCGGTGGGCAACTCGGGCGAATCGACGCGGATCAAGCGCGCGCCGATGAATGCGATCGTTTCATCGGCGTTCGCGGCGCTCGCGCAGACCGCGAAGCTCAGAACCGCCGCCCACAGCGCGGCCCGGCCTGAGCGCGCATTGCGTCTAAATTTCATCAAGTAAACACGCAAGTATCACTCCGATTTCGAGCACATACGGCTATCTATCAGCAATGGGTTCGATCGGGAATTCGAGAAATTGCTGGAATCTAAGCATCACCTATGCCGCAACAAAGCTCGAATACCGGGTCGAAGCGATCGAAATCGTACTCGGCCAACGGGCGACCGCCAACGACGTAAGCCGGACGCGTCCGATTGTGTCAGAAATCGCATGACGATTTCCGACACCATCCAAAAGAGAGGTTTGTATCGTCTATATCGCTATGAAGCAGATGAGAGCTGCGGAGGTTCGATATGATGCTGCAAACCAATTATGCGATGCTTGCGAATCTCGGACGGGCCAGGTCCGTCACGCACCGAGCCAGCGGGGCGGGCTCCGGCGTGCTGTATCCGGACCTTTATGTGTGGTTCGTCTTCCTCGCGATTCTCGATGCGGTTTGCACGGCTGTCATTCTAGGGCTCGATGGACGCGAGGAGAACGTTCTGGCCGCGTGGATCATTCATCATGGCGGATATGGCGCGGTCGTGATTTACAAGTTTGTGCTGGTGTCGCTCGTGCTGGTGATTTGCGAAGTGCTCGGCCGGCAACGCGACGCGTTGGGGCGCTTTGTCGCGGGACTTGGCGTCGCGGTGACTTCTGTGCCGGTCGCGGTCGGCCTGATCCAGCTCATGGCGCACTCGATGATTTGACCTTCGGCTGAAAGTCGGCCGTTGGGCGCTGGCCACCCGACGCAGCAATCCGGCCCGTTCAGCCGCACAAAATACCCTTACCAAAGACACGCCCCGCCCTGATCGTTGTGACTCGATCAGGAGCGGGGCGTGTGGTTTTGCGTCGATTCATACCGCGGGTTCGACGCCGGCTTACGGGCAGCCGAGGGCGATCACGCAGCTCGTGAACGGATCAATGTCGAAATTATCGACGCTGCCGTCGCCGTTCACATCGAGTGCACACAAATAGTCGCAGGTCGGACCGGCTGCATGCCACGCCGCTTCGCCTTCGACCAGACCCGTCACGAACAGATCGATGTCGAAGTTGTTCACTGTGCCGTCGCAGTTCGCGTCGGCCTGAAGCGTGACGGCAAGCGTGCCGGCCGCGCTGGTGTCGCTGCCGCACGAATTCGTCACGACGCAGTCGTACGAGCCGGCATCGCCAAGTCCGGCGGCCGGGATGTTGTACGAACTGCTCGTCGCGCCGCCGATGTTGACGCCGTTCTTGCGCCACTGATACGTCGGGGCCGGCGAGCCGCTGGCTGTGACGCTGAATGTCACGCCCGCGCCTGCGCAGACGCTGAAATTGGCGGGGTCGGACGTGATCGTCGCGGCGGTGTTGACCGTCAGCAGAGCACCATTGCTGGTCGCGCTGCCGCACGAGTTCGTAACGACGCAATCATACGTGCCGGCGTCACCGGTCGTGGTCGACGCGATGTTGTACGTGCTGCTCGTCGCGCCGCCGATGTTGACGCCGTTGCGCCGCCACTGATACGTCGGGGCCGGCGTGCCCGCGGCCACCACGCTGAACGACGCGCCGCTGCCGGCGCAAACCGTCTGCGGCGAAGGATGCGAGCTGATCGACGCGCCGACGTTGACCGTCAGCACCGCCGTGTTGCTGTTTGCGCTGCCGCAGGCATTGCTGACCACGCAGCGGTAGTTGCCCGCATCGCCCGCGCCGACCGGGTTGATGGTGTAGCTTGAGCTGGTCGCGCCGCCGATGTTCACGCCGTTCTTCTGCCACTGATAAACCGGCGACGGATTGCCGCTGGCGACAACGGTGAACGTCGCCGACGAGCCGGAGCAAACCGTCTGGCTTTGTGGGTGCGTCGAGATCGACGGAATGTTCTGCACGGTCAGCGTGGCCGCGTTGCTGGTCGCGCTGCCGGCCGGATTGGTCACGACGCAGTCATAAGAACCCTGATCGCCGGCGTCGATATTCGTAATCGTCAGCGACGTGCTCGTAGCGCCGGAGATGTTCACGGTGTTGAAACGCCACTGATACGTCAGCGGAGCGCTGCCCGTGGCCGCGACGGTGAACGTCACGTCCTGCCCCGCGCACTGCGATTGGCTGACCGGATGCTGCGTAATGACCGGCGGGTCGACCGTGATCGGCTGCGGACCGCGTACGTTGACATTCACCGAGCCCGGGCTGCCGGTACGGAAGAGCGTGATGGTGCCCGTGGCCGATTGTGGTGGACTGTTGGCGTCGAATCGGAAGTTGTACAGCGTGCCCCAGCGCAGCGCATTCGCATTGGCGTTGGTCGCGAAAGTCTCCGTGGCCCAAGTCAGCGCGCCGCTGGCGACCGAGCCCGGCCAATCCGTGCCGCTGTAGGACTCGCCGCTGTGATACGGCACGTCGTGGAACCCGATGTTCGTGACCGTCACGCCGGATGGAATCGGAATCGAAAACGCCTGCACCGAACGGTGCATATTCATGTTGTAAATAGCGTATTCGTAGTGATATTGACCGCCGCCAAGGTTGGTGACGTTATAGCCGACATACAACCGGCCGTCGCTCGGCACGTCAACCGTGGTCACAGTGGCGCCGGCGTCATTCGGCGTCCACTCGTTGATCGCCGGCTGCTGCGCGACCACGCTGCCGCCGTAATTCAGATTCCAGGCGCTGCCGCTGGCTGAGCCAACCGTAATCACGCGATGTGTCACGTTGTTATAGCGATTGACGGCCTGTTCGTCGGTGCAGACGTAGTGGCCTTCGCCCCAATAGAGCGCGCCGCTGTTCATCGCCGGGTTGATGTCGTTCACTTCAACCTGGAGACGCTTGTAGATCGCGTTTCCGCTGGCGTTCCAACCCAGGACGTACGGATACGGATATGTGCCGGCCCAGGCGTTCACTTCAGATCGCGGACCGAGATCCGGCTGCGCCGCGTTCAAGCCTGCGCCATACGTATCCGTCGCGTGAGTGCCGAGCCAGTCGCACGAACCGTTTGACTCATAGGGACTGCCGCAACTCGGCGCATCGGCCGCGCACCAGCCGTGCTTCAGCCAGCTCATGCCGATCTGCTCAAAACGCTTCGAGCCATTCACCGTCTTAAGGCGATAGAGGTTCTGGGCGATGACGGGGTGATCGGCCGTGCCGGCGAACCATTCCGCATCCGCTTCGCCGAGATTGCACGAAACGGTGGTCATCGCATAGGCCGCGATCGTGCCAACCGTGCCATAAAGCGTCATGCTACTGATGCTGCTGGTGATGACGTCGGGGCCGTTGGGAGTGCCGCCAGCCACGCCGCCTTCTTCCCCGGCTGACGGAACCGCGGGAAACGCCCAATCCACAACGCTCATGGTGACGTTGACTTCAACGCTGCCCACGACGACGCCTTCAAGCGCCGGCGCACGCAGGATTTCATTCGCCAGCGACCAACTCACCTGAAGCGGCGATGTGATCACCAATTGCGAAGCGTCGGCCGAAAGCGTCATCTGGTCCGGCGTCGGCGCGAATACGAACAACTCGCGATGTACATCCAGGCGATCGCGCAAGCGGATCATGCCGCTCTGGAATGACACGGCAAAGTCGCCGACGCGCGACAACTCGCCATTCGGCGCCATGCCCAGCGGCATGTGGAATTCGCCGACCGTGACGATCTGGCCGGTCATCTGCGACACTTCCAGCCCCCGCGATTGGATCACGAGGTCGGATTCCGCCGTGTTTACGCCGAACAGAAAACTGTTCCAGCCGTCGGCGGCCTGCATTTCAGCGGGGATCGGAATGTTGTTTTGGGTCATCGCGTCGCGATCAAATTCGACGCGCACGATGCCTGCGCCAGCGGCCATCGTTCCGTAGGATTCGCTGGTCGAGTAGTCGCGCTGGCTCTGCGCGAACGCCGACGCGGCGCAAGCTCCGACGGCGACAGCCGTCCACCCTGCGCGTAATGCTCCAATCCGCAGCATACTGCCTCCTTCAAGCGGGCATGAAAAAGTTACACAGGCGGCAAACTCATCAATCGTGATGAACGGCTGGATCCACACCAGGCGCCAACTCGAGGAATTCGGGCCGCGAAGCGAAGAATTCGCGGACGTAGAGCCGAACTGCCGAGTGTTGCCTATCTTAGCGATTCGGCGGGCGACTGCTCAAGCGCATATTCACGCGATCTGCCGGCAATCGCGGAAAATAGAGGGATTTTCGACGCGGCAAGTTCCGCCGTCGCGTTATCGGAACAGAATGGTGCGTACAACCCCTGCCGATAGGAAGAATCGGCAGTCCGGCGCTCTGGTGGGCGCAAGGGCGAAGCCGCCCATGAACCTGAATCGACGGAACCCTCATGACCGAGCAGAGCATTCAGCAAATTGAGACGAGTTTTAACCTCCTGGCGCCACGCGGTGAGGAGCTGGTGCAGCGATTCTACGGATTACTTTTTGCGCGAAATCCGCAAGTACGCGGTATGTTCCCTGAAGACCTGACACATCAAAAGAAAAAACTGCTGGCCAGTATCGTGCTCGTGGTGCAAAACATTCGTACACCGGAAAAGCTGATGCAGCCGCTGCGCGAAATGGGCGCGCGGCACGCCGGCTATGGCGTACAGAACGCGCATTATGCCATCGTTCGCGACACACTGCTCGAAGTGATGGGAGAGATGGCCGGCCCTGCGTGGAATACCAATCTCGCACATACCTGGACCGAGGCGCTTAACACGGTTGCGACCATCATGCAGGAAGGCGCGGCCGCCGCCACGAAGCGGGGCCCGGTCTCAACGGCGGCCGGTAGCCGTTGACGTGCTTTCGCAGCCGGTGGCATCCGCGCGCCTGGGCAGCCGTGTGGCCAGAAGGGGCCAGCGCGGGCACGCGAACCAGCCGGGGAGACGGCAATCAGCACAATGAGCGCTATCGCGCCGCCCCAACAGGGCGAGGGAATTTAGCCACAGGTGGAACGAAGGTCGCGACAGCAATCATCGCGCGTCCAGCGGTCGTGCTAGATGACGCGGTCGCCGGCAACCCAGACAGCCCGGCATTCAACCGGGTGCGTCAACATCGCGGCGAGAGGCTCCGAGACGGAATCGCCGCACGAAAACGCCGCGATGTCGGCGAGCTTGCCCGGTTCGAGCGAGCCGGTATCGCGGCCGAGCCCGAGCGCGGTCGCCGCGTCGATCGTGATCATTCTGATCAGCGCGTCATTCGGCGGCGGGGCGGCCAATTGCGATTTTACAAATCGAGCCTCTTCCAGCACCGACAGGCTTTCATTGCTGGCCGCGCTGTCCGTCGCCAGAATGACCTGAACGCCGGCCGCGAGCATTTGCGGCAGCGGATGCGGCGAGTGGCCGAAGAAGCGATGCGCGCGCGGGCAATAGGCGATGGTGTGTCCGCGAGTGGCGAGCGACGGGAATTCATCCTCGTCAAAATAGTTGCCATGCGCAAGGATGCCGGGAGTGGTGTCGCCGTAGAATCGCGCGGCCACGCCCGGCGCGGCGCGGTCCGCGACATGCGCCAGGTATTCGCCCATTCGCATACACGGAGGCCGCAGCCCCTTTGACGCCAAATAGCTTGTGAAAAACGCCGGAAGCGCGTCGGCCCGGCCACGAATGAACGCGACCTCTTCGCGCGTTTCGGCCCAATGCGCGCACCACGGCCGGCCGCTCTGCCGCGCCAGCGCGATGCTCTGGCTCAAGTGCTCATCCGTCACACTGTATGGCGCGTGCGGCGAAAAGCCGACCGTCAACAATTCATCTTCCTCGACGGATTCGATCGCCGCGCACAGCTCGTCCGGCGTTCGCGGCGGCTGGCTGGCGATGCTCATCAACTCCGCAAAGCACACTTTGCGAATCGGCACGTGCTTCAGCGCCTGCCACGACACGCCGCAGCGAGAAACGTCGCCGACGCACGTGACCCCCACCCGCAGCGATTGCCACGCGCCCACCGCCGCTGATGCCAGCTCGATTTCGCCCGCTTCCGGGCTGGCGCGCAAAGGAATCAGCCGTTCGATCCAATTCCAGAACGGTGCGGGCGGCAGAGCGCCGGCATAACAAGTCAGTTCGAGATGCGTATGTGCGTTGATCAGGCCGGGAGTGATGATCGATTCGCCAAGGTCGAGCGACGCGCGGCGGTCCGCCGATGAAAGCGAGTCGGCCGCGCCGAGCGCGGCGATGCGCTTTCCTTCGACTTGCACAAACCCATTGCGAATGGGCGAGCGGCTTACCGGGACGATCCAGTTGGCCCGCAGGATCACGGCAAATAGCTGTCCGAGGTGTTTCGCGAAGGTGAATCTTCAAACCACATGCGCCAATCGCGGCCGAGTTGGCCCGACAGGATGAACTGCTCCATGGCGCGCTCGCAGGTGCAAACGCACTCGGTGCGCGATAGCACGTCGCACAAGCGCTCGAGAATACGCGGCAGGCGCTCGACCGCGGCCGCGGCACGCTCCGCCTCCAGGCGCGGTTCGAGAATCCGGCCGTTCTCAAACGGGCGAAAATCAAAACCGGATTCGGCATAACGCGCGACGTAGCAGATGCTCGCATAGCACATCTGAAGCTCGCGCGCGAGAAATACTTCCGGCGCCAGCGTCTGGCCGATCAGCTCGCCGCCGGACTGACGATACTTGCGGGCCTCGGCCGGCGTTTCTTGCCGCGGCCCCTCGACGCAGACATAAACGCCGCGATCGGCGAAGCGGCAATCCTCCTCATGCAGCGTGGTCGAAAGAGCCGCTCGGATACTGGGGCAAAACATGGGCCATTGGCGGACACTGCTCAGACCGTGGTTTTCGAAGAAGGTGTGCGAGCGGCAGCGTGTTTCGTCGATGATGTCATCGACCAGCACGTATTGCCCGATTTTATAATTGTGCGAGACGGCGCGAGCTTCGCTCCAGGAAACAACGGTGCGGATGCCCAAGGACTTGAGCGCGAATACATTCGCGCGATAGTTCACAAAGCTGGGCGAAACTTCGTAGCCGTTTTCGCCATGTCGCGACAAAAAATAGAACTCGCCGAAACGCGATGCGCACAGATAGATCGGCTGCGATTCGCCGAACGGCGTTTGCATCGGACCGACGCGGCTCGCGAGCAGGGCGCCTTCGCGAAGCAGGTCGTACGCCGAAGTGCCGCCAATGCACGCCAGTGTCGCGCTCATTCATATGCTCCGACGAATCCACGGGACGAAATACGCGATATGACCACCGGCCGAGCGAACCACCGACAGCCGGGTTTTGGGTCCTGGCCGAATCGCATCGCGTCATCGCAATCGACGGCCCCGGAACACCCGCAAGTATAGCGCGGGGGCGCGGAATCGCAATCGGATTTTCAGCAGTTTGTGGGCGTATTTTGTCGACATTGCCTGTCAACAAGACGGCGGGGGCCGGGTCATACCGCGTGCGCGGTTACAATCTCGGACGTTTCGTCGCTGTTCGCCATCCCGGCGGACTCCACCGCAAGGACGGTACGCGACGCCTCCGTGTAAAACTCGTGAATCGAAAAGCCGGCCGCTGCGCAGATCGAAGCGATATCGCGGGCTGTCAGGATGGGCACACCGGGCAGAAAAAACGCAGGCGTCCGATAGCCGATGATCGCGACCCGGGCAGACACAAGGGCGCTTCGCAGTGTGCCGCGCGGATCGGAAAAGCACTCAAGATGTGGCAAGACCGCCAGGCGCGGCGAATCACTCGCGCCATAGGGTGAGCGCTCTTGCGAACAGGTTCCCGCGCGGCCGGCAGCAGCGCAAACGTCCTCACCGCGAAGCGCGGGGCGCTCCACGCCGAGCGAGCGACCCCACTCCACGATCGTCATCGAGTCGAGATCGCGAATACCAACCGATTCGAGGCGGGCGCGGAGGCCGGGCCAATGCCACGCCGGTTCGAGCGATTGCGAGCGAAGGCTGCGGCGATCGGCTTCCGTGGAGCCCCAATCCACAAGGCGGACCGGTTTCGCGGCGGCGGCATCTGTCAGATACGTGCCGGAATCGGCGACGAGCTCGCGCACCTCCGCCGGGATCGCGCTGAGAAATTCGGCTGTTCGTGCGCTCACCGCGTTGCAATAAGTCGCGAAACCGGGCTGATCCGCCAGCCATTCGCCCATGCGGCCGGGGCGCTCTGCCTGCTTCATTCGTGCCGACGCCTCGCCGACGCTGCGCGGCAACACGCGCGACATCGGCGCCAGCGCTGCGCCCCAGCGCGTGTCCAGAACACCAAGCGCGGCGGTCAGCGCCGCGCTCGATAGCGTTTCGCATTGCTCGACAGCGAGCAGCGGCCATTGACGCAGCGCCGCGCACAGGTCATGCACAATGTGATGAAACCACAACATCACGCTCGCGGCGGCGACTTGCGGGTATTCGCTGTGAATCGTCTGCGAGAGGCTTTGCAGGCAATACGCGCGATTGACGGCCAGCTTTTCGACCAGGCCGCTCAAACTCTCAAGACGGGCGCGCTGACGATATGAGGCGTAGAACCAGCGCAAGTCGAGCACCTGCTCGATGGAGTCGCGGCGGTCGTGCCAAGCTACCGCACCGGGCTCGTAGCGCAGCGTATAGCCTGCCTGCCGCACGCGCTGGCAGCAGTCCGAGTCTTCCCACGATTGCAAATCCGCGCGATAGCCGCCGACGCAGCGCAGCGCGGAGACGCGCGCCAGCATTTCGCTCACCAGCATGAACGGGTTGTCAAACGCGGCCGGTCCCCAGTTGTGCGGCAAATTAACGGCCCGCCAACGATCTCCGTCGGTGAAAATGCGCTCGTTGGTGCAGCCGCCGACAATGGCGACGCGCTCGCTCGCGCGGCTCGCGAGCTTCGCAAGCCAGTCACGCTCCAAGGTCACATCGCTGTCGCACGACGCCAGCCAGGGCGTTTTGCAGGCCTCGATTGCGAGATTGCGGGCATGCCCCAAACGTCCCTCGCGCTGCTCGACGATGCGCATGCCGGATTCGCGGGCAATTTCCACACTCTCGTCGGTCGAGCGAAAATCGACGACCAGAAACGTGTCCGCCGGCTGCAATGACTGAGCAGCGATGCTCGCCAGCGTCGCGCGCAGCGTTCGCGCAGCGTTGCGCACGGGCACGTACAGACTGATGTCGCGCGCTGCCAGATCGCTCATGCGCCCATCTCCGCCTCGACCACGTTCGAGGCCGCCGCGGAAGAGGGTTTGTTCATCCAAAGCTCCGGGACATCCGCCACAAACTTTCCCGCCGCGTGAAGCTCGGGTCGCTGCGCCAGCCAACGGAGCATCTCCGCGGCCGTCACAGGGCGGTCAGCACTGCGCTCCGCACTAATCGCGGCGGCGCCGCAGGCCAGATAAGTACACGCCGGATCCGAAGCGCCGACTGAGCGGGCCAGTGCGGAAACTCCCAGCGCCGCGTGCTCGATGGCGAGCGCGTCGACAAAGTGCGCCGCCTGCGACGACAAGTAATCGCTCCGAAGACGATCGTCAGTAGCATCGCGTGTGCCATCCGCCGTCGCGCGCGAAAACGCCATCAGGCCTGTTTTGCGTAACGAGACAATCAGCGATGCGGCGCTCGTGCTGCTGAGCAGATTCCACGCCACCGCCGGCAGCGACGACGACATATCGTGCATAGCCTCGCGCAACTGCCGTTCGGTGGCGAGGATCAGGTCGGCGCGATGAAAGTTCCGCAGATCACCACGCGCACCGGGGGATTGGGCGGCAACGGTCAGCCGCAGGCTCTGCGCGGCCAGCGTCGCGTCGCGCACCAATCCCGGAGACGCCATGCCGTAGCCGTCATCCGACCATACGAGCAAGCGCGTCCGCGGCAGCCGCGCCTGAATCCACGCCAGCGCCTCCTGCTCCAGCGCGCTATCCAGTGGCGAAACGTGCCCTTCAACCAATTTGAGTGCTTTCGCCTCGTCCGCCAGGATCGTCGTGCGCGTGATGATGTCCGGTCGCGAAGGTAACAACTCGACTCCGACGCCGCGCGCCCCAAGCTCCGCAAATGCGTCGCGCTGGCCGGGCTCGCGCCCCGCGCCCGTCAACAACGTCGGACGAGCGCCGAGGGCCGCGAGCTGCAGCGCGACCGCGGCCGCTCCTCCCCAGAATTCCTGCTCGCCGACGCGCTGTAATTGCGGCACGGGAGCATCGGTCGCAATGCCGATCGCGTCGCAATGAACATATCGCTCGCGGATCGCGTCGCCGACCACCAGCACGGGTAGATCGGCGATCGCATTCATCACCTCATACAGGCCGCCGGCCTCGACCGCATGGCGCTCGCAGAACGCTCGCAACCGCCGGCTCTCGAGCAGGTCGTCGCGCTGCAATGCGGCCAGCAGGCGTGTCGAGCTGAACACCACGTCGCCGGTGTGAAACAACACGCGTCCGCCGCCCTGTTCCACATTGTGCTTTTCGCGGAGGAAGCGCGGGTCGTTTGACGTGGCGTATTCGCGGCCCTTGATGTAGATGTCGGGTTTGAGCCGCGCGATCAGCTCGCACGCCGTAGGATGCGGATCGATCACCACCCAATCCACGAATTGCAGCGCGGCCAGATTCTCAGCCCGAAGCTCTTGCGGGATGTATGGTCGCCCGGGCCCTTTGGTGACGAGCTGATCGCCCGTCAGCGACACGACCAGGATGTCGCCCAGCCGCCGCGCCTCTTCAAGATATCGCACGTGCCCGGGATGCACGATGTCAAAGCACCCGTGGCAGTGAACGACGGACTTTCCGGAGGATCGATCGGGCGCGAGGCGGATGAGCAGCTCATCGATCGGCAGGATTTTGGCGTGACTGGGCTGGGGATGCACGGTGCGGCCTCGTTTGGTTGCGCGTTGTCGCTTTGTGGTTCTATCGGAGGCGACAATTCGTCGGATGGAGTCCGTTTCCGTCGTGAAATTGTGTTGAATGAGCCGCTGCGCCGGGGCATAATAAAATCAAGCTTTCCGGCGAAAGCACCATCGAACCAGGATGATCCAGCTCTGGGCCGAACAGGGCCGGCCGCGACTCATTCGCCGCCGGCCGCAAGGGGTTTGCTCATGCAATCATTCGCTTCCACAAACCATGTCGGCGGCCATCCGGCGATTCGCGCAACACTTGCCGCGTGGCTGCTCATCAGCGCGACGGTCGCATTGGCGCAAGAAGAATCCAAAGAGGATTTCCTGAAGGCGTTTCCGTGGAAGCGCGGGCCGGCCGTGGGCAAGATCGGGGCGCATGCGGAAGTGCAGGTTCCAAAAGGCTACGCATTTCTTCGCGCATCGGACACGCAAAATCTGCTCGAATCATTCGGGAACCCCACCAGCGGCCGTGAATTGGGGTTGGTCGGCCCGGACGATCTGAGCTGGTTCGTCGTATATGAATATGACGATTGCGGGTACGTAAAGGACGACGAGCGCGACAAGCTGGACGCGGACGCGATGTTGAAGTCCATCCGCGCGGGCAATGAGGCCGGAAACGAAGAACGCAAGAAGCGCGGATTTCCGCCGCTGAAAATCGTCGGCTGGGAGCAGCCACCGCGATACGACACCGCCACGAACAATCTCGTTTGGGCTGTCCGGTTTGAGAGCGAGGGCGATGAGGTCGTGAACTACAACACGCGCCGCCTGGGGCGCGAGGGCGTGATGGAAGTGACGCTGGTGGTCGATCCGACAAAACTCAGCGCGAGCATTCCCGCCTTCGAGAACATCATGAAGGGCTATCAGTTCGTTCCAGGCAAGCAATACGCCGAATTCAAACCGGGCGACCGCATTGCGGAATATGGGCTTGCAGCGCTGGTCACCGGCGGCGCGGCGGCGGTCGCGGCAAAGGCCGGATTGTTCAAGGTGATCGGCAAGTTCCTCGCCGCGGCGGGCAAGTTCATCATCATCGGCTTAGTTGCGATCGGCGCCGTGATTAAAGGATTGTTCTCGCGAAAATCCAGCGCTGGATGATCGGGATGCAGAAGGCGGGACACAGACGACGCTCGTCCGCATGTGGAGAACTCCGCGTCTAATCGTCCTCAACCTCGTGCCGCGGAAAGTGATCCAGTATCCGTTGCACAGCCGCACGAAGCGTGTTCATGCGAATTTCGGGCGACGCCGTTCCATCCACATCAATAAACGCCGTTCCCTTGTAATAAACCTGATCCGTCGATGCCTGCCGGATGCTCACGGTGAACGTTAGCTCCGTAATTGGCTTGTTTGTCCACGGATTCACCGTGTCGCGGGCGTCCGTGTCGTATGACGCCCAATAGTCCGGCGTGCCGTCGTCGCAAAGCGAATAGCCCTTTGTCGCGAGTTCATCCGCAATCGTGTCGAGAATGGCCACATGATTCGCCAGATTCTCGGCCGCCAAGCGCCGCATCGTGCTTCCGAGCGTGGGCGACCAGCCAAATGTTGTTCCTTGCGGATCGAGCAATACGCCCCTGCCGAATGATCTCGTTACGCTCATCGGCATTACGCAACCGCCCAGCGCGACAATCAGCAGCGCGGCCGCGCAAGTCGCCGAATTTCGCCAATATCGACGGCGGGCATGCGCCCAGAAGAATCGGCTGGGTTGGGTCAGGTCCACTGCGTGCTCCTTTCGACGCGGCATGTCGTGCCGGCGTATTTTTTACACGCCGGCTGCCGGCCGGTCGCAGCGCCGGGCGTTCCTAATTTGCGCGACCGCCCCCATGCTCGCGACCTTCGGCGTTGATATTTCGATAGAGCGCGAACAATTCGCGAAACGCCTTGAATATTGAGCTCAGCTTGGCCCCGGTCTGCGTACCGGCCGCTCGGGGGAGGTGCGTCACCGGAATCTGCGTCATCGTGTACCCGAGATTGCGGGCCTTGGCCAGCACTTCGGTGTCGATCAGCGCGCTATTGCTATGCATCGTGATGCGCTCGAATAGATGCTTCGGATAGATTTTGAAAGCGCAGTCCACGTCGCGAATTCGCAGCCGAAATAATAATCCAACCAGGCTCGTCCACATAAACGCGTTGATTTTTCGATGAATCGGGTCGCGGCGCTTGGCGCGATAGCAAGTCACGATGTCGTATTGCTCAAGCAGTGGCAGCAGCTTCGGCAATTCGCCGAGATCAAACTGGCCGTCGCCGTCCGTATAGAACACCCATTGCTTCGAAGCCGCGCGAAATCCCGCCGCCAACGCGCCGCCGTATCCCTTGTTCGGATTGTTATGCACCACGCGCAAATGCGAATCCCGCCTGCTCATCGCTTCGGCCAATTCGCCGGTACGGTCGCGGCTGCCGTCATTGACGATTACCACTTCGTAGTCGTCGGCCAACTGTCGGGCCATGCGCAGCGCGTCGCCGGCCACGCGCTCGACGTTCTCTTCCTCGTTGTAGCACGGCAGCACGATGGAGAGCGAGAGCGGCTTGCGCGGCGGACGCGGAAATGCCGTCGAATAAAGTGATCCATGAGCCATCGCGCGGCATCTTAAGCATGCTCGGCGCGTATCGCGAGCCGCCGCAGGGTTTGTTCTTGTGCGGCCGCGATGTGTTGCGGTATCGTCCGCGTGCGATGAGCGATATACCGCAAGTTTTGCGCGAATGGCTGAACAATGAGCGCCGGCTCGGCGCGCAGCACGTCGATGTGCCGGCGGCGCGCCGAACGGCAACACCACCAGCCGCGTCGCGGAATGTAGCGCCGCTGACCGCTCCGCAACCCCCGGCTGTGCAAAACACGGTGACCGCGCGAGCCGCCGCGCCGCCGCCGCGAGCGGCCCAGCCACCAATATCGACACGTTCACAGGCGGCCCCACCGAACGCGCGCGCGATGTCGGCCATGCTGCCGAACAGTGCACCATAGCCCTGCAGCATCTGCGACTGTGCTGCAAGCTGCTGGTCCTGGCGCTGGCGGATGATCTCGGCGATCTTGGCCTGCGTCTCG
>JAEUIR010000001.1:83696-87778 GCA_016795025.1 Phycisphaerales bacterium
TTCCGATCTTGCGGTTCGATCAGCCCGGCCGTGGTCACAAGATAAAGGTAATCCGCGGCGTGGTAGCGATGGAGGCGCGCAAACTTCACGCTTCGTACCAGTTTCCGCTGCCGGATCTCAAGGTCGCGCTGCAAACGCTCGACACGCGCTGTGTTCGAGGCTGTTGTCGCTGCGGCCTGCACAGCGGCCGCACCCAAACCGTTTTTGGCGTCGGACCGGCCCGTCCTCAACTGGTGTTTGTCGGCGAAGGCCCCGGCGCGGACGAAGATCGCGAGGGGCTGCCGTTCATCGGCAAAGCCGGCCAACTGCTGACGCGCATGATCGAAGCCATGACGCTGAAGCGCGACGATGTGTACATTTGCAACGTCGTGAAGTGTCGGCCGCCTGGCAATCGGACCCCAACTGAAGATGAAATGGCGGCGTGCTCGCCGTACTTGTTTCGGCAACTCGCGATCCTGCGCCCGAAGATCATCGTGACGCTTGGCGCTCCGGCGTCGCAGACGCTCCTCGCCACCAAAACTCCGATCGGCCGGCTGCGCGGGGCGTTTCATGATTTTCCGACGCCGACTCATGCGGCATATGAATTGCCGCCTGCAAAACTCATGCCCACGTTTCACCCGGCGTATCTGCTGCGTTCACCGGGCGAAAAAGCGAAGGCCTGGCATGATCTTCAAATGGTGATGCGCGAGATGGGGATTCCAACACCCTAATCTCCCACTCCCCGCCGATACGCAAGCTACTCGCTCGGCCGCCGTCTCGCGCGCTTGCGCCCCCAAGCCATATTCTTCAACGGGCGGTTTCTTTTTGCACTCTGCATTTTGAATTCCGTGTCGGGGTTTCAGTCGATCTCAACCGCTCCGCACTCATCGCCGCTGTTCAGGCCGTGGCTAAAGCCTGAGTCGCCGGGCCTATGTCTTAGAATTCCGGGATTCAGGCGTTCGCCCGATACCGAGGTCGCCGATCGAATTCGTATGATCTGACGAACGGCCCGGGGAAAACGCATCATCGACGCGCGGCACGCCCGGCGAGCACCGGGCTAACCCGTCGAGCGCTCAGGAATGAGAAATTGCCCGTGATCGAACGCGGAGAAATCGCTTCGCACTGCGCAGCCACGATTTATTTGCTCGGGCACTCGGTGCTGCACCGGCACGGCGTTCGCCTGATCCTCGAACAGGAACTCAAACGCAATGTCGCGGTCGAAAGCGACTACGCGCCCACCAACGTGTGGAACGCCATGCGCAGCGCTCCGCACCTTGCCATCGCGGATGCCGACGCCGCGACGCCGGCCGTGCGTGACGCGCTTCAAATGATTCCCCGACTCAACACGCAGACGCGGCTGCTCGTGCTGAGCGTCGCTTTTGAGGCGACGGCGATCCAGCCCTGGGCACAGATCCGGCTGGATGGCTACGTGCTGAAGGACGGCGGCGTAGCCGATCTGGCGGCCGCCATTGACTCGCTTCTGGCCGGCCGCTCCTACTTCAGCGCCGGGATCGAACAAGCGTTGATGTGCCATCAGCGACCGGCCGCCGGGGCACTGAGCCTGACACGGCGCGAAGCGGAGTTGTTGCCCCTGCTGGCGCGGGGAATGTCTTTGCGACAGGCGGCCGAGCGAATGGCCGTGAGCTACAAGACGGCCGATTCACATCGCACCAATTTGCTCCGCAAGCTCGGCGTTCGGGATCGAGTCGAGTTGGCGCGCTATGCGATACGCGAAAACATCGTCGAGCCGTGACCCCGCAGCTTCCGCGCACCGCCGCCGTCGTCCAAGCCGCGTTGCATGAAGCAGCCCCGCAGCACGATCGTCGCTGCACCGCGCTCGTTACTTTTCGCGCGGCTCCGCGTTCAACTCATCCAGCAGCGCAACCGCGCGCCGCAAGTGCGGAATCACAATGGACCCACCCACGATCAACCCGACGTTGAATGCCTCCAGAAGCTGCTCGTCTGTGACGCCCACTTCCTTGCAGCGGATGACGTGATACGCGATACAGTCGTCGCATCGCAGCACCATCGATGCCGTCAATCCACACAGTTCCTTTGTTTTTTCGTCCAGCGAGCCTGATTCGTATGCTGCGCCGTCAAGCGTGAAGAACCGCTTGATGTTCAAATTGCCCGCCGCGAGGATGCGCTGGTTCATCTTCTCGCGAAACTCGCGAAACTCGCGCAATCGCTCTGCCATGCCGACCACTCCGTGAATGTCGCGCCAATCAGCCCACCGCAAGCGCGTCGCGCGCCCGCGTCACCCGCCCAGCTTCCAATCCAGTACTTTCAACTCGATCCGCCGCGTGCCGTTCCATTCATTCACAATCGGCTCAAACGCGAGCCGCAATCGCCGATGCTCCGATAGCTGCCGCGCCTGATCGCCGCGGTTGAACGCGATGGCCTTGCGATACGCGCTCCCCTGCCGCACGGTGAACTGCAAGTGCGTGCCCGACTTGCCAACTACGCGCGGCTCATCCACCAGGTCGACCGTCGTCGTGGCCAGTCGCGGGCGATGGTTGCCGGTCCCGAACGGGGCCATGCGCTGAATTGGAACCACCGCGTCTTCGGTAAGCTGGTCGAGCCGCACCTCGTCATCAAGCTGCAAACGCGGCCGTAGGTCATTCGACGTCAGCCGCCGCGCGGCCTCAGCTTGAAACGCGGTGGTGAACTCATCCACCATATCGCACTTCACGCGGACGCCCGCCGCCATCGCATGGCCGCCGTGGCTCACCAGGTGCGCGCTGCACGCGCTCAGCACTTCGTGCAGCGGAAAGTGCCGAACGCTTCGGCCGCTGCCCTGCCCCTGTTCCTGATCCAGCGCGATCAAAATTGTCGGCCGCTGGAAACGATCGACGAGCCGTGCGGCGGCAATGCCGATGACGCCGACGTGCCACTCGCGGCTGGCCAGCACAATGGCGCGGCAGCCGTCGAGATGAAATCCGCGCTCGACAACCATGTCCTCGGCCTGTCGCACAATGCGGCGCTCGACTTCCTGGCGTCGCCGATTTTGCGTGTCGAGTGTGGCCGCGATCTCGCGGGCGCGATCAGGATCGGCCCGCGTGAACAACTCGACTGCGAGCTGCGCATGCCCGAGCCGACCGACCGCGTTCAAACGTGGTGCGAGCATGAAACCAACGTCGTAATCGTCGAGCGTCTCTCGATTGCCCAGGCCGGACACTTCGATCAGCGCTCGCAGGCCGGGATTGCCGGTGTGCCGCAATTGCCGCAGTCCGTAGCTGGCGATGATGCGGTTTTCGCCGGTGAGCGGCACAACATCCGCGACGAGCCCGAGCGCCGCAAAAGCCATCGCGTCGAGCAGCGCTTCTCGGTATTGCGGGCCGACGCGTTCGCCTCCGCAAGCGAGCTTCGCAAACGCCCACGCGACTTTCAGCGCCACGCCCGCGCCGCTCAGATCGGGATTCGGCGAGCCGCCCGCGAGTCTCGGATGAACCAGAACGTCCACATCCGGCAGCGCCGCCTGCATTTCGTGATGATCGGTGATGATGAGTTCCAGCCCGAGCGAACGGGCACACCGGGCCTCTTTGAGGGCTGTCACGCCGCAATCGACGGTGATCACCGTAGCCGGGCCATCGGCGGCGATCTTCTCAAGAGCTTCGCCGTTCAGCCCATAGCCTTCGTCCATGCGGCTGGGGATGTAAGCGGCGACGTCCGCGCCGGCCAGCGTCAACATATGCCAGAGGATCGACGTGGCCGTGACCCCGTCGACGTCGTAATCGCCGTAAATGACGATGCGGCGCTTTTCCCGAAGCGCGGCAACCAGACGTTCGGCGGCCGCCGGCGCGTTGGGCAGCGTCTCGGGCGGAAGCAGGCCGCGCATGTCGGGCGCGAGAAACTCGCGCACTTCGACAGCGGTTCTTACGCCGCGATTCAGCAGCAACTGGGCGAGCAATTCCGCGATGTCGGCCTCGCGCGCGAGGCGCGAGCGTTCGGGGTGCGGCGGAGCGATGATCCAGTCGCGATCGACAAACGTGGTGATACGAATGGCCGCGCTCCTTTGCGAGGATTCACGGCATTGTCGCGAAACCGGCGCGGAATTCAAAGCGAGGCGGCGAAGAAAAAGGGCGTTCGGAGCGAATCGCGAG